>JABIRL010000243.1 GCA_018667855.1 Rhodospirillaceae bacterium
GCTGCCGGGGTATTGGCGGGCAAGAAGATCCTGCGCCGGTTGCCGCTGGTCTGGTTGCATCGTCTGGCTGGTCTGCTGTTTCTGGCCTTGTCGGCCCTGGCGACATGGCGGCTGTTTCAGCTGATTCAGTAGCCATATGGGCGCGGATCATTAATCCGTGATGACGCGCCGTGAAATCTAGCCAGGTGATGATCCCCGTTCTAGACTTTTGGTCAAACGTCCACATGGTGTTTCCAGGCAACGGGGAGAGGAGATCGAGATGGGTATTGGTAAATGTTTCACAGCTATTGGCGCCGCCGCGGGGTTGGTGCTGTTGATGGGCAGCCCCTTGGCGTTGGCCGCTGATCATTCCATGGGTTTTTTTGTTACCTCTGTCGGTATTGGTGATGGCGGCAATCTTGGCGGTCTGGCGGGGGGTGATGCCCATTGCAAGAAATTGGCTGAGGCGGCCGGCTCGAAAGGCCGCACCTGGCGCGCCTATCTTTCCAGCCAGGTCGCGGGCAAGCGGGGCATCTCGGCGCGCGACCGCATCGGCCAGGGGCCGTGGTACAACGCCAAGGGAGATTTGATCGCCTCTGATCTGGACCAGCTGCATATTCAACCCAACCTGGTCAAGCGCACGGCGGTGGATGAAAACGGCAATCTGGTCAAGGGTCGTGGTGACAAGCCTAACGAACACGACATCCTGACCGGTTCAAAGGATGACGGCACGGCATATTTTCCCTGGGAAAAGGGCGACCATACCTGCGGCAACTGGACCAGCAACGACAAGGGCAGCGCCAGCGTCGGCCATCACGACCGCCACGGCGGCGGCAATATTTCCTGGACTTCGGCGCACCATTCCCGGGGCTGCAGTCAGGCCAATCTGCGATCCACGGGTGGCGCCGGCCTGCTGTATTGCTTCGCCGCAGACTAAAACAAGCCTAGGCCGGTTCGGCGATGAACACCGGGATCGTGCGGGATGTCTTTTCCTGATATTCCAAATAGGGCGGAAAGGCCTTGGCGCTGGCGTCCCATAGACGCTGCCGTTCGGGATCGTCGGTGACTTCCCGTACGCGCATTTTGAAGACTTCGGTCTTGTCCCGGATCTCCACGTCCTGGTTCGCCCTGATGTTATAGACCCAGACGGGATTGGCGGGACGCCCGCCGTAAGAGCCGACCAGGACATAGCTGCCATCCACCTCGACCCGCATCAGCGGTATCTTACGAACCCCGCCGGTCTTGTTCCCAACATGGGTGACAATGATGCAGGGCAAACCGGTATCCCGTAACGTGGTGCCGTCGGTGCCGCCGCTGCCTTCGTATAATTCGACCTGTTCGCGCACCCAGTCCAAGGTGGGTGGAATGTATTCAGCCATGGGATGATCCTAACCAGATGCCAATAAGGGAAACCGACAATAGCATCATACCGGCGGCGGTTCAGCGACTTTTCAAGTCAGATGCCGGTCCAGTGCGGCGAACAGACGCTCGATATCCGCTTCGTCGTTGTGCAGATGGGGGCTGATGCGGATTGCAGCGCCGCGCGGGGCCACGTAGACATCATCGGCCGCCAGTGCTTCCACCAAACCGGCGGGCACGCCGCCGGACGGGGTCAGGCCGATGAAGTGACGGGCCCGGTGTTCCCGGGGCGGGTGGCCGTAACCGCGTCGGGCGGCCTCGTCCGCGATCCGATCGGTCAGGGTGCCCAGATAATCCTCGACCTCGCCAATACCCCAGGCCAGCAGTTGCTCCATGGCCGCGCAAGCCATGGGCAGCAGAGTCAAATTGGTGCGCTCACCCATATCGTAGCGGGCCGCGCTTTGGCGTAGGGCAGCGCTGTAGGTGCCGTGCTGCTGGGTGGGATCGTGGTTGCCGTTGTGCAATTCCAGCGGCTGGCCATCCCGCCGGTGGGGCGCGGCATAGAGATAACCCAGGGTGTAGGGCGACAATAGCCACTTGTAGGCGGAGCAGGCCAAGAAGTCGGGCTGGATCGTCTCAATATCGAAACGCTGGGCGCCGATGGATTGGGTCGCGTCAATAACGAAGGCGGCGCCGAACTCGCGGCAACGGCTGCCGACGGCTTCCAGGTCCAGCAGGCTGCCGTCCATCCAATGGCAGCCCGGCAACGCGGCGATGCCCGTGTCCCCGTCGATGGCGTCAAGAACCCCGGGCGTCCAGTCGCCATTTTCCGGACGGGGCACAACGCGCATGGTGGCGCCGGCCTGGGCCGCTTTTTCAACCCAGACATAATAATTGGACGGAAACTGGTCCTGCACGACGACGATGGTCTGCCCCTCTGCCAGGTCCAGATTGGCCGCCGCCACGGCGATGCTGTAGCTGGTGGCGGGCGTGATGGCGATGGCATCCCGGTCGGCATTGATAATCCGGCCAAACAAAGTTCGCGCCCGGTCGGCGCCGTCCGCCAGTTCCTCCGAATTGATTTTCCAGGTGTGTACCCGCCGCGTCACCGCCCCATGCCCCGCCTCGGCGACGGACAACAGGAACGGAGTAAAAGCCGCGCAGTTGAAATACGCAATCTCACGCGGCACATCGAACAGATGCCGCTGGCAATCAACCATCGTCGAAGCCGCTGAAGTGCGCGACGTTGGCGACATCCTCCCGGTCGCTGACCAGGGTATTCTCGATCGCGCTGTCATCCGCATAACCAAGGCACATACCGGTGACCAGCACCTGATCGTCGGGGATACCCAGATGCCGGAACACCGGCTCCTGAAACTGGATCCAGGCGGCTTGCGGACAGGTATCCAGGCCCATGCCGCGCGCCGCCAGCATCAGGGTTTGGGCGTACATGCCCGCATCGGCCCAGTTGCCGCGCGCCAGATAGGCTTCGACCGTAATGAACATGCCGATGGGCGCGTCAAAGAACTTGAAATTCCGCGCACCTTGCCGGGCGCTGCCCTCGCGGTCGCCCTTTTCGATGCCCAATAGGCCGTACAAGCCCCAACCGACGCCACGGCGGCGGTCGCGATGGACATCGTTCCAAACCGGCGGGTAGTAGTCATGGTCCTCGTATTTGCCCGCCTTGCCGGCCACCGCCAAGGCCAGAACGTCGTCTGTGATGGCCTGGCGCACCGCACCGGTGCAGACATAGACATGCCAGGGCTGGGTATTGGTGCCGCTGGGCGCGCGCTGGGAAATTTCCAGCAGTTTCTCGACCGTCTCCTTGGAAACCGGTTGCTCGGTAAAGGCCCGGATTGATTTTCGGGTCTCGATGGCTTCAAAAACGTCCATGATGTCCTCTTCGCTGAAACGCTACGCTACGGATTATTCTCATTATCGCCGATTTACTCCCAGCCCCACCAGGCGCGAATTGCCTCACCCATGATGAGCGTTTTGTCCTGTTCGTTCAGCCAGGGCAGCTCCTCCGTGAACATCGCCACGCATTGGGCCCATGGGCAGGGCATCTTCGAGATATCGGTGCCCCAGAACATCCTGTCGGGGCCAAAGGCATCAAAAATCTGCCGCAGATATGTGTGCATCGCGGGAAACGGATAGGCCTCGCTGGAATAGCCCGGCGCACCCGTCGCCTTGACCGCCACATTGGGATATTTCGCCAGCGCCAGAAGCTCCGGTATGTGGGTCATGGCGGCGGCATCCTTAAGGGTGGTCAACCCGCCCCGGCCGCCCAGATGATCGATGGTCAGACGTAGCCCGGGATGGCGCTCGGCAATCCGGCCCAGGACGGCCAGCGAATCCGTCGCCAGCGCGGCGATGGGAACGCCAGCATTTTCGGCCGCCGCAAACAGCCAATCAAGTTCACCATCGTGCAGCATTTGTCGGGCGGGATCACTCAGGAAGGTATAGCGCAGGCCCAGCATGCCGGGTTGGTCCTTCCAGTTCGCAATCAGGTCTCGGGAGTCCGGCTGATCAAGAGGCAAGGACCCCATGATGGCAAAGCGGCCGGGATAGTTCCGTACCGCGGCGGAGGCCATTTCTTTGGAGCCGGGGTCCCAGCTGGGCGGATGGATGACCGCGCCATGGACGCCACCCTCGTCCATCAATTTTATGGCCTCTTCCGGCGTAAAGGAGGTCACCTGCCAGTGAGACATATTGCTGGGCAGGCCGCTGCCCCAAAGGTGGACTTGCGCATCAATGATCTGCATCGCGGTCTGTTCCTGTCCGTAGCTCGGCTCAATAGCTTGGTTTGGTGGGAAACGGCGTCAACTGCAGCTCGTGCGTCCAGCATGATCTATCCTGGGTGTGCAGGTAATAAAACGCCTCGGCGATCTTGACGGGGTTCATGACGATGTCAGGATTCTCCTGTGCCTTGGCCAGGGCCCGGGTTCCCGGTGAATCGATAAGGCCATCGATCACCACGTTGGCCACGTGCACGCCGTGCTCGGAATATTCCTCCGTAAGCACCTGGGACAGGGTGCGCATCATGCCCCGGGGATAATAAAGGGACTCGCCGGTGTTCCGCTTTTTTCCGCGCAGGGAAAAGTTGTTATTGGAGATGAGAAACGAGCCCTCGCCCTTTTCCCGCATGGCCGGCAAAACTTCCTTGGCGACCAGAAACGGCCCCCGGCTGGAAATATGCTGCGCGGTCTCGAACATTTCCAATGGGATATATTCCAGCAGTTCTTGCCCGGGCGGCAGATCACGGCCTTCCAGATAGCCGGCGTTGTAGACCAGGACTTCCGGCACGCCGGCCTCCGCCCGGATCATGGCGAAGGCGGTGGAGATCGAGTCGCTGGAGACCAGGTCCAGCTCCACGGTCATGCACTCGCCGCCCTGCTCCCGGATGGCGCCTTCAAGGGCGGCGGCATTGGCCGCTGTGCGGGTGGTGAGCACGACGAAATATCCCTCGGCCGCGAATTTTTGCGCGATGGCGCCGCCGATACCCCAGCGCACGCCGGGCGGGAAGCTGCTGTCGTCCAATGCCTGGCCGTGGGCCAACTTGGTCATGCGGCCGTCCGCTTGCCATTTGGTGGTGGCGCCGACAACGACGGCGACCGGTTTCCTAGCTGCGTTCATTTTGTCATACCTAAGATTTGCATTTACGAAGTGCCGAAACTGAGCAGGTTCTCCACGGGTTTGTAAAGTTCCTCCAGATAGGCGATGTCGGCCTCTTCCAGGGTGATCTCGGTCGCGGCGACCAGTTGATCCAGCTGGCTGATTTTCGAGACCCCCACGACAGGTGCCGTTATCTCATCCTTGCTCAACAGCCAGGCGACGGCGATTTGCGCCGGGGTGTGGCCCAGCTTCTCGGCCACTTCAACAACGCGGTCCGCGATCTGGAAATCCATCTCGCCCAGATACAGCCCCTCCGTGCGCTTGCGGTCCGCCCCCTGGGAGCGCGCCGTGCTGCCGCCATCAAGACTGCCTTTGTAGGACCCGGTCAGAATGCCGCGGGCCAGGGGCGACCAGGGTGTCAGGGCCACGCCAGTTGAGGCGCAATAGGGGTTCATCTCGCGCTCTTCTTCCCGGTAGATGAGATTGTAGTGGTTCTGCATGGAGATGAAGCGGGTCCAGCCATTGCGCTCCGCCGTCATCTGCAGTTGGACGAATTGCCAGGCAAACATCGAGGATCCGCCGATGTACAGCGCCTTGCCTGCCTTCACCACGTCGTGCAGCGCCTCCATGGTTTCTTCGATCGGCGTCTTGGCAAGACCAAGACGGCCGTGGGGGTGGCGATGGATGATCAGCTGGTCCACGTAATCCAGACCCAGACGCTGAAGGCAGGCATCCACGCCCTCCATCACATGTTTGCGCGACAGGCCGCCCTGGTTTGGGTTCTTGCCCATGGGCGCCGAGATCTTCGTCGACAGCACATATTGATCACGCGGCACCAGCTCCCGCAGCAGCTGGCCGACCACCCGCTCGCAGGCGCCCAGCCCATAGATATCAGCGCAATCGAAATAGAACAGACCGTGGTCCAGCGCCGCCTTGAAGATCGGCCGCGCCTCGTCAATGGGCAGGGTCCAATCCCCCTGATGGCCGCGCCCCGGCTCGCCGAAATTCATCGTGCCCAGACACAGTTTCGAAACACTGAGCCCGCTATTGCCGAGTTGCACCGTCTCCAACATGGATATTCCTCCTGACCAAACCGACAGCGACGTTAAGGCGCATGCCCGGTGGGCGCAACGCCAAAGTCCATGGCCGGGGTGGATTCAAGTTCATATGCCCGTCCGCCCAACCTGCACGGGACATGGGCTGCGGATCACTTTGCGCCAGCTATATTGCCCGTCGCCTAGGGAACATCGAGCATGTAGCGGCCCTGCTCGTCCTTCCAGCATTTCGCCCCGCAGCTTAGCCTCGGGCGAGGTGAGCTTGGCGGCGCGGGTCTTGTCGCTGGAATTACTGCCCGGCGCAAGTTGAACTTAGCCGGTAGTGCTATTCGGTTCGGCCAGGAACGCCTTGAAGCGATCAGCCACCTCTCTTGGCGACAGTGTCGGTCTGCCGAGGCTATCTAGGGAGCCGGGACGAATACGTACATGAATAAGGTGGGGCCCTGGTTTTTCCAGCGCCGCCACGAAGGCTTTTTCGAAGCCATCGGGATCGTTGGCGAGGGCGGCGCCGGCATAGCCGCAGGACAGAGCGGCACCGGCGAAATCGACGCTTGGCGATACGGTCGGCTGGCCCCCCGTCGAGTCATGAACGCCATTGTCGAGAATAATGTGGACCAGATTGTCCGGGCCCATCGCGCCGATCGTGGCGAAGGCGCCCAGCTTCATCAGGGCGGCGCCGTCACCGTCGAGCACGACCACGGGCCGGTCCGAATTCAATGCCACCCCCAGGCCCATCGGTCCCGCGCAGCCCATGGAGCCGACCTGATAGAGGTGCTGCGGCCGATCGGCGAGGGTGAACAATTCGCGCCCGCACTTGCCGGTGCTCGCCACTATCGCGGCATTATCGGGGACGGCGGCGAGCACGCGTTCTAAAATCGCGTAGCGGGTCGGCAGCTCCGCCGAGACGGAAAGGTCGGTACGTGTACCGCTCGGTCGCACGGGAGGCGTTGTTTCGCTCAAGCCGTCATCGTGAACGCTGCCCTTTTCCATGATGAAGGCGAAGGGCAGACGGGTTTCGTTCAGGCTCGCCGACATCGCCGCGATCGCCGGGCCGATTTCGTCCGCCGTGGCCGGAAAGGCCATATGGGGGATACGCAGAGTGTCGAGCAGGGCCGGCGTGATCTGACCCATCAGCTCGTGCTGCGGCTCGTCCGCCAAGCCAGGCTGGCCGCGCCAGGTAACCACCAGCAAGGTTGGAATTTGAAATGGTGCGTTGAGGGAAGTGAGCGGGTTCACCGCGTTGCCGAGACCGGAATTTTGGCACATCACCACGGTCTGCCGGCCGGCCAGCCAGGCGCCCGCCGCGATGCCGACCGCCTCGCCCTCGCTCGCCGCCCCGACATAGCGGTTGGCGGGATCATTGATTACCCGGTTGATCAACGGCGTCAGGTAGGAGCAGGGCACGCCAGTGTAAAAATCAAAACCCTCTTGCCGCGCGGGTCCAAGAAAATCGTCGGCATTGATCATATTTGAGTTCCGTTTAGGTGACTAAATTTTAGGTGACCAAATTTAGGCATTGAAATTTCCCGCCACGACAACATCCTGTACCGTGTCAATATCGAGCCAATGCCCGGTGGTGTAGATGACGCGGATCGTATTGCCATCCTCAACCAACATATTGATCAGATCGGGCATCTTGAATTGCTGCTGCTCCGGGTTTGACAATAATTCATTCAAGGCGGATTTCATGATCGGAAATCCCTTGGCCGAAACCTTCAAGAATCCCATCCATTCACCGTGAATTTTGGCCTCTGGAAAATCGTCGCCGAGGCGCTTCAAACTGACATGCGTGGAAAATGTATCTCTTGAGTTCGGATGACTGCAGATGGCCCAATCGGCCTCTCGCCCGGCATTGCGGCTATTGACCCAATCCGCATCCACGGTGACGACGAAATCTTCCCCGGGTTCTTCCAGCAACGACAAAATATACTTGTTGAAAAGCACATCGCCGTAGGAAACAACCATGTCCGTACCTAAGTCGCCGAGATGGTCAACCGCCTGCTTTAGCGAGACCAGTTCGCCGGTGCTTTCATGGCGATCATTGTCCACATAGTCCAGGCCCGGCACATCGACCGCGTGCTTCATGTAACCGCGCACGACGACGAGCTTTTTTATGCCGGCCAAATTGTAGGTTTCGGCGATGTGGGCTAGCAAGGGCTTGCCGCGAATATCGATCATGACCTTGGGTTTGTCCTCCGTGAGGGCGCCCAGCTCCTTGCCTCTCGAGGCCGCAAGGATCACCGCGCAGGGTGCCTTTTCCGCCGATGGAAGATATCGCTTTTCAGCTTCCTTGAGCTCTGCTGCCCCTTGCAGGCGGAAAACCTCGTCAACGCCTGCGACATTGTCCTCGATCGACAGCAGGTTCCGTTCGGCGTGGATTTGTTTGGCCGTGCGTTGCATGGCCGTAATGGACGCGCGCAGCAAATGATTGGCCCAAATAGCCAAAGAGAAGCCGGCATCCTCGAATACCTCCGTGGCCGTGGCGTAATATTTGGTCGGCACGATGACCACGGGGCAGCGGTCAGCCCATTCCGTCTTGAAGGCCAGCACTTCGTCGGCTACCGCCAGGGCGCTGTGGATCAAAATCGCATCGGCGCCTGCCTCATGATAGGCTTCGGCCCGGCGGAGCGCTTCGCCAAGGCCCCAGCCGGCAATGAATGCCTCGACGCGCGCGACAATGCTGAAATCGTCATCCAGCTGGGCATCCTTGCCGGCCTTGATCTTGCCGCAAAATTCGTGGATGTCGGCCAGCGGCTGTGTGTCGCCCGAAATAAAGCTATTGGTTTTCGGAAAAATCTTGTCTTCGATACAGACCGCCGCAATGCCACGCTGCTCCAGCTTGTGGATCAACCGGCGGAAGTTGTTAAAACTGCCATAGCCGGTATCACCGTCCAGCATGATCGGCACGCTGCTGGCATCCGACATGAATTCCAATGTTTCCAGGACCTGGGTCCAGGAAGTCTCGTTGTTGTCGCGCACGCCATACTGCGCGGAAATTGTCAGGCCGCTGCCCCAGATGCCCTTGAAGCCCGCTTCCTCGACAATTTTGGCGCTCAATCCATTGTGTGCCTCACAAATGAATTCAAGCTCTCCCGAGGTTAGTAGCCCGCGAAAAGCGGTGGTCTTTTTCATCATGTTCCCGTTCTGTTTAAGCTGCTTGTTTGATTGGTTGCCTTTGATGCCAGATCGTCGATGCCCATCGCTTCCAGCGTTGCCTTGACGGCAGCCAACGCTGCCCGCATTTCCAGCGCGCCCAGGGCGCCGATACAGCCGATCCGGAAGCTGTCCGCGAGGGCGAGCTTGCCCGGATAGATGACGAAACCGCGGGCGCTTAAATCGTCGTAGAAACGGGTAAACTCGAAGCGGCTGTCGGCCGGCATCAGAAAGGTGACGATAATTGGCGCCTGGACGCTATCGGCCAGCAGGGTTTCAAAGCCGAGCTCGCGCATGCCCTGGACGAGAATATCGCGATTGCCGCCATAGCGGCGATGACGCGCGGCTACGCCGCCTTCCTCCCGGTGTTCGGCGAGGGCCTGGTCGAACGCCGCCAGTACATGGGTCGGCGGCGTGAAGCGCCACTGTCCATTGGCTTCCAGACCGCGCCACTGCTCATAAAGATCCAGGGCCAACGAATGGGCATTGCCCTCGGCCAACTCCAGCCATTGCCTGGCGATCAGCGCGAAGGCGATGCCCGGAACACCTTCGAAGCATTTGTTGGAGGAGGCAATCAGGGCATCGAAGGGCACGCTGTCGCCATCGATCGGAATGGCGCCGAAGGCGCTCATCCCGTCAATGATCAGGCGACGCTTATGGGCCTTCGTGACACGGCCAATCGCCACCATGTCGTTCAATATGCCGGTGGTGGTTTCGCAATGCACGACCACGACATGCTCGATCGCCGCGTCCTCACGCAAGGCCGCGTCCAGGGCCGTTGGATCGACCTGTTGATCCTCCGGCCAGCGCAACACCGAAACCTGGTGGCCGATCCGCTCCAGTATCGTCACGATGCGCTTGCCATAGGCGCCGTTTTCCAGAACCAGGGTCCGCTGTCCGGGCGCGATCAGCGTGCCCAGCGTGGCCTCCACGCCAAAAGTGCCACTGCCCTGCACCGGCACCGCGACATGGCTGTCCGCTACCCTTGCGATGTTCAACAATCGATCTTGGATGCGCCTGGTGATGGCGATGAAGTCCGTGTCCCTGGAACCCCAATCGCGCAGCATCGCCTGCTTGGTCGCAAGCGATGTCGTCAACGGGCCCGGGGTCAGGAGATAATTGTCATTTCCACTATCGTTCATGATCAACCGCATGGCGATTGTCAGATCGAGTGTCCATATTCAATACCTCCCCAAAAGGTTTGTTGTTTTGCCGGGGCGAAATCACGGCTTGAGCACATGAACCGAGCCGACATTTAAATGTCATCAAGGTCTCGCCGTGACTATTGATCACGGCAACGACAGAAACATCGAAGTATCCAAGGCAATGGCCACAGAAGACGTAAAGACCATTGTCGTTGACGACGAGTTTGGCGGCGTATTCGGCGATGGTTTGGGCTAACTCTTCAACCGCCGAATGAAGGCAGTACGACCCATGGCTCATCCTGCCAACTCTAAGCTGGCAATGGTCATAATGACGACATCGCCAGAAACGCTCGACAATCTCAAATTGAATATTTCCCAGCCTATCGGAATACTACCGGCCACGAAATTTCAGGTAACATTTACGTCGAGGGCGATCCTATCCGATTTCCAATAACATAGAAACCTTTATCCCGATACTGGCGGTCCAACAGCCGGATACTGGCAACTTTACTGTGTTCGAAAGACCGCCAATTGATGGATTCTATTGAATTTCTATTCCGCGACAATTTCTTTTCTTCACCGCCTTGGCGGACGTTGTTCGACCACGCCGTCTGGCCCGAGCCGTGTGTTGGCCAGGGTCCGTTCATCGTGGTTCATGCGCCAGCTGAGCATTTTTTGCGCATAATCAAGGACCAGTCGGTGATAGGCGGGATCGTCGGCGAGATTGTGAAACTCGTGCGGATCGTTTTCCAGATCGAAAAATAGCGGCGGCAGACCGGTAAAATGGACGTATTTGTAGCGTTTGTCCCAGAGCAGATTGGCGCTGCACTGATCTGGTGTCAGGCCCAGCGTCCGCCCGCCGTCAAGCCCCGGAAAATGCCGAAAATCGAACGCCGCATGCGCTTCCTCGCGCCAATCTCGGACGTCGGCGCCGTGGCAGAAAGGCAGCAACGAGGCGCCGTCACAGGCGGCGGGAACCTCAAGACCCAGCCACTCCAGGATCGTCGGCATGAGATCGACATTCTCGCTGAAGGCCTCGATCGCCGTGCCGCGCGCCTGGTCGGAGGCGGCGCGCGGGTCACGGATGATCAAAGGGATATGGTAGGTCTGTTGGTAGTAGCTGAATTTCGACATCATCCAATGATCGCCCAACTGCTCGCCATGATCGGAGGTAAAGACGATTAGGGTCCGCTCCCAAGCGCCCGTCTCTTTCAGATGTGCGATCAGGCGTCCGATTTGGTCATCGATCTCCGTTATCATGGCGTAGTAGGTCGCCCTGATTTGCCGTATTTCGGCTTCGCCGATGTCAAGGTAATCCTTCAGCAAAGCGCCATGGGTATAGGCTGCATCCAGCTGGTTCGAGAGATAAAATCGGGTCCATGGATGCTGCTTGGCTTCTTCCTCGGCGCTGGCACGGCGAACGGGCAGCGGCACGTCCGCCGGATCATAGAGGGCATGATAGGGTTCGGGCGCGATATACGGGGGATGCGGCGCGTGATAGGAGATGTGGGCGAACCAGGGTGTCGAGGGGCGGTCCGAGATGTAGGCCAACACCTCATCGGTTAGAAAGGCCGCGCCGCTGTCTTCCGCCCGGTACCACGTCGGCGCGTAGGTGCGGCCCCGGCTTGGATCGATACCTTCCCGGTTAGGGCGAAAAAGCGCGCGTGGATCGTCATCGACCTGATACCCCCGCTGTCGCAACGCATTTTTCCATGCCTGGTAGCTGGCATCCATACGGACCACCGGCGTCAACCCCGGCAACAGTCCGGCCCGCGTCCTGAGCTCGGGGTCTTCCGGGTCCCGGCCGCGCGGGTCGGCGGCGATATCGGTATATCCGAACAGGGCGGGATCATGGCCCCCCTTGCGGGCCTCGAGCGCGACATTGGCATGGCGGTCGTCCAGCGGCGTGCCGTTCGTCACCGTGCGGTGATTATGCTGATAGAGGCCCGTGTAGAGGCTGGCGCGTGCCGGCCCACAGGGCGTGGACTGGGAATAGTGGTGGCGAAACAGGGTGCCCATCGCCGCCAGCGCGTCCAGATGCGGCGTCTTCACGATCGCATGGCCCTGGGCGGAGAGGCATTCGCCCCGCCACTGATCCGCTGTGATAAAAAGTACGTTTTCCACCGTCTTGCCCGTCGTTGTCATATCGGCACCGCGTTAAACCACTACTGTAGGTCGGCTTGCTGTCTGGTTTCAGCCGCCGCCGGGTCGAGGTAGGTATATTCAACGTCTTTAAATTCACCATAAAGGACACGCAAATATGCCTCTGGATCATGGGGACAGTCGAAGGTGCCGCCGAGGAAGTCAATTGTCGATGTCGGCAGGACGATCTCTTGCGGCACACCATAGCCGCCGCTTTCTGTCACTGCCATGGCACCCTTGTGGCTTTGCCTTTCCAGCACCGTTTCACCGTGACTGATAGCCTTTCGGTAAAGTGCCACATCAACCCGGATTTCGCCGCGAAGACGATAGCGCTCCCAGCGAAAGAGCCATGATTTCGGCGCATCGAAGGAGATCGATATGAGATTTTTCCGTTCGAAAAGATCAATGAAGAAGCCATCCCGCCTACAGCGTTTGCTGAGCCCGGCGGACAACCTATCCCAACTCATCTCGGCGTCCAGCAGAACCGATATATCGATATCGTCCTTCCAGTCCAGAAGCGTGCCATTCTCCCGTACGGCACCAAGCAGGCTGCCGCCCTCCAACCAGTACACCGCCCCCATATCGCGCAGGCGGTCGGCGACGTAGTGGCAGATTTCCCGCATATGTTCGCGGCAGCAGGGCGCGGTGTTGAGGCCAAGACGGTTGACGTAAAGGTTGAAGGGACAGGGCGGCGTATTTTTGCTGCAGCCCCTCCAACTGACGTTGTCCCCGGACAGCACCAGTTCGCGGATGCCGTGGCGCCGACGGAAGGCCTCTAGATCACCGCCCGCCTGGGTCTCCAGGACCGCCAAATCGCTATCGTTGAAGGAATGGAGCCGCCGTCGCCGGCCGGCCAAGTGCTGGCGCAAGGACCACGACATTTCAATCATCATGGCGGCCGCCAGCATCGCCTGCAGCTTGAGGTTCGGCACCGCCAAGCCGGCTGCCAGCGCTGGTGCGAGCAACCACAAGCCTGCATGCTCGGCGTGTTTGGCCAGGAATTCCACCCCTCGATTGGCCGGACGGAAGGCAATTCCCGGGGCCGCGACAATGGCAAATATGACAATGATGAAGGCAGCCGATACCGCCAGGCCGATTATGTCCAGACCGATTGTGTCCAGATCATGGCCCGACAGCGACACCCAGGCCAGGGTAAGGGCCACGAGAAACCCTGTCGTTGCCACGGCAGAGGGGCCAAGCGCGACCCAGTTCCGCGGAAAGCGCAGGAGGCGAACGAAGGATAGATATGCCGCCACGTAAAGGCCGGCGGCAATCAGCCCGGCGAAAAACTGGGTGACTGCTGAGGCTTCAAAACCGGTCATAAGTCTTGTGCCGCACCTTTGTTGATGTCCTTTGTGCTCACGGTTGTATCGCGGCTTTTCGTTGCCGCCGGTGCGTCGTGCCGGCGACCCGCGTTCAGCGCGATACGCGGCAGGATTTCGGTTTCGGCGCGCGCGACATCGGCGGCGAAATCGATCTCGATCCAAGGCAACCCGGTGATGTCCTCAAAAGCGAATGCGCCCCGTGGTGAGGTCAGCAGCACATCGCGGATCGTCTCCTCGTAGGGCTCGTGGCGGCGGCCTTGGTCCAGATAGAGAGCGGTCTGGGCGATAATCAACTGGGCCGCATCGCTGGATAACTTGAACATACCCACGGATTCACCGCAGAAATCGAACCCGGTGCTCAACCATTTGCGGAATTCGACAATCTCGCCGTCCCGCACACATATCTTGACAGGTTCATCGCCCGGCTCGAAGTCACGATCGAGGAGCAGGCAGTTCCGATGGGGCGAGTTCATCAGACGTTGCAGCAGCTCTTGGTCATAGAGAATATCGGCATCCATGAGCAGCACCGGGCCGTCGCAACGCAGTTCGTCGCGCACTGTCCACAAGGTGACGATATTGCCCTCCCGATAATCCTCATTGAATACCACCCGCACGAAATCCTGCGCGCCCAGGGCCATGATCTCTCGCTCGATTTCCTGGTATTTGTAACCGACGCCCAGCACCAATTCATCGATGCCCTGTTGCCTGAGAATTTCGAGGTGATATTCCAGCAACGATTTACCACCGAAGCGCAATAGAACCTTCGGCGGTGGTTCCGTGATACTGGATCCGAGCCGGGCGCCGATCCCGGCCGCCAACATGACTGCCTTCATTTGTGACTATTTTCCTCCAACCTGACTTGCGCCAGGATACTACCAATTTTGCCCGCTATTCCCAAGCTTAGCGCGGCGCAGGCTAGCGGAACTAGACTGGTGACCAACTCGCATGGCGCGCCAGGTTGCGCAGAATTTCGGCTTCAGGGCCAAGCCGGTCGAGACAGGACAGCGCCATCTCCTGATACCGCTGGGCCTGGATTTTCGTATCCCCGACACCAAAGAAATGGATGGCGGTACGCTTGCCGACATCGTTACCCGGTAGCTTGCCGACTTCACCAAGACCCGCTTCCACGTCAGCGACATCATCGAGATACTGGTACGACAGCCCGAGGTTCATGCAGGCTTCATAGACGGCCGTGCGATCTTCCTCGCCGGCGCCGCAAAAAGTCGCGCCGACCCGCGCGGCCGAGGCGTAGAGGGCGCCGCTTTTCCGTCGGTAGCATTCAAGCATCGTCGCTTGTTCGTCACCACTTGTCGGCTGAGATAAATCGATCTCCTGACCCTCGATCATCAATAGAGCGGCGTTGCTCATCTCGATCGCCCCTGCCAGCCGCCGCTCGGGCGTCACGGATGGATTGTCGAGCACCGCTCGATAAGCCGTATTGATCAGGTACATCGGCGCCAGATGGACGGCCCATGCCGGGTAAACAATGTGGGCGCTGGGCTTCCCGCGCCGGTAGTCTGCATCATCCATCGACGGCAAATCGTCCAGTATCAATGACGCCCCGTGCGCCATCTCGACCCCGCAGGCAAGCGACATACAAATCGTCACGGCATCCCGGTCAAAGATGTTTCCCGCCGCGATGGCCACCATGGCGCGCCAGCGGTGTCCGCCTCCCAACACACCGTATTTGGCGGTGCGGCAGACTTCCGTGTCGTCCTGCGCCGAGAGAATCTCATCAAGGCGCTGCTCAACGGATTGTCGTACGCGCGTCTTGAAGTCCTCGAATGTGTTCATCAGAATTCCTAATTAAACCGATCCATGGCCTGTCAGTGAAGCTGATCTGTGAGTTCTTTTCAACCGACACCGCAACTCTATCTATTGGGTCGCGATCAGCAGCCCCTTCGGACAGTCCGACATCATTCACGGATTGCCCTCCCATCATTTTCCATTTCGCGGTGAGATTCTCGGTCAATTCCGGCAAGGGCCCTGTCGTCGGTCATCGACCACGCACTGGATGCGAAAGCGCCGGCTGTCCGTAAAGGCATCCGAAACGAAATCCAATGACCCGCTGCTTGGTGCTCCTTCTGGTTCAGCCGCCACCGTCGGGATTCTTGAACCATGCCTGCCAAAGCGGCCTCATATTACGACGGTAAAGAACGACCTCGGCGTCTCTAAAATGATGAATATCTCCGTCCATGGCAAATCTCGCGTGCTATCGATTTGCTACGCATGATCCAAAAGGCAGAATGGGTTACGTGATACATCACGTAACCCATTGAATGTCTTGAGAATTTGTTGGTGCCCCTGCCCCGACTCGAACGGGGACGTCCTAAGGACAATAGATTTTGAATCTATCGCGTCTGCCAATTCCGCCACAGGGGCCCGGCCGGCATAATAGCGCCGACGGGGTTTGGGTCAATAACAAGTACCTGGTCTAGAGCAACCCGCGGTCAATTGGGTTCAATTGACCGCGACATGCGCTAGGCCGCCAATTTATCCAATTCCCGCAGCAGGCTTTCGCCCATCACGGAGGTGGAAACCTTGGCCTTGCCGGGCTGCATGATATCCGCCGTGCGCAGGCCGCCGGCGAGGACATTTTCAACCGCTTGTTCGATCAAATCGGCATCTTCACCCAAATCAAAGGAATAGCGCAGGCCCATGGCGAAACTCAACAGGGTCGCGATGGGATTGGCCAGTTCCTGACCGGCGATATCGGGGGCGGTGCCGTGGACCGGTTCGTACAGCGCCTTGCGGCCACCGGTGGGATCCATGGCGCCCAACGAGGCCGAGGGCAGCATGCCCAGGGAGCCGGTCAGCATGGCCGCGGTATCCGACAGCATATCGCCGAACAGATTGTCGGTGACGATGACATCGAACTGCTTGGGATCGCGCACCAATTGCATGGAGCAATTGTCGGCATACATGTGGCTCAGTTCCACGTCCTGGAAAGATTCGTCCTGCAGTTTGGTGACTTCGTCGCGCCAAAGAACGCCGGATTCCATGACATTGGCTTTTTCCACCGAACAAACCTTGCGGCCCCGTAGGCGCGCCAGCTCGAACGCCAGCACTGCTACGCGGCGAATTTCGGAGGTGGTATAGCTTTGCGTATTGATGCCCCGGCGCTGGCCGTCGGGTAGCGTTTCGATGCCGCGCGGTTCGCCGAAATATACCCCGGCGGTCAGCTCGCGGATGATCAGAATGTCCAAACCCGAGACGACCTCCGGCTTCAGGGTCGAGGCATCGACCAAGGCGTCAAAGCAAATGGCTGGGCGCAGGTTGGCGAACAAATCCATTTCCTTGCGCAGACGCAGCAGGCCGCGTTCGGGTTTTTGTTCGAACGGCAGATCATCCCATTTCGGACCACCGACCGCGCCTAGCAGGGTTGCATCCGCCGACATGGCATCGGCCATGGTTTCATCCGTCAGGGGCGTGCCGTCGGCATCGATGGCGGCGCCGCCGACCTTGCCCTCGGAAACATCAAAGGTGACGGCACGGCGTTTGTCCATCCAGTCGATCACCCGGCGTACTTCACGCATTACTTCTGGTCCAATGCCGTCGCCCGGCAGCATCAATAAGGTTTTGTTCGAGGCCATATCTTATGTGCTCACTCTATCTGGTTCGGTTCTTATTCAGCCGCGGCGCTGTATAGCCAGGGCTGGCCGGCCTTTTGCCGCTCTTCGAAATCGTCGATACGGCCCTTGCGCTGCAGGGTCTGGCCGATGTCGTCCAACCCCTCCAACAGACATTGCTTGCGGAAGGGATCCATCTCGAAATTGATCACGCCGCCATCGGGCCCCGTAATCTCCTGGCTCTCCAGATTGACGGTCAGGGTAGCGTTGGAGCCGCGATCGGCATCGTCGAACAGTAATTCCAGCTGCTCCGGCGTCACCTTGATGGGCAGGATGCCGTTCTTAAAGCAGTTATTGTAGAAGATGTCCGCGAACGACGTGGAGATCACGCATTTAATGCCGAAATCAAGAATGGCCCAGGGCGCATGCTCGCGGGAGGAGCCGCAGCCGAAATTATCCCCGGCAACCAGGATCTGGGCCTCACGATAGGCCGGTTTGTTCAGCACGAAATCTTCTTTTTCGCTGCCGTCCTCGTTAAAACGCTGCTCCGCGAACAAATTCTTGCCCAGGCCGGCCCGCTGAATGGTTTTCAGATACTGCTTGGGGATGATCTTGTCCGTATCGATATTGATGCCACGCATGGGCGCGGCGACACCGCTGACGGTTTTGAATTTTTCCATTTTTCAGTTCTCCCCTAGGTAAAATCGCGCACGTCGGTCAGATGACCGGCGATGGCGGCGGCGGCGGCCATGGCGGGGCTGACCAGGTGAGTACGTCCGCCAAAACCCTGCCGGCCTTCAAAATTCCGGTTCGAGGTAGAGGCGCAGCGTTCGCCCGGCTCCAACCTATCGGCGTTCATGGCCAGGCACATGGAACAGCCCGCATCGCGCCAATCAAAGCCGGCCTCGATCAGGATCTTATCCAGGCCCTCTTCCTCCGCCTGATGCTTGACAAGGCCCGAACCCGGAACCACCAAAGCATGCACCCCATCGGCAACCTTGCGGCCCTTGGCGACGGCGGCGGCGGCACGGATATCCTCGATCCGGCCATTGGTGCAGGAGCCGATGAAGGCCTTGTCGATCGTCACGTCCTGCATGGGCGTGCCGGCCTCCAGCCCCATATATTCCAAAGAGCGCTCCCAGGCGGCACGCTGGTCATCGTCGCGGGCCTGATCCAGGGTCGGTACGCTGCCGGTTATGTCGGCGACGTTTTCCGGACTTGTGCCCCAGGTAACCTGGGGGATCAATTCCGATACATCCAACGAAACATCGATATCAAAAACCGCGTCGGCATCGGTGTGGAAGGTTTTCCAATAATTCACCGCCGCCTCGTACTGGCCCGCCTTGGGGCCCATGGCGCGGCCTTTCATGTATTCAAAGGTGGTCTCGTCGGCAGCGACAAGGCCGCCGCGGGCGCCGCCCTCGATGGACATGTTGCAGACCGTCATGCGCCCTTCCATGGACAGGGCGCGGATGGCATCGCCGGTATATTCGACCACACAGCCGGTGCCCCCCGCCGTTCCGATCTTGCGGATAATAGCCAGGATCAGGTCCTTGCCGGTGCAGCCCACGGGCAGATCGCCATTGACGTCGATCCGCATGTTCTTGGAACGCTGTTGGATCAGGGTCTGGGTCGCCAGTACGTGTTCCACCTCCGAGGTGCCAATACCGAAGGCCAGGGCGCCAAAAGCACCGTGGGTGGCGGTGTGGCTGTCGCCGCAGACGATCACCATGCCGGGCTGGGTAAAACCCTGTTCCGGTCCGATAATGTGGACAATGCCCTGGCGGGGATCGTCGATCTGAAAATACGGCACGTTGAATTCGGCGATGTTGGCTTCCAGGGTTTCCACCTGCAGCTTGCTCTCGGGCTCCTTGATACCCTGGTCCCGGTTGATGGTGGGAATATTGTGGTCGGCCACGGCCAGGGTGGCATCCAAGCGGTGCACCTTTCGACCGGCGGCCCGCAGACCTTCAAAGGCTTGCGGCGAGGTGACTTCATGGACCAGATGACGATCCACATAAATCACGCAGGCGCCGTCGTCCTGCTGGTCAACCAGATGCGCGTCCCAGATTTTGTCGTAAAGCGTTTTGCCGGCCATTGCTCAGCAGCCCCCCTGTTAAATCCGCCCAATTTGTCCAAACCGTCTGGACGTGGACGTCACCAACATCAGGCACGCCCGACAGATCAAAAATAGAAGAGGCGCGAGTGGCCTTGCCAATCCGCCTCGCCCGAATATCTATGCGTTTTTTGCTTTGCCCTTGGCCAGGCGGCGATGATCGATTTTTTCGGCGATGCGGGCTCTCTTGCCCCTCAGGCCGCGCAGGTAGTACAGCTTGGCCCGGCGGACCCGACCGCGGCGTATCACGTCGATGCTGTCGATGCGCGGCGAATGCATGGGAAAGACCCGCTCCACGCCCTCGCCATAGGAGATCTTGCGCACGGTGAAGGAGGAGTTGATGCCGGCCTGCTTTATCGCGATGCAGACACCTTCAAAGGCCTGCACCCGCTCGCGCGTACCCTCGATCACCTTGACGTTGACGCGCACGCTGTCGCCGGGGGCGAAATCGGGCACTTCATATTCGGACTTCCGGGCCTGTAGTTGGCCGTTTTCAAACTTCTGCAATAAATTCATTGCCCTAGCCTCACGATCTAGCTTCACGATTTACGGGAACGAAGGTACCGGTCCCAAAGGTCCGGCCGCCGCGCCCTGGTCAATTCCTCGGCCCGCTCTAAACGCCAGGCCTTGATCTTCTCATGGTGACCGGAGGTCAAAACCTCCGGCACCTCCCGCCCTTCCCAAATCTGGGGCCGGGTATATTGGGGATATTCCAATAACCCGTGGGCAAAACTTTCTTCCTCCAGCGCCGCGCTGTCACCGATTACGCCGGGTAACAGCCGCACCACCGCATCCAACAATACCAGCGCCGCGGTTTCGCCTCCCGACAGCACATAATCGCCGATGCTGACTTCCTCGATCCCGCGCCCCTCCAGGGCCCGTTGATCGACCCCTTCGAAACGCCCGCAAACCAGAACAAGGCCGTCCTGTTCCGACAATTCCCGCGCCAAAGCCTGGTCCAACCGTCGCCCCCGGGGGCTCAGGTAAATGACCCGATTATTCGTCGCGTCCGTTCCCGTCGTGCCCGCAACCGTCGTGCCCGCAACCGTCGCGCCCGCAACCGTCGCGCCGGCACTGACATGATCCACTGCATCGGCCAAGATATCGGGCCGCATGACCATGCCGGGGCCGCCGCCAAATGGGGCATCGTCCACGGAGCGGTGTTTATCGCGCGCAAAGTTGCGAATGTCTACCGTTTCCAGCCGCCAAATGCCGTTTTTTAGGGCTTTTCCGGCCAAACTTTGCCCCAAGGGGCCCGGAAACATCTCCGGAAACAGTGTCAGGACCGTCGCAACCCAGGTTTTCTCCTCATTTGTTCCTGGCATGGTCGCCATCTTCTTCGCCGTCATCGTCGCCGTCATCGTCGCCGTCATCGTCGCCGTCATCGTCGTCATTGCCGGGATCGTTTATCACAATGCGTCCGTTTGCCATGTCGACTTGCGGTACCGCTTCCCGATCAAACGGCACCATGATGGTTTCGTTTGAGGCGCCCAGTTGAATTTCCAACAAGTCGCCGGCGCCGAAATCGTGCATCGCCTTGATCCGGCCAAAGGCCGTACCATCGGGTAATTCAACCGCCAGACCGATCAGATCGGCATGGTAATATTCGTCTTCCTCCGCAGGCAATTCAGGCAGGACACCGCGTTCAACGTAAAGCTTGGTGCCTCTCAAATTCTCCGCGTCATTACGATTACCGATACCGGGCACCGCCGCCAATATTCCGCCCTTTGTCGGCCCCCGCAAGGATAGCTCCACCACTTTACCGGTTCCGTCGCGCAACGAACCGTAGGCGATGATATCTTCCGGCGCCTCGGTGAAACTACGTATCTTCACCAGGCCCTTGATGCCGTGGGCGGCGACAATCTCGCCCAGTAACAGGCGTTCGTCAGCCATGCCCCCGCACCTTGCCCGACGGCGGGCCTAGTCTTTCGCCGCGTCTTCGGGGGTGTCTTCAGCGGCATCTTCGGCTGCGGCTTCCTCGGCCGGTGCCTCTTCAGCTGTTTCTTCGGCAGGGGCTTCTTCTACGGCTTCTTCTATTGCAGCTTCTTCGACAGGCGCTTCCTCGGCCGGTGCTTCCTCGGCCGGAGCCTCGGCTTCAGCCTTCGCAGATTCCGCGGCTTCCGCGGCGGCGGCCATACGTTCCTGGGCCTTGGCCTTGGGTTTGGCTTTTTCCGGATTGTTGCGCTGCGCCGGCATGGGGATGATTTCCGCCGTGCCGAGGAACCGCGCCACCCGGTCCGTGGGCTTGGCGCCCTTGTCCAGCCAATAGCGGATGCGCTCTTCCTTCAGATCGACCCGGTTTTCGTTGTCCTTGGCCAGCAAGGGATCATAGGTGCCCAGACGCTCGATATAGCGGCCGTCCCGGGGCATGCGGCTGTCCGCCACCACAATACGATAGTGCGGCCGCTTTTTTGCCCCGCCGCGGGCCAGTCTGATTTTCAATGACATATGTCTGTTCCTGTTTCCTGCTTATTGCGTAATTTCGTTGATAAGTTGAATTTCGTTGGTCCTAGCGTCGCGGCAGCATGCCCTGCATGCCCGGCATTTGCTGCCCGCCCAGTCCCGGCAGGCCGCGCATCATGCCTTTTTTGCCCATTTTGGAGACCTTTTTCATCATCCCCGACATCTGCTTGAACTGTTTTAGCAGCTTGTTGACTTCCTGCACCGAGGTGCCGGCACCGGCGGCAATGCGTTTTTTGCGCGAGGCGTGGATCACCTTGGGCTTCAGCCGTTCTTCCGTCGTCATGGACAGAATGATGGCTTCCTGACGCTTGATCAGTTTGGGGTCGATATTGGCCTCGGCCATCTGCTTTTTCATCTTGCCGACACCGGGCAGCATGGCCATCAGGCCGTCCAGGCCGCCCATCTTGGAGATCTGGCGCAATTGATCCAGCAGGTCGTTCATGTCGAACTGACCCTTCTGGATTTTTTTCGCCAGCTTGTCTGCTTCCTGTTCGTCAATATTCTCGGTGGCTTTCTCCACCAGTGAAACAACATCGCCCATACCAAGGATGCGGGAGGCGATGCGGTCGGGATGGAAGGTCTCGATCTCGTCAAGTTTTTCGCCGACGCCCAGCAATTTGATGGGGCAACCGGTGACCGCGCGCATGGACAGCGCCGCGCCGCCGCGACCGTCGCCGTCAACGCGGGTCAGCACGATGCCGGTCAGGTTCAGTCGCTTACCGAATTGTTCGGCCACGTTGACCGCGTCCTGGCCGGTCAGACTGTCGACCACCAGCAGGGTTTCCACCGGTTTCGCCACGCCATGAATGGCCTGCACCTCGGCCATCAAGGCCTCGTCCACATGCATGCGGCCGGCGGTGTCCAGCAGTATAATGTCAAAGCCCTGCAGCTTGGCGGCCTGCATGGCCCGTTTGGCGATGTCGTTGGGGTTCTGCCCCTCGACAATGGGCAGGGTGGGCACATCGATCTGTTCGCCGAGTACCTTAAGCTGTTCCATGGCAGCCGGGCGGCGGGTATCGAGAGAGGCCATCATGACCTTCTTCTTGTCCCGCTCCACCAGCCGTTTGGCCAGCTTGGCCGTGGTCGTGGTTTTGCCCGAACCCTGCAGGCCGACCAGCATGATCGGCGCGGGCGGCACGGCATTCAGGTTGATTTCGACCGCTTCCGAACCCAGGGTCTCGACCAGGGTGTCGTTGACGATCTTGACCACCATCTGGCCCGGCGTGACGCTTTTGACGACTTCCTCGCCGACCGCGCGTTCGCGCACCTGGGCAATAAAATCACGGGCCACGGGCAGGGCGACATCGGCCTCCAGCAGCGCCTGGCGCACTTCGCGCAGGGCCGCATCGACGTCGCTTTCACTCAGCGCGCCGCGCCGGGTGAGTTTGTCGAAGACCGTACCAAGCCGGTCTGTCAGGCTATCGAACATCAGCCGTTACCGTTCCATCAAATGCCGTGATTGGGCCCACGGGTTAAGAATCTTCAATGCGAATTTGACCGGGCCGCACGCCCAATATATGCGCAAGCCTCGATCGCGGCGGTTTTTAGGCGCAACGGCGGTGGGTGTCAAGCGGTCGCGGCGGCCGCAATCAGCCATCCACCATTGGCCGGACTTGCTCCATGAAAACCGTCATGGACTCCTCAAGCTGCTCGAGGCTGCCGCAGCCGTTGAAGTTCAGTTGGAACTGATCCAGGTCGGCGTCATCGCGGTATTTTCGGATGTCGGCGGCGATGTCGTCGACACTGCCGTGGCCTGCCAATCTGTCGCCATTCGGGCCGTGGGGGTCCTTGCCGGTGATGTCCGAAACATTGATCCGGAAACTCATGCGGATTTCGGGAGGTATCTTGCGTCCGATTTTCTCGCAAGCCACCAGCAATTTGGCCTTGTTGGCGATCAGATCGTCCAGAGGCGTGGGCACGGGTTGCCAGACGGCGGCGAATTCGGCGGCCCGGCGCAGGGCGGCCTTGGACGAGCCGCCGATCCAGATGGGAGGATGCGGCTGTTGCACGGGTTTTGGTGAACAATGCATATCATCGAACTGGTGATAGGCGCCCTGGAACGAAATCGGGTCGGAAGCCCAGCAAGCCTGACAGACCTTTAGATATTCGTCCGTGCGCGCCCCCCGATCGCCGTGACTGACGGCAAGGGCGGCGAACTCGCTTTCCAGCCATCCGGCGCCAACGCCAAGGATAATGCGGCCATTGGAAAATTGATCCAGTGTCGCCACGGTCTTGGCGGTCAGAATGGGGTTGCGGTGGGGCAGGATCAGCACCGAGGTGGCCAACTTAATCCGTTCCGTCCGCGCGGCCAGATAGGCCATGGTCGTCAGGGGTTCGTATACATTACCCCACGATGCCACCATTTCCGGCGGGCCTTTGACGATCAGGTGGTCATTTAGCAAGATGGCGTCAAACCCTAGCGCCTCGGCCCGCTGGGCAGCCGTGACGATGGCCTCTGGCGTGGCGGGAAAGCCAAGATAGTCGGCGTTGGGGATGCGGAACGAAAATTGCATCATTTACCTCGAATTACTTATCTTCGAATTTCGGGGCCGAGGCGCTGCCGCCGCCGTCCACGGCGATGCGCTGGCCGTTGACGTAGCTGTTGGCTTCCGAGACCAGGAAACAGACCACGTTGGCGATATCGTCGGGCTGGCAGACATGGCCGAACGGCATGTGCGCATCCGGTTGGCGCAGATCCTCAATGCCTGATCTCGCCTTGACAAGGCGGCGGCCCATGTCCGTCTCAACCAGGGGCGGCGCCACGATGTTGGTGCGGATGTTGTTCTTTTGCTCTTCCTTGGCCAGGGTGAAAGCTAATCCTTCCATGGCCGCCTTGCCCATATTATAGGGCGCGCCGAACGCGCCGTAGCTGTCCGTCGCGACGGAGGAGATCATGACGATGTCGCCCCGGTCCTGGTCCCGCATCATGGGAATGACCAGTTTGGAAAGATAATGCGGGCCAAAGGCATGGACCCGGACCACCCGCTCCATCTCCGCCGGCTCGGTGTCGGCGACCGATTGCCCCCGGCTGGCGATGCCGGCGTTGTTGACCAAAATCCCGACCGGACCCATCTCGCGGCCGATATCGGCCACCATCGCGGTGGCCTGCTCCAGATCCTCGATGGACGCCTGGAATGCCTGCGCCTTGCGGCCCAAGGCCTGAATTTCCGCTACCGCTTCCGCCGCCGAGGCCTCGTCGCGGCGGTAGTTGACGGCGATATCGGCGCCGTCCTTGGCCAGAGCCACGGCAATGGCCCGGCCGATCCCTCTGCCCGCACCGGTTACCAGGGCAATGCGTCCGTTTAATGACATGTCGATCTCCAAATGACTGAATTTACTTTGTTGCGCGGCAAGATATCAGGCTGCTCGATCTTTGAGTAGGAAACATGTGCTATGATTTTCCATGATCAGTGGGGAGGCCGCTATGGGCAACAACGCTATAGGGATCGAACGGCTGGGCCGCAGCCTTTGTGCCCAGGTGCATGGCGCGGATTTGTCGAAGCCGTTGTCGGATGCCGATTTCGCGGCCATTCACGATGGCCTGGCGGAACACGAAATGCTGCTGTTTCGCGATCAGGATATCACCGCCTCGTCGCAGCTTGAATTCGGCCGCCGCTTCGGACCGCCCTCGGTGCATCCGTTCTCACCCAACCTGGCGGATATGCCGGAATTGATCGTGCTGGATAATCACCAGGACAACCCGCCGCGCCTCACGGATATCTGGCACAGCGACGAGACCTTCCGGGCGGAGCCGCCCATGGCGACAATTCTGCGTTCGACCATTACGCCGAAACTGGGCGGCGATACCATGTTTGCCTCAATGTCGGCAGCTTACGATGATCTCAGTGATCACTTGCAGCACTTCCTCTCGGGCCTGGAGGCGGTGCACGATTTCAAGCCGTTCCGCACCCTGCTGGCCAACGACGAAGATGGGCACCGCCGACTGCGCGAACTGGAAGCGAAATTCCCCCTGCAACACCATCCCGTCGTCCGGCTGCATCCCGTCAGCGGCCGCAAGGTGATTTTCGTCAATCCGCAATTCACCATCGGCATCAAGGGCATGGACGAACGGGAAGCCCAGCCGCTGCTGGCCATGCTGTTTGATTTGGCCAAGGTGCCGGAATATCAATACCGCCTGCAATGGCAGCCGAATACTTTGGCGATCTGGGACAATCGCTCGGTACTGCATTACGCCATTCATGACTACCAACCGCAGCGCCGTCGCATGGAGCGGATCACCATTTGCGGCGACCGGCCCTTTGGCGTTCAGGACGGCCGGCAGGTGCCGTTAATCGCGCGTCAGCCCATCGCGGCCGAGACGCCATCGGCCGTCGAGGCGGAGCCGGTGCGCGAAGTCTATCGAGGGGGGCGCAACGCATGATACTGGTGCAAATATCGGACACCCATATCGATGAGCCTGATACGTTGGTTTACGGCCATTTCGATACATCCCTGGCTTTGGCCCAGGCAGTCGCGGCGATCAATGCCATGGACCCCGCGCCAGATCTGGTGCTGCACACAGGTGACATCGCCTCCCATGGCAGCGTGCCCCGGTACGAAGCCTTCAAGGCCATCGTCGACGAACTAAAGGCGCCCTTGGCGCTTATGCCTGGCAATCACGATGACCGGGATGCGCTGCGGGAAGTCTTCGGCGGTACGCAACGACTGCCGGCGACCGGCGATTTCCTGCATTTCGTCATCGACGACCAGACGGTGCGGATTATCTGTTGCGATAGCGTGATCGCCGGCGATACGCCGGGCGAGATGTGCGCGGAGCGACTGGCCTGGCTGGATGAACAATTGGGCGCGGCAACGGACCGTCCCACCATTGTCGCCCTGCATCATCCACCCTTCTATTCGGGCATGACCGGCAGCTCAGCCAAGGGATTGAAAAATGGCGGCGGTGAACTGGATGCCCTGCTGCGCCGCCACCCCCAGGTCGTACGCGTCCTGGCCGGCCATTCACACCGGCCCATGACCACGGCCTTTGGCGGCACTATTGCCTTTGCCGGACCCACCACCTGCTATCCCTTCGGCCTGGATACCGGGCCGGAGCGGGTCCTGAACGTCACCTACGAGCCGCCGGCATATGCCGTACATTTATGGCTGGGAGACGCATCGCCCGCCGGCGCCGATCTGGTTACACACACTGTGCCGATAGGCGACTGGCCGGCGCCCATGGCTCTCTTGAAGGCCGGCGTAAAAGTATTGGACGTTTAACGCCATCGTCGTTGAAGTTTGATAGGGCTGTCGGCGGGTGAACTGATCAACCTAAACCGTGGCGGTGACCATGAATTGCGGCAGTATGAAAAGATAGCTGCCGTCGGCAATTGCGGCGTCGACCTCGGCCATCACTGCGTCAATCTCGGCCTCCGGCAAGCTGCCACCGGCGCGAGCATACGAGGCAATATTGCGGATCACTCCGGCGAATTGACCATCAGTATCAATCGTGGGCAGGATGCCCAAGTCGATTGTAGAATAACCGGCGGTTTGGCATAGGCCGTAAAGCTTGCGGCCAAGCAAAGGTGATTTGTAGGCGTGACTGGCCGCCGATATCAAAGCCGCGGTCCGCGCCTGCGACAACGGCTCGAAAACATAAAAACCCCAATCGTTGTCGGTAACATGCAGGCGTCCGCCAGGCGCTAACACCCGGTGGCAGTCCTGTATGCTGGCCAATGGGTCATCGACATATTTCAGGACGTTCTTGCACAAGATCCGATCAATCGAGCCGTCCTCGAAGGGCAACCGGTCGTCGCTCATGTGATGCACGGTGATCCTGTCCGTCAGCCCTTCGGCTTGCGCCCGTTCACGTGTGCGCCGGACGAATTTTTCATTGATATCCATGGCATGAACGTGGCCGCCCGGCCCGACCCGTTTGGCCAGTTCGACGCACATTTGACCCGGCCCACAACCATAATCTACTACGACTTGATCCGGCCCAAAACCCGCCGGGGCAATCAGGGGTTCCAACTCTGGCGACCATGCAAATACCTGCTCGTATACTTCGTGCCGCTCTTCCGCCACTTCGACCCAGTGGTCCCGGTAAAAGGTATCCAACGGCACCATGAAATCGCCTCCTTTAAGTGACGCTAGTTTGAAGAATTCGCAATCGAACTACCGCCCTCGGCAACCGCGACAAACCCAAGTAACAGGAAATCTCAGAAGGTGAGGGTCGATAATACCGCCGGCAGGCCGGTGGCCAGGGCGCTCCACTGCGCATCGTTGCTGACCCGCCATACCTCACCGGTATCGGTGCCAATGACAACGCCGCCGGGATTTTCCCTATCCGGCGCCAGACCGTGGATATTGGCCGCGGAGGGTGAGTGGGCCTCGTCACAGAGGGAGCGCCAGCTCTCGCCGCCGTCTTCCGAACGCAGCAGCATCGCCTCCGCGCCGCCCTCGTCCTTGAAGCTTGAAAACGCTGTCGGCGCACTGGCCACGGTCAGGCCATGGGGCGTGGCCGGGTCAATGCACATGGGGCGGGAGTATCTGGGCGTGATGCCTTTCCAGGCATACTGCCAACTGCCGCCACCATCGTCGGAGCGGAACACGCCCGCGTTGCCCTCGATCATTTCAGCCACGCCATCCAGACGTCCATAGCCGGTGGAAGCATATATGACGTCCGGATTATCAGGCTGGGCGCACATCATATGCAGATCCGGATTTTCGCCGGGCAGACTAAATTCCCAGGTTTCGCCGCCGTCCGTGGTGGCCATGATGCCGCCGACTTCCACGCCGACCCAGATACGGCGCGGGTCGTTTCGGTCGATCACCAGGGCACGGGAGCGGCCGGGCAGCCTGGGCTTGACCGGGACGCACCAATCATCGGCGCCCGGTATTTTGGTAAACGCTTCATTCTCGATCCAGCTTTTGCCGCCATCGGTGCTTTTGAACAATCCGGCCGGCTGCGTGCCCGCATAAATGGCGCCGTCACCGGCGGCGCGGACCTGCCAGACTTCGTAGTCGGCCATACCGGACAGCGACCAGGTTTCGCCGCCGTCGTCCGAACTGTACAGCCCCGCACCGGTGCCCGCGAACACGCGGCCATCGATCGTGACAAGGTCACGAACGCCACGGCCTTCTAGGACCTGCCGCCCCGCGCCATCAGCGATCAAATAAACGCCTTTCGAAGTGCCCGCCAGAATGCTCATCTCGATATCCGCCCCTGTTCGTCAATTGTTCGTCAATCCGTTGACATATTGTCCGCCTGTCCGGACATATGTGCAAGGCGCGGATTATTCCGTTCCTGGCGGTCGGCTAACCTTTTTGAATTTCAATCTGCCGTTTCGAGGCTTCGGCCTCCTTCCATTTCGGCAGGCGCAGGGTCAGGACACCGTCCTTGGCCGAGGCCTCGATATGGTCCTCGTCAACATCGGCCGGCAATCGGAAGACCCGCTGAAAGGCACCGAAGGTGCGTTCCGCGTAATAATAAGTCTTGTCCTTTTCCTCCCGGGACGAATGCTTTTGACCTTTCACGGTCAGCAGATTGCCGTGGTGCTCGACCTGGATGTCTTCCTCCTTGACGCCGGGTAGTTCGACCTCGACCACATAGGCATCATCCATGGCCGCGGCGTCCGTGGCCGGTGAGAAGAATTCCGAAATCTTGCCGCCGAACTTGCGCAGGGGATCGGCAATATTCGGCCACCAATCAGATTGTTTTTGCAGATTTGCTTGAACCATTTTCCGTCTCCTTCATGGTTCGTGTTGTCCGTCTATTGTAGATGAGCGCTCGCGCGGCGTGCGGCAACGGTCTGGGGCGCTTTGTCGCAAGGGGCGTGGTGTCGGCTTGCCAAACAGGCGCGATTGGCCAAAAATGAGGCCGCGAACTTGCCCGGAGCACAGAAAACAACATGACAAATTCAGAAACCAGCGGCCCCATATCCGCCTTGGAACATTCCGAAACCATGGCGGCCTATATTCGCCAGGGTGAACAACGGGCCCATGCCCTGAGCAATCGCGGTCCCATCAAGCTGGACGGTTCCGGCAATTTGGATGCCGCCATTTTGGAAGCTTATTGGCGACACGGCTTCTACGTTTTTGAGAATGTCATTGGCGAAGAGGAACTGGCCGAGCTTCGCGCCGACGTGGCGCGGGTTCTGGCGGGGGCACCCACGGCGCCGGATGGCGGATATGATGCCCAGGGAAATCCGGCCATCGGCGGCGAATTTGCCCTGCCTCCCTATGGCTGGGCCAAACCGTTGAGCGATCCCTTGGGCGGCACGTCCAAGAACAAGGGCCGCCATCCGGTCAAGATGCAGGATCCGACGCCGCCCGCCGACGGACCGGATTGGACCATCGAACGCTTGCGGGGAAACCTGCAATTGATGGAGTCCTGTGTTCGTTTGTATGGACATCCCGGCCTGTTGGCTGTGGCGGCGGCGGTCAACGGCGATGATTTCGTGCCGTACAACGAAGTGGTTTTCATCAAGGAACCGGGCCTGGGGCCGTCGGTCGCCTGGCACCAGGACGGCACCACCCATTGGGATGCGCCCGATTGGGATCAGGGGGCGCATGGCTTCAATTTCATGGCGCAGCTTTATCCCTCCACCGCCGGCAACGGCGTCTGGGTGCTGCCCGGCAGTCACAAGCTGGGTAAGGTTGATATCAAGAAACTGGTGGCGGACAGTGGATCCGAACGTATCGAAGGCGCGGTGCCTTTGTTGTGCCAGGCCGGTGATGTCTTCATCACTAACCGCCAGGCGGTGCATGGCTCCTTCGCCAATTCATCGCCCGATAGGCGCGTTACATTGAATGAGGGCTTTTTCCCGCGAAATCGCGTGCTGGATGTCTCCACCAGCAAACTGGACGGCACCGCCGTGTCCTATGACGCGGAACAGATCCAAGAACGCAGCCGTCTGATCGCCGTCGCCACCGACGCCCGGCGCCAGCGTTTTCCCGATGAAGCGCAATATCGGTATCGCCCGCTGATCGGCCAGGAAGACGATAACAGATGGAATGCCGAAACCCGCGAGACCCTGGTGAAAGATTACAACATCAAGGACTTCTACATTTAAGATTGTTCCGACGGTCCAAGTCGGCACTCTTTTATGACCCTTACGGGATAGAATTCGGCGCAATCGGCGACGTCGAAGACGACCTCGAATGGTGAGATCGTTTCCTTTGTGAGCCTTATGGCGGCCGCCTTGTTGGATGGCGTGACGGACATCGCTAATGTCGCGTGGGGCACCCAGTTTTCCGGCCGGTAGTGCGGCGCGCACAACGCCGGATCAATCCGCCTGTTTATTTCCGCCTGTGTATTTTTTAGTTCGGTGGAAAACACAGGCGCTGCCCAAATGACAAGGCTTGGTTCCTCGAAGTAGTTCAATGCCTCGAACCTCAACGTAAAGGGATCGATCTTTTCGAAGCTCGATTGCATCGTCTCAGACAAAAGACCTTCGTCGATGGCATCGTACCGCGCCAGGGTAATGTGCGGCGGGTAGTTCAGGGCAGCCATGGAGCCTTCCGCTTCGAGCGCGCCAAAACGCGTCCAAAAACCGGAAATCGCTTTCGCCGTTTTGTTCTGCGATTTAATTGAAATCGCATAGGGCATCTAGTCGGTGAAACCCTGCAGCCGGGCGGCCTCCGCGCGGACCCGTTCGGGGCTGCCCAGGTAGGCGCGGTTCACACCCAGGCGCTTGAACCAATAGTGCAGGCCCATCAGGTCGGTGAAACCCATGCCGCCGTGTACCTCTGTCGCGGTGCGGGCGACGAAGCGGCCGACCTCGTCCACATGGGATTTGGCGAAGGCGGCTGCCAATGACAATTCCGCCGGTTCGTGCTGCATTGTATAGGCCCCATGCCAGACCAGAGCGCGGCAGGGCTGTAGTTCCGAGGCCATTTCCGCGCACATGTGCTTCACGGCCTGGAAGGAGGCGATGGGACGGCCGAACTGTTTGCGGTCGGCGGCGTAATCGACCGCCTGTTGCAGCATGACTTCGCCCGCGCCAAGGCTGTCGGCCGCGAGCATGACCCGGCCCGCATCAATAATTGTCTGCAACACGCCTTCGCCCTGGCGCAGGGGTTCGGCCGGAGTATTTTCAAAGCTTAGTTCGCTGATGGCGCGGGTCCGGTCGATGGTTTTCAGGCCGATCTGCTCCAGACCACCCGCATCGGCCTTGACCAGGTGCATCCCGCCGCTGTTGTCGGCGACCACATAGCCCTGGGCGCCAGCGGCATCCAGCACGAACAAGGCCCGTCCGCTCAGCACACCGTTACCGGCCGTCACGCCCGCGTCCTCACGAGCGCCGGCGGCGATCTCGGATACCGCGACGCCGACGCGCAGGGAGCCATCCGCCATGCCCGGCAGCCAGTCCCGGCGCTGGTCTTCGTCCCCGCCCAGACCGATAGCCAGCGGCGCCATGACGGCACTGGCGACGAACGGAACGGGCGCCACCCGGCGGCCCAGCTCCTCCGCCACCACGGCTGCTTCCAATAATCCAAGCCCGGCACCGCCGTAATCTTCGTCGATCAGCAAGCCGGCCATGCCGAGCTGACACAGCTCGCCCCAGACGTTTTCATCCAGGGGGGCGCCTGCCTCGGCCGTTTGGCGCACAACATCCAATTCGCAAATGCGCGACAAGGTGCCTTGAAAGCTGTCGCGGATCAGTTCCTGTTCTTCGGAAAGTCCAAAATCCATCTGTCCGCTCCACCTTACGCCCGTGCTGCTTTTGGTGCTACCTTCGGCTCACGGGGCATGCCCAGGCCCCGTTCCGAAATGATGTTTTTCTGAATCTGCGCCGTACCACCGCCGATAATCAGGCCCAGATCGAACATGAAGTTCGCCTGCCAGGCGCCGCCGTCCCGCAACATGGGGCTTTCATCATACAGCACGCCAATCTCGCCCATGATGTCGATGCCCAGGCCGTCCAACTGATGGTTCAATTCGCAGCCCAGCAACTTGACCACCATGTCGCCCAACCCGCGCTCCTTGCCCTTTCCGGCATCGGTGATCATGCGCATCTCGTGCAGGCGCATGGCCTGGACGCGGGCCTGCAAACGAATAAACCGGTCCCGGAACAAAGAATTTTCCATCAGCGGCCGGCCATCCAGACTCTCGTTTTGCAGCAGCTTTTTGACCCGCAGCAGGCTGTCCAGGGATCGATTGGCATCCCCCAGCAAACCCCGTTCGTGTTTCAGGGTGGAGTTGGCGACGACCCAGCCCTGGCCCCGGTTGCCCACCACGTTGGCCATGGGCACGCGGACGTCGGTGAAGAAAACCTCGTTGAAGGACGGCGTGCCGGTCATGGTCTGCAACGGCCGCACTTCGATCCCCGGCGTGTCCATGGGAAAGACGATATAGCTGATGCCCTCGTGTTTCGGCGCATCCGGTTCCGTGCGCACCAGGCAAAAGATCATGTCGGCGATATGGGCGCCGGAGGTCCAGATTTTTTGCCCGTTGATGATGAAATCGTCGCCATCCTCCCTCGCCGCCGTTTGCAGGCTGGCCAGATCAGAACCTGAATTTGGTTCGGAATAGCCCTGGCACCAGACAATCTCGCTGCGGATTGTGGGCCGGATATAACGTTGCTTTTGCTCTTCCGTGCCATGTTCCAGCATGGTCGGCACCAGCATGGAGATGCCCTGGTTGCCCAGTCCCTGGATGACACTGGCGGCGAAAAATTCGTCGGCGATGATGCGGGATTTCAGGATATCTACTTCGGCGCCATATCCGCCGTATTCTTTCGGAATGGTGCGCGAGGTAAAGCCATGATCCACCAGCAAACCCTGCCAGGTGCGGACCTCCTCGGCCAGATTACGCGGCCGCATGCGGAAGGAAAATGCTGACTCGCCCGGCGCGAGATGCTTGTTCTCGTCCAAAAACACCCGAACTTCTTCGCGAAAGACTTTATGTTCCGCCCGGTCATTAAGATCCATGTTTCCCGCCTTTGACTTTTATGTCGTTTCTTGTCTCGAACGCAGGAACTGATTATGTCTCACTGTCGGCGTCTCGAAAAGCCCATCATTCAGGTGTATTTTTCGGCCAACGATTATGCGGCCAAAGCCATTGCTCCGGGCGCGCCCTGATCCAGTCTTCCATCAAATCATTGACCTGTCCCATCAGGGCCGTGATATCGGCGGTTTGATCGTTGCCGGTGGCATAGACCATGGGTTCGTGGATGGTGACACGGAAAGCAGCTCCCCCGAGTCGTTCGCAACGTACTGGAATGACGGGCAAATTACGACGCAAGGCCAATTGCGCCAGGGCTGGCGCGGTCATGGCGGGGTGGCCGAAAAACGTTACCTCGATGCCGTCATTCATTTTCTGGTCGACCAGCATGCCGACAGTTTCGCCCTTATTGAGGGCGGCGAGGATGCCCCGCGCGGCGGAAGCCCCCTTGGCCAGAGCGCCGAGGGATGAACCTTCCCGCACATGCCACAGCCATTGGTCGATCAGCGGATTGTTTGCGGCGCGATAGACCACATGCATGGGCCGGCCCAGCTTGGCCGTAACCAGATACATCAATTCCCAATTGGCCAGGTGGCCGCCAAACAGCAGCGAACCCTCCCGGCCTTCCAGATTGGCGGTGCCGATAACCTGTATTTGGCCCGCCCGCGGGGGCTGGTCGGTCAAGGTGAAATCCGGCAGATGCGGCAGTTCGGCGATTGTGCGGCCCAAATTCCGCCAGACACCGGCCCTGATGGCGGCGCGTTCACGGGGTTTCAGATCGGGCATGGCCAGGATCAGATTTCGTTCAACCCGGCGCGCCAAAATCGGCAAAAGGCCGATCGCCGTACCCAGGGCTGCCCCCACGTTCGAGGCGGCGGCTATGGGCAGAGCCGTCAACAAGGCCCAAAAGCACCGTGCCAGACAATATTCCAGGCGATAGCGGATCGGATGCTTCATGGCGCCTTATTCGCACCCCTGTCCGCAAGGACCATGTCCAACAGTTTGTCTAGTCTCTCCTCGTCATCGAATTCCAAAGTGACGTCGATCACCGTCACCATATCCCTGGCACCGGGGGGCAGGCGCACCGCATCCTTGGCCGTGGTCACGGCAATGGCATTCCGCTCGCGGGCCGCCTCGATCACCGCCCAGATTTCGTCCTCGCGGAAAGGATGATGATCGGGAAATGCTTGTTGGCCTACCAGTTCCGCGCCCAGTTCCCGCACGGTATGAAAAAAGCGCTCCGGTCGACCGATCCCGGCGAAGGCGACAACGGGCTGTCCCCGCAAAGCCAGGGCGTCCGGGCCCGGTATCAAACGAGCCGTCAAGGGCGCCGCCGCCATATGGGGCAAGGGTGCCGGTGCCTCGCCCGATTGCAGGATGATCACGGCATCGGCCCGAGCCAGACCGGTGGCGGCGGTTTCGCGCAAGGGGCCGGCGGGATGCACCCGGCCGTTGCCCAGGCCATAGGCGCCGTCGATCACCAGCAGGGAGAGATCCTTGGCCAGGCCCGGATTTTGAAAGCCATCATCCATGATGATGGCCTGGGCGCCGGCAGCGATGGCGGCACGGGCGCCCCGGACGCGGTCACGGGCAATCCAGGCCGGCGCGGCGGCGGCCAGCAACAGGGGTTCGTCGCCCACATCGCCGGCATCATGTACCTTACCGTCGACCCGTATCGGGCCCGATAGGCGGCCGCCATGGCCTCGACTAAGGAAATGCGCCGCGATCCCCCGCCGCGCCAAGGCCCGACCGATGGCCAGCGCGGTCGGCGTCTTGCCGGCACCGCCGGCGACCAGATTGCCGACACAGATCACCGGCACCGGCCCCTGCCAAGGTTGGCTCAGCGCCCAGCGCAGACGGCCCAGGCCCGCGTAAAGCCAGGCCATGGGTTGCAGAACCCGGGCCAGGACGCCATCCTGGTGCCAGAATTCAGGCGTTCGCATCGCCCGACCCATGTTCCATCGGCGGCTGATCCGTCGGCGGCTGATCCGGCGGCGGTTGACCCGGCAGCAGGGGTGCGAGCTGCTTCAAAACAGCCCTGACCACATCGTGGCCATCATCGGCTGCCAACACAGCAGCCTTGGCCCGGCGCGCAACCTCCGCTTCATCGCGCAACAACAGGGCGATCTGGTTACCCAGACTGTTCCCGTCGGTGACCAGGGCGGCGCCACCGGTCATGGTCATGGCCGCCGCCTGTTCGGTAAAATTGAACATATGCGGTCCGAACAACAGCGCCGAGTCCAGGCGCGCGGCTTCAAGGGGGTTTTGCCCGCCATGTTCAACCAATGACCCGCCGATAAAAACAATGGACGCCAGGCGATAGTACAAGCCCATTTCGCCCATGCTGTCGCCCAGATAGATATCCGTCTCCGCGCCGATCGGCTGATCCAGGCTGCGCCGGGCCACGGTAAGCCCCAGACCCGCCAATTCCGCCGCGATGGCCTCTCCGCGTTCGGCATGGCGGGGCACCAACAGCGTGACAAGACCGGGGAATTGCTTGGCCAGCCGTCGGTGGACCACACCGACCGTGATTTCCTCGCCGGGATGGGTGGACGCCGCCAGCCACCGGGGCCGCCGGGCCATGGCGGTGTTCAATATATGCAAATCCCTGGGATCAACCGGCAATGGCGCCGATGCGGCCTTCAGATTACCATGGAAGGCCACGTTATGGGCGCCCAAGGTCGCCAGGCGGCCGGCGTCGGGTGCGCTCTGTGCAATGCAGAATTGAAACGACTGCAGCAAGGGTTTTATCACCGAGGGCAGGCGCCGCCAGCGTCGGAAAGATTTTTCAGACATGCGGGCGTTGATCAACGCCATGGGGGTGCCGCGCCCCTTTGATTGGTGGATCAGGTTGGGCCAAAGTTCGGATTCCACCCAAAGGGCAAGGTTCGGCCGCCAGTGTTCCAGAAAGGCCGCTACGGCGGCGGGTTGGTCAATGGGGATATATTGATGCAGGGCCCGGGCCGGCATTCGGTCGGCAATGATCCGAGCCGATGTCACGGTGCCCGAGGTCAGCAATACGTGCAATTCCGGATCCTGATGCAAAAGCCGCTCAACCAATGGCAGCACGGATATCATTTCACCGACCGAGGCGCCATGCACCCATATCAGCATGCCTTGCGGGCGCTCCCGCCCCGGCTGGCCCAGCCGCTCGCCAAATCGCAGGGGATCTTCCTTGCCCCGGCGCAGACGGCGCCGCAGAAACCAGACCAGCAATGGCCCGAATAGGGTCGTCAAGCCGCGATACAGCCGATAAGTCATGGCGCCGCCCCGGCCAGTTGATCGGCCTGCTCGGTAACCCTATCCAGCGCGGCCTCGACCTGGAGGCGGGCGGCCTCTTGCCCTTGGTCATCAAGCTTGCGTTGGATATTGATCGGCTCGCCGAATATCATCGCGCCCCTGGAAAACGGCAGGGCAAAACGAAAACTGTCCCAGCTTCGAAACAGTCGAAATCGTGCCGTGCAGATTGTCACCGGTATGATCGGCGCGCCGGACAATCGTGCCAAGGTTATGACCCCGGCGCTGAGCTGCCGGGCCGGGCCGCGCGGACCATCGGGGGTCAGGCCAATGGTATGCCCCGCCTTTAACAGCGTCAGCATCTGACGCAGGGCAGCGGCCCCACCCTTGTCGCGATCTCGATCCTGGCGGTGGGTCGACCCGCGCACCATGATCATGCCGAAATGAGCCAATGTGCGCGCCACTAACTCACCATCCCCGTGCCGGGATACCAGCAAATGCAAAGGTTTCCGGCCGGTCCAGCCGGCCGGGATCATCATCAAGCTGCTGTGCCAGGTAATCGTGATGACGCCGCGCCCTTGGGCCAGGGTGTCGGGAATGATCCGGCCGTTGGAAACCTGCCATCGGGTGGTTCGGATAACCAGGCGGATATAGTGGGCTATCAGATAACCAATGATGGCCTGACCACGAGAGCTGCCCAGAATTCGTTTGCTCCACGACCGTCTGTCCACAGCCACCGATGTCAGCTCCCAAGCCGTGCGGCGACTTCGTTTTCCGGGTTTTCGCGGTCGGCATCCCGTTCAAGATCGGCGAACTGCAGCTTGTACAGGTGGGCGTAACTGCCGCCCTCAGCCAAAAGACTGTCGTGATTGCCACTTTCCACGATACGACCGTTGTCCAGCACATATATCCGGTCCGCCGACATGACGGTGGATAAACGATGGGCAATAACAAGGGTGGTGCGGCCCGCCTTCAAGGCATCCAGCGCGGCCTGGACCTCTCGCTCGGCCTCGCTGTCCAGGGCCGAGGTTGCCTCGTCCAACAGCAGGATCGGGGCATTTTTCAGCATGGCTCGGGCGATGGCGATACGCTGGCGCTGGCCGCCCGACAGGCGGACGCCATTTTCCCCAACCATTGTGTCATAGCCTTGGGGCAGGGCGGTAATGAAGGTATCGGCCGCCGCCACCCGGGCCGCGGCGGTAATTTCGTCCCGGCTGGCGCCGGGCCTGCCATAGGCGATATTGGCCGCCACCGTGTCGTCGAACAATGTGATGTCCTGGCTGACCAGGGCCGTGGCGGCGCGTAGAGACGCCATGGTGACATCGCGGATATCCTGGCCATCGATCTCGATCCGGCCGCCGGTCGGGTCATAGAACCGGGGCAGCAGGTTCATCAACGTGGTCTTGCCTGATCCCGACGGTCCCACAAGGGCGACGGTCGTGCCGGGTTCCACTTGCAGGTCGACGCCATGCAAGGCGGCTGTTTCCTTATCGTATGAAAATTTTACGTCAGAATAGGAAATGCCGCCGCGATCCGCTTGCAAAGCCACCGCCTCCGGATGATCAACAATGGTGGGCGCCACATCCAGTATGGCGAATATCCGCTGGGCCGCCGCCAGGCCTTCCTGTAGGGCTGTGTTCAGGTTGGCCAGCCCCTTCAGCGGTTGATAGGCCATTAACAGCGCCGCCAGGAATGACATGAATTCACCCAGGGATAAAGCGCCGGTCTGGGCCCGCCAGCCGCCATAGAAAATCGCCGCCGCTATGGCAACTCCGCCCAGGGCCTCGGTCAACGGCGTGGCGGCGGAGCGGGTTCGGATGCCGCGCATGATTTCGGCTAGGCGCCGTTCTATGCGGGCCCGGATGCGTTCGGTTTCGCCCGCCTCCATGCCATAGGCCTTGACCAGGCGCACCCCTTCCAGAGTTTCGCTCAACTGGCTGGCCAGCTTGCCTGTTTCCTCCTGTGTGGCGGTGGAAACATTGCGCATGCGCTTGCCGAGTTTGCGGATCAGGACGCCGACCAGGGGAAAAATCAACACCACAACCAGGGCCAGCTGCCAGTCCTGTATGAACATTACCGCGCCCAATGCCAACGCGGTCAGGGCATCCTTGGCGATACCCGTGATGGCGCGCCCAACGGCATCACGCAGCAAATTGGCGTCGTACAGGAATGACGACAGCAGCTCGCCCGAATGGATCGACTGCAGGTAGGCAAGGTCGGCGCCAATCAGATGGCGATACATCTTAACCTGGGTCTCGGCGATAATGCGCTGGCCGACACCGTGCATGAGGATACTTTGCAGATAGGTCGCGCCGCCGCGCAGACAGGCGACCACCACCAGCACCACAGGTACCAGGATCAACATGCCCGGTACCTGATCGACAAAGACCTTATCGATGGCCGGTTCCAGCAACCAGGCGTTCAGGCCCGTGGTCGCGGCGACAAGGGCCATGAACAATGCGGCCCAGGCAAGCCGTCCGGCGTGCGGCCGGACGTACTCCCGCAACAGCCGCAGCATCAGCCGATGGCTCTGTTGCGCCGCGGGCGCACCAATAGCTTCTGCCGCAGGCGCACCAATAGCTTCTGCCGCAGGCGCACCCGCCTGTTGCGCCGCTGCTGCGTCAGCCTGTCGGTCCACTTGGTTGGTTGCGGTCAAATCCATTCTCGCGCGTGGAGATTCAGAAGAGATTCACCGCTGCATCCTAACATGACGGCTGGCCACGACCAATCCGGTTACGGTCTATTCCGCCGCCTGGATGGTTTGCGTGACGTGCGCCTTGGCGTCAAACTCCTCGGCCACCTTTTCATCCGCCGCCAGCAGCGCATCCACATCCAGGTTCGGGTCGCAGAATTCCAGCAGGCCCATCTTCTCGAACGCCGCCTGTACGTTATCCGACCACATACCGATATCGCGCACGATGGGGACGATGCGGCTGAATAGGCGGGTACGGAACAAACGCATGCTTTCCGAGGCCTCGACCCATTCGATGCATTCCTTGGCCGGCAGACCAACCACCTCCCACAGTTCATTGGAGGTGAAGCGGTCCCGCATATGCCAGCACCCTTCGATCAGGAACTCTTCCCGCTCGGCCATTTCCGAAGCGCTGAGGTGCGGGTAGTAGTCCCGCAGGGCCAGGCGGCCAAAGGCCACGTGGCGGGCCTCATCCTGCATGACATAGGCGTTGACCGATGCCGACAGGGGATTCTTGGACATGTCGCGCAGGCCGTGAAAGGCGGCCAGGGCCAGCCCCTCGATCAGCACCTGCATGCCCAGATAATTGAAGTCCCAGCGTTTGTCGTGCAGGACATCCTCCAACAGCGAAGCCAAGGGCGGCGTGATCGGGTAAGCCAGCTCAAACTTGTCATGCAACAGACGGGAATAGGCCTCAACATGGCGCGCTTCGTCCATGACTTGGGTCGCGGCGTAGAATTTGGCATTGATGTCGGGCACGGTTTCGACGATCCGGGCCGAGACCATCAAGGCGCCCTGTTCGCCGTGCAAAAACTGCGAGATCTGCCAGGCTTGGCCGTGGCGGCGCAGATTGATGCGCTCCTTCTTCGTCATCTTATCCCAGATGGGCGAGCCGTAGATGCGGATCATTTCATCGGGCATTTCCATGGGATTTTCCGGGTCCAGGTCCAGATCCCAATCGATCCGTTCCTTGGCATCCCACTGTTGCTGCTTGCCCTTGTCGTACAGCTTCAACAGATCGTCATTGCCGTCCTCATATTCCCAAACGAAGGTGACATCGTTTTGGCTGTTCACTTTCCATTCGGTTTCTTCGACCGGCAACTGATAGCGATACATCGAAGTCATGGCTGTTTCCCTGTTATTGTTTTCCCAAGCGCGTTGCATCCGGCGCTAGCTGCGTTCCGAATTTAGTCATAATCGGTGCGCTACTTCGCGGCAAGGGCCCAGTGTGGTTAACGATTTGTTGTCGACGATCGAGTGCGTTCGGAATATCCGCTAGGTCGGTCGCGCGAGGCTATAAATCGCAAGATTTTCGCCGTAGTATCGGTCCGTTTCGCTTTGGAACGACATTCCGGCCTTTTCCATGACCCGGCGGGAGGCGATGTGGTCCGGACGGGTGAAGGCCAGAATCTCGCGCACCGTCAAATTGTCAATACCCCATTCCAGGACGGCCCGGGCCGCCTCGGTGGCGAAGCCCTGGCCCCAATGGCCTTGCCCCAGGGCGTAAACCAATTCGACCGCACTAATTCGATCGGGAAGTTGGCGCAGACCGCAAAATCCGATGGCTTCCACCTCACCATCGCCACTGCGCGGCACGACGGATAAAACGCCGCAACCTCCCTCGCGCCATTCATCATGGCTGTTTCTGATGAACGTTGCGGCAAATTCCCGCGCGCCGCTCGGTCCCATTGGCCCGACCGCCAAATGCTGTTGTACGGCCCCATCGGCGAATAAATCCGCCAGGGCCGGCAAATCCTCGTCGAGAAATGACCTTAATGAAAGCCGAGCGGTAACAATTTCCATGTCCATTGCCAGAAAAGGTTAACGCATTTCGCCGATTTTCACGATGTTTTGAGGAATAAAAACACCTCCAGGCCTTTTAAATTCGCATCGACCGCCCCATATTATGTCTAATTCCCTCCGTCACCATGCCGAGGACCGTAGGTGCCGGTTGGGATGGTGCCCTTACACAAGGCATCTAGGGTCTGGTTGCCGCCGTTAGCAATGCCCCCTCCTCTCCGGCAGCGGCGACCGGGCCCTTTCCTCTTTTCTTGGGACAGGCTTTTCCCCCGCATACAATTGGCATTCCACTTGGCATTCCAGGCAGCATTCCAGGCCATGAATTTGGTCAGCGAATTTGGCCAGCGAATTTAGTCAGCCGTTTGTGGTTTCGGCTAATCCATTCCTGCGGCGTTTTGGCGCGGCTTTGGACGCTATAACGCGGTGATAAAATATGCTTAACTAAATCAACATGTTTTTGACGCTATGATTTTTGCGTCAATCAACGAAATCGCCGACCAGTTTGTATGTGGGGGTCCTGGTTCGCGATTAGGGGTTCAAGGGGATCCAGGATGAATCTTTCGCGTAGTCAAACCGAACCGGTGAACGGCATGGTATGCCGGCGCTCAGAGGCATCAACTGCGGGCAGTTTCTGTCAAAACTGCGTGGTCCGCACCAGGGCGTTTTGCGCTGTTCTGGACGATGATGCCTTGGCGCGGCTGGATCAAAGTCACACCATCGTCAATCTGGACAGCGAGGACGGCCTGTTCATGGAGGGCGATGACGCCACGTCGTTTTTCACGGTTCTGTCAGGCGCTTTGCGGCTGTCAAAACTTTTGCCTGACGGCCGGCGGCAAATTACCGGCTTTGTCCTGCCGGGTGAATTTGTCGGCCTGTCGGCCGGGGACACTTATGTCGATAACGCGGAAGCATTGACCGAGGCCAGCCTTTGCCGTTTCACGGTTTCCGATCTGAAGCGAATAGGGCAGGATAATCCGGAAATGGACAGCCAGATGCTGGCCATGACAAACAACACCCTGACACAGGCGCGGGATCATATGCTGTTGTTGGGCCGGATGAAGGCGCCGGAAAAAATCGCCAGCTTCCTCACCAGTCTGCTTGATCGGGCGTCGGCGGCGGATCAACCGACCGACCCCCTGGCCCTGCCCATGAGCCGGGCGGACATCGCGGACTATCTTGGATTGACCATCGAGACGGTCAGCCGCACATTTACCCGGTTGAAGGCGGACAAGATCATTGCCCTGCCGGAGCATAATCGGGTCAGCGTCAATAATATGGAAGCACTGGTCCAGTTGGCCGAAGGCTGATCGACACGCTATACAGTCCGAGAACGATCGCGACCCGAGGCGCAACTGGGGCCATTGCGTTGGCTGCCGCGTCGGCCTAGAGCATTTCCGAATTGGAAATGCTCCGATCTTTAAGAATAGAGCAATTTTCTCCAATCACTTAGAATCGCCCCGGTTGGTTTGGGCGATTCACAATTATTCGGAAATGCTCTAGCGCAAGTCGCGTTCAATTGAACGCGCGGCCATGCGCTAAAACCTTTAAGATAGAGCAACTTATCCGCGGTCAATTGAATCCAATTGACCGCGGGTTGCTCTAGGTGAGGGATGGGCGATAGGTGCGAATTCGATCCGCGGACAATATCCTGCCGGCCTGGGCTTGGTTGTGGCTGCCCATTGCGGTACTGGCGGTCGAGCTTGGCTTTCGCATAATCAACGAACCGCTCTATCGCCAACTGTGGCAAAGCGAGCTGGGGCCGGTGGAAACCGGTACGGTCGCGGTCCTGTTGCCTGGTATTCTGGCCGGCCTTGCGGCACTGCGCCAGTCGAACCGCCTGCCGGCCCGGTGGTTGACCGGCTGGCTGGTGCTAATTATTACCGGCAGCGTCTATTTCGGCGGTGAGGAAGCATCCTGGGGCCAGCATTGGTTGGGCTGGAATACGCCAGAGGCCCTGTCCAAACTGAATGATCAGGGCGAAACCAATCTGCACAACACCTCTTCCTGGCTGGACCAAAAACCCCGCCTGTTGTTGGAGCTGGGGGTTTTGGTCGGCGGTCTGCTGTATCCGTTGTTTATGGGCCTTAAACGATGGAACCGGCCGTCCGATCCGCAGGAAGTTCATTACTGGCTATGGCCGGGCGGTCAATTGCTGCCGACCGCCTTTCTTGCCATCGCCATTGGCCTGCCGCAGCGATTTGAAAAATTCTTCGGCTGGCCGATCCCCTATCCCTTGGATATTCGTGCCAGCGAGACCCAGGAACTCTATTTCGCCTTGTTTCTGGCCCTCTATCTTTGGTCATTTCAAAGGCGCCTGAATGCGCGCAGATACTGACGTACTGGCTTTGATCGGCACGGACCAATGGATGATGGCTGTGTTGGAAGCCGTGCGCGGACTTGATTTGCCGGACTGTTGGGTTGGGGCCGGGTTCGTGCGCCGCAAAATTTGGGACCACCTGCATGGCTATACTCGGGCGACACCGCTGGACGATATCGATGTCCTGTACTTTCAACCCGATGATCCGAGCGTGGCCGCGGAACAACGCATCGAAGCGTTGCTGCATGCCGCCATGCCCGGACAACCCTGGTCAGCCAAGAATCAGGCCCGCATGCATCTGCGAAATGGTGATCAGCCCTATCGCGGCACTGGGGATGCCATGCGTTATTGGCTGGAAACCCCGACATGCGTCGCCGTGCGCATGGATAAGTCCGGGGTATTGGAGTTGATCGCCCCGTACGGGCTGGACGACTTGGTCAATATGATTGTTCGCCCCACGCCAGCGGGACAGCGCCGCGACGAGGCTTATCGGGCCCGGCTGGAAAGCAAGAATTGGCTACAAAACTGGCCCCGGACCCAGGTCATCTGGCCTTAGAGGCATGTCAACTGAAGGCGCGGCCGCCAATGCAGGACAGGCAGGCAAGGTCACAGGCGCCTTCTTTTTGTAGAGGGCAATGCGCAACCGCCGTCCGCTGGGAAAACAGGCCCGAAGACGTCTCAAACGTGACATTCGCCACCTGGCCATGTCGGGGACAGTGGGTTGTTTCCACGACCAAATGGCCGGCGGTTTGTTCCGTTGCTGGTATTTTGTGCTGCTCTTGCATGGCGGCAACTCCTTGTTCCACAGTCCATGTTTGTCATAATGCTACGACGTTGTCCCAACAACGCATTGAGGTGGATCAAATAGCAGATAGAATTTTATTTAGGTTTCGGAATGTGTACCGTAAATAGCTCCGGATCATCGGCGCTCGGAAACTTCAAATAGAGCTCAATCTTGAAGGGCCGGCTGACGCTATCCCCAATATGCGCTTCCAATGTCGCCCGCACTTTATTGGGTGCCAGGAACCGGATGACCTCCGCCTCGTCCTCGCTATCGGGAATGGCCTTGATGAATGCCTGGTATCCGCCGACTTGTATGGGTTTGGTAAAGGCATTGTATAAAAACAGCTGAAATCCGCATTCGGGTGAATAAACCGCCTCCAAGTGATTGATTTTGTTCGGCGCCATGAAAAACGCGCCGCCATGCCTGGCCGCATGGTCCAAATGCGCGCCTTTCATATCCTTGGCATGGGTCATGGGTTTTGCCCGGTATTCCGGTTTTTTCTTCCCGTGGTGCATTGGGGCGGCGCCTTTATAAAGTGCCCCGCCCGGCTGACGTTCGGCTTCTTCGGTGATGGTAACCCGTGCATGGCACGATGCGGCCATGTGTTCTCCGCCGTGTTTATGCTGGGCATCTCCAAGCGCGGAAACAGGTCCTAGCAGGAAACCCAGAAACACCAAAAAAAGGGACAGGGAGTTAGACTTCATACTTGTCTCCAATGCCACGGCGTCGAGCGCAACCACCAGTGAGCATTTAACAAATATCGGTCGCGGATATCGATGCCGCGTTATGTCGCACCCAGCAGGTCGGCGCATTTTTCGCCGACCATGATGCTGGGCGCGTTGGTATTGCCCGAAGGCATGGTCGGGAAGATCGAGGCATCCGCGATGCGCAAACCGTCCAGGCCACGAACCTTCAATTGCTCATCCACCACGGTGTTGGGGCCCTGTCCCATGCGGCAGGTGCCGATGGGATGATAGGCGGTTTCCGAATTTTCCCGGATCCATTGTTCAATGGCCTCGTCGCTGTCAACAGAGGCCCCCGGTGAATATTCCTCGCCCCGGTAGGGATCCATGGGCCCGGCCTGGACGATGCGGCGCATCATCTTGAAACCTTCCACCATCGTGTCCCGATCGATGCTGTCGCCCATGAAATTAAAACGTATAGCCGGCTGGGCGGACGGATCGGCGGAACGGATATGGATGGAGCCCAGGCTTTCCGGGCGCAGCTGATAACAGGCGACCGTCATGCCGGGGAAGGGGTGCAGTTTGCGCCGTTTGGGATCTTTCACAGCATAGGGCACCAGATGCATTTGCACATCCGGTGTCTCCAGATCCTGACGGGTTTTCAAAAACGCCAGCAGCGGCGCCGACGGCAGACTAAGAAAGCCGCCGCCCGTGGTCAGGTATTTCAGTACCTGTCCAAACAGATTGATGCCCTGGGCCCGTTCGTTGAACGAGACGCCCGGCGCCGTCACCTTCCATTGAATGCGGGCATTGATATGGTCGCGGAAATTTTCGCCCACCGCCGCCAGTTCGTGGTTCACGTCTATGCCATGCTGCCGCAGCACCTCCGGCTTGCCGATGCCCGAAAGTTCCAGGATCTGTGGCGAGCCGATCGCCCCGGCGGACAGGATAATTTCGCGCCCCGCCCGCGCCTCATTCTTTTGACTGTTATGAAAATAGCGAACGCCGACGCAGCGCTTGCCGTCCAGGATCAGGCCCAGGGTCAATGCCTCGGTCACAACATGCAGATTGCTGCGCTTCATGGCGGGCCGCAAATAGCAATGCGCCGCGCTCATGCGCCGCCCGCCCGAAATGGTAGCCTGGGTCTTGACGATACCTTCCTGATCCGGGCCATTGTAGTCGTCATTGCGCTTATGGCCGGCTTCCACCGCCGCATCGAACAGGGCGTCGTACAAGGGGTTCTGGTCCGGCACCTCCGTGACGCTGAGCGGCCCGCCGCTGCCGCGCACGCCGTCACCGCCCTTTTCATAGTTTTCCATACGCCGGAACAGCGGTTCCACGTCGGACCAGCTCCAGCCGCGATTGCCCAGTTGCGCCCAGGTGTCGTAATCCAGGGTCTGCCCCCGTACATAGACCAGACCGTTGATGGACGACGAGCCGCCCAGCAATTTACCTCTCGGTACGGGAATTTCGCGATTTGCGGTGCCCTCTTCGGGCTCCGAGGAAAATCGCCAGTTGGCGCCGGGATGATCGATCAGCAGGCCAAAGCTGACCGGCAGGCGGGAATAGGGGTGGGAGGCCTTGCCGGCTTCCAGCAACAAAACCTTGTTGGCCGGGTTTTCGCTCAAGCGATAGGCCAAGGCAGAGCCGGCGGACCCGGCCCCAACAATGATGTAGTCGTATCGTGCATCTGTGTTCATCAGCCAATCCTCCGCCGGCGTATGGTTCCCTATGTTACCAGGGCGGTATGGTTTGGCCAGCTTCGGGAACGAGTCTTGTGCTTGATCCGCAATTCAGCCATCGCACACATGAATCCATCATTGTCGCAAAATACATCAAAATCGCCCCTTATTCGCCTTAACGAACCCTTAACCTCCTGTTAATAAGGTTAACGAGCTTGACGGCAATCGAAACGAAAGATAGTTTCCCGACACTATGACGCGGTCATTTCATATACAGGGTCTCGCCCTGCGACTTAGCGACCCGGGCCTTGAGGGGCACCGGGATGCCGCACCTATTGCGCGCACGCTAAGGGACCACGCGTCAAATGTTACAGACAACGATTAATACATCAGCATTTCAAATCCATGTATCCGACCGCTGGACCGTGCGGCGGCGCCGTTTTGCCTTTAGGCATCACAGGCGCGCCATGGGGGTCCTGATCCGGCGGGCCGGTACGACACGAGAGGATTTTTCGTCATGAACAAGATGGCTTTTCACAAATATCAGCCTTTCCCCCCTATCGATCTGCCGAACCGTCAATGGCCCGGAGGGGTCATCGACAAAGCGCCGATCTGGTGCTCCGTCGACCTGCGGGACGGCAATCAGGCCCTGGTCGAACCCATGGGCCGGCAGAAAAAGCTGCATTTCTTCAACCATTTAATCAAATTGGGCTTCAAGGAGATTGAAATCGGTTTCCCGGCAGCCTCCGACACCGACTTTGATTTCGCCCGCCATATCATTGAAAACGATCTGATCCCCGACGATGTCGCTATTCAGGTCCTGACCCAATCGCGCCCGGAATTGATCGAAAAGACCTTCGAGGCGCTGGAAGGCTCCAAGAACGCCATCATCCATCTGTACAACTCCACCTCCGAGTTGCAGCGCCGGGTGGTTTTTGGCCAGGACCGGGACGGTGTCAAAAAGATCGCCACGGATGGTGCCGGCTGGATTAAGGAAAAAATTCCGGCGCTGGAGGCCGGCGGCACCAAGGTGCGACTGGAATATTCGCCGGAAAGCTTTACCGGGACCGAATTGGATTACGCCCTGGACGTCTGCCATTCGATCATGGATATCTGGCAGCCGACAGCTGAAAACCCGGTTATTTTCAATCTGCCGGCGACGGTGGAAATGGCCTCGCCCAACTATTGCGCTGATCAGATCGAATGGATGCATCGCAATTTCAAGGATCGGGATACGGTTATCCTGTCATTGCACCCCCATAACGACCGGGGCACGGCGGTGGCGGCGACGGAATTGTGCCTGATGGCCGGCGCCCAGCGGGTTGAAGGCACCTTGTTCGGTAATGGCGAACGTACGGGCAATGTTGACGTTATCACCATGGCGCTGAATATCTTCAGCCAGGGCGTGGATCCCAAACTGGACTTTACCGCCATTCAGGAATCCATCGACGTATCCCAACACTGCACGCAATTGCCCGTACATGAACGCCATCCTTATGCGGGCGAACTGGTCTACACGGCATTTTCCGGCTCCCACCAGGACGCCATCAAAAAGGGCATGGCGGCGAACAAGTCATCCAACGATCCCCATTGGGAGGTGCCTTATCTGCCGATAGATCCCATGGACGTGGGCCGCAGTTACGAGGCCATTATTCGCGTCAACAGCCAGTCCGGCAAGGGTGGCGTGGCCTATATCATGGACACCGAATACGGCATCGACATGCCCCGGGACATGCAGGTGGAATTTTCCAAGGTAATCCAGAATATCTCCGACCAGACGGGCAAGGAGATCACCCCGGTGCAAATCTGGCAGACCTTCAAGGAAACCTATCTGGACACGAAGGAGCCGTTCGAGCTGATCGACTACCGCATGAACTCCACGGCTGAATCGGCCGAGGTCATCATGTGCACCGCCACCATTCGCGCCTATGACGAGGTGCGCGATATCGTCGGTCGCGGCGACGGCCCCATCGATGCCTTTTTCGGCGCGCTAAAAGAGTCCTGCGGCGTCGAGGCGACGTTCCAGGACTATGCCCAGCGGGCCATGGGCGCCGGCTCGGATGTCGAGGCGGTCTGCTTCGTTAAGTTGGAAGGCGGCGACGGACAAACGGCCCACGGCGTCGGCGTTCACCCCAACACCAACAGCGCCTCCCTGCAGGCCATCATCTCCGCCGTCAACCGCCTGGCGACGCAATAGGGGCGGGGCATAATATTAGTTAGCCGGTGACCGGGCGGATGCCATGACGTTCCGCCCGCATTGCCGGCGGGCACGATGTGCGATTAATATCACCCTCAGTGGCCGGGACAGTATGCGAACCGCATCAAATGCGGCCTCGGCTTGGCAGAGGGAGACGCATCGTGACAGACAGCCAGACAGACCGGTCCGGATATGCCGCTACCCGCACGGCGCTAAGCCGATCCCATCACGCGCCGGGAGAAATTTATACTTCGCCTGAGATTTTCCGCCGCGAGGCGGAGGTCTATTTTATGCGCGAATGGCTGTTCGTGGCTCGGGTGGAGGAACTGCCCAATCCCGGCGACTACCACACCCTGCGCGTGGTCGGGGAACCGATCATCATTGCCCGCGACAAGGGCGGGGAATTGCATGCCTGCTACAACATGTGTGTTCATCGCGGGGTCGAGGTCGCCTATGGCAGCGGCAACACACGATCATTCAAATGCCCCTATCACGGCTGGGTTTATGATCTGGACGGTTCCTTGACCGGGGCCGCCTATATGGGAGACACGGAAGGCTTTGACCTCAAGGCCTGCCGCATGCGGCCCCTGCGTCTGGATGTCTGGCGCGGCAATATATTCGTCAATTTCGACGCCGATGCCCGGCCCCTGGCCGAAGCGGTCGCGGATTTCGAGACGGACTTTGCCTTTCTGGGCATGGAGAAATGCCGCCTGGGCAACCGCATCGTCATGGAGCTGGACTGCAATTGGAAGTTCGTGCACGAAAACCTGATGGATTTCTATCATGTGGGCGTCCTGCATGCGAACACCTTCGGGGCCAAGTTCGCGTGGGAGGATGAAAATGTCCACGCCCGGTCTGATGGCGGGCTGAGCATATTCTATGACGCCGGGCCGCCAACGCCGGGGGCCGAGCCGCTGCTGGGCAAGATGCCGTGGCTGGAGGACCGCCCCCACAGCTTCGCCTGTACTGGTTATCTGCCGCCCAACCTGACTATTTTTGGCCGCATCGACTGCATCCGCCCCATGGTCGCCTGGCCCATCGACGAGTCCCATACCCAGGTCATCATCTATCATTTGTTTCCGGAAAGCTTTTTCGAACGCGCGGATATCGAGGAGACACTGAAGATCTATCACGACTACCAGCTGACGGTGCTGGAGGAAGACCGCTCCATGCTCATATCCATGCAAAGCGCCATGAGCTCTCCGGCCTACAAACCGGGGCGCTTGAGCGTGCTGGAGCGGCCCTTGCATAATTTCCTCAACGGCTATTTGGACCGCATTATCGGTGACGATGGCCGAGAGGCGGCAGAATGACGAATGGCATGGGCACCGCCGGGCTGACGGGAGCGGCCGAAGTATTGGTGCGCGACTATATGGCCGTTCAGCCCGGTGAGAACGTGCTGATCACCACGGATACGGCGGGCGACAGTGCCGTACCGAACGCCGTTCTGACGGCCGCCCTGGGAGCGGAGGCCAAGGCAGCAGTATTGTTGATGCCGCCGCTGCCGTTTCAGGGCCGCCTGGCCGATCCCTATATTACCGAAACCCTCAGCGCCGCGGCGTTGGCCTGCGATGTGTGGATCGATCTGACCTTTCCCTATCTTGCCGGCTCCAGCCTGTTTGACGAGGCCATGCAGTCGGAACGTATACGTTATCTGCTGGGCGGCGACATGAACGCTGGCGGCCTGGAGCGGCTGTTCGGCCAGGCCGATCTGGACAGCTGTTATGGAGTGCACAAACGCTTCGATGAATTGATCAACGAGGCCATCGGCAAGACCGTTCGGATCACCGACGGCGGCGGTACGAATGTGTCCTTCCGCCTGGGCCAGCGCGGCATCGAAAAACCCCGGCGCGGCGACAAACCCGGTTTCTATCTGGTGCCGGGCGCCTGTACCATGTTCCCGGACGTGGACAGTGTGCAGGGCACCATCCAGGTGGGTTCTGTGTTCCATGAATATTACACCCCCCTGGCCACACCGATGATCCTGGAAGTGGACGGCAAGATCCAGGCAATCCGGGGCGGCGGCAACGAACGCGCCGTCGCCGATCGGGCCTTGCGCCGGGCGGCGGGCGGCGAATACGGCTACATCATTCATTTTACCCACGGTATTCATCCCGCCGCCCGCGCCACCGGCCGGTCGTTCATCGAGGAGATGCGCACCATGGGCAACGACGCCATCGGCATGGGCCTGCCCTGGTGGCAGCCCGGCGGCGGTGAGAACCACCCGGATGCCGTTTTGTATATGCAAACCATCGAACTGGACGGCCGGCGCATCGTCGAAGACGGCGCTATCGTGGCGCCCCCCGATCTGGCCGAACTGGCCACGGCGCTGACGCCGATCTATCGATAAAGAGAACCACTCGGCGCTTGGCCGATCATCAAGGAGATTAGTTCATGCAACTCGGCCTGTTCACCATGCCCCTGCATCCGCCGGGGGCCAATTTCACCGAGACCTTGCAATCGGACCTGGCGCAGATCGTCGCCCTGGACGAACTTGGCTATACCGAAGCCTGGATCGGCGAACATTTCACCTCCGAGTGGGAGAATATCCCCTCGCCGGAGCTGTTCATCGCCCAAGCCTTGGCGCTGACCAAGCAGATCCGTTTGGGCACCGGCGTCAGCTGCATGCCGAACCATAATCCCTTCGTCCTCGCCTCCCGCATCGCGCAGCTGGATCATATGGCCCAGGGGCGCTTCAACTGGGGCATCGGAACAGGCAGTTTCCCCGGCGACATGCAGGTCTTCGGCTATTGGGGCGAGGAAGCCACGGTGGACAACGCGGCTTATACACGGGCTTCGTTGGACACCATTTTGCAATTATGGGCCGATCCCAAGCCGGGGGTTTACGAAACTGAATGGTGGAAATTCACCATCCCCGAAACCGAGGATGATATTGGCCTGCGGGCCCATGTACGGCCCTACCAGACACCCCATCCACCCATCGCATTGGCTGGTGTGTCGCCCCATTCAACGACACTAAGGATGGCTGGCGCCAGAGGCTGGATCCCCATGTCCATCAACCTGATTCCGCCAAACTTGTTGCAGACCCACTGGCAGGCCATCGAGGAAGGCGCCCGTGAGGCTGGGCGCGCTCCCGATCGCGGCGTTTGGCGCGTGGCGCGGGAGATCTTCGTAGCCGAAAGCGCTGCCGAGGCCCGTAAGGAGGCCCTGGAAGGAGTCATGGCGCGGGATTTCCAGGACTATTTCCTGCGTCTGCTGCCCAAGGTGGGCATGTTGGGATTGTTGAAAAATGATCCGGATATGGCCGATAGCGACGTGACCATGGAGTATCTGGTCGACAATGTTTTTATCGTCGGCAGTGTCGACGAGGTCGCCCAGAAGCTCAACGACCTGAAAGGCCAGATCGGCGATTTCGGCACACTGATGGCGATGGGCCACGAGTGGGAGCCCTATGGGGCCTGGCATCAGTCGATGTCGCTGCTGAAGAACGAGGTTTTGGCGAAGGTTGACTAGGCCCGGCGTCATGGATCGGAACCCTCGTATCGCCATCATCGGCGCCGGCATGGGCGGCTTGGCGGCAGCGGCGGCGCTGCGGGGCGTCGGCTTTCAGGTTCACGTTTATGAGCAGGCGGAACAGTTCGCGCGGGTGGGCGCCGGTATTCAGATGAGCCCCAACGCCATGCGGGCGCTGCGCGGCCTGGGGCTTGAGGAAACGATACGCCGCACGGCCTTTCAACCCGAAACCTGGAACAACCGGGAATGGGACAGCGGGGCGGAAAAGTTTGAACTTACCCTGGGCCGCAGGGCGGAGGCGCAATTCGGCGCGCCTTACCTGCAGATGCATCGCGGTGATCTGCATGCGGCACTTCTATCGGCGGTGCCGGCGACGGACATATCGCTGAACAAGCGGTTGGTTGATGTGGCGCCACTGCCGAACGGGTGTGGGCTGTCATTCGCCGACGGCACCGAGGGGGAGGCAGACCTGATCGTTGGCGCGGATGGCGTGCATTCCCGTATCCGCGAAATCCTGCACGGCGCGGAACGGCCCACGGCGACGGGCCGCGTTGCCTATCGCGCGACGTTTCCGGCCTCCCGCCTGCGCCAACCGGTCGGCGAGTGCACCAAATGGTGGGGCCCGGACCGCCATATCGTCATCTATTACGTTACGGCGGCCAGGGACGAGGTCTATTTCGTGACCAGTTTGCCGGATCCGGACTGGGCGCATGAATCCTGGTCCGCCACGGGCGATATGGCTGTCGTCCGTGATGCCTTTGCCGGATTTCATGACGAAGTGCGCGAGGTTCTGCGCGCCTGTGAAACGGTGCATCGCTGGGCGATCCTGGATAGGGAGCCTCTGGAAAACTGGTTCGGGAACGGCAGTGTTCTGCTCGGCGATGCAGCCCACCCCATGACGCCCTATATGGCGCAAGGCGCGGCCATGGCAATCGAGGACGGCGTTATGTTAGCGCGGGCATTGCAACAGTCAGCCGATATCAATGGCGCGTTGGAAGTTTTCGAAGCGACCCGAAAGGCGCGTACGGCCCAGGTTCAGGCTGTTTCTCATGCCAATACCTGGATGCGCCAGGAGACGGATCCCACCTGGTGCTACGGCTATGACCCCTGGACAGAACCGCTTAGCGCAACCGGCGTTCAATAGAACCCATGTTGCGCTAAACCTTTGAAAAAGATCAAATTATCAGCCAAAAAACGATTCCGTTCTTGGGCTGTTTGATCTACGTCGTAGCCACCCCTGACTGTCGGCCGCCGCCGCGGTTAATCATCCAAGTCAGGGCCACGGCCGGAATGCCTATGAAGGCAGCGGTAACGTTCAGCTCCAGGTGCGTGAAACCGACGATTTCGCCGCCCGGAAGGGCCAGCATCATGCCGGAGGCGAACAGAGCCAAACGCAACAGCCAATGCAAGGGATTGGTGCCACTGCCCAATGTTCCAGCACCGATCAAATAGCCCTGCAAGCCGGCCGATACCAGAATAATGCCGGCCAGGGCTGCAAAGAACACGATGATCACTTCCATTGGCTCGCCAATGCCGAGCAGTGCTGGATTCAGGACAAAGAAGAACGGCACGAAGTAAATGATCGTACCCAGGCGCATGGCCTCCAACCCGGTCTTCAGGGGGTTCGATTGCGCAATGCCGGCGGCGGCATAGGCGCCAATGGCCACCGGTGGCGTGATAAAGGAAATCATTGCCCAATAAAGGATGAACATATGGATCGCCAGATCGTTCAGGCCCGATTTTGCCAGGCCCGGTGCCAAGGTAATGGCCAGGAACAAATAGGCAGCCGTGATGGTCATGCCGATGCCGAGAACGAAACAGGTCACCGCCCCCATGATCAGCAGCAATATGGTATTGCCGCCCGCGAAGGCGACCAGTTCATAGGCAATGGTGCCGACTTTGCCGGTCAGGGACAAAGAGCCGATGATCAGGCCGATTCCCGCCAAGATAGCCGCCAGTTCGGTAAATAACTTGCCGACGCCAACGACGAAATCCGACAGCTCCCGCCAGCCCCAGCGATGCTGCTTGGCGATCTGGTTGATCACCAGAAGCATGGCCGTGGCATAAAACGGTGCCTGCGCCTCCTGCTGCATGTACAGCAGCATGTAAATCAGAACCAGAAATACCACAACGAAATACCAGCCGTCGCGCAACACCTCGCGCAAGGTGGGCAGTTCCGACAGCGGCAGCCCGGATAGGTCATAGCGGGCGGAATAGGCGTCGATCTGCATGAACAGGGCGAAGAAATACAACAGCGAGGGAATGATGGCGGCGATGGCGATGTCGGAATAGGGGATCTCCAGGAACACCGCCATAACGAAGGCGGTGGCGCCCATGATGGGGGGCATCAACACACCGCCGGTCGAGGCGCAGGCTTCCACGCCGCCGGCATAGGCGGGGCGGAAGCCAACCCGCTTCATGGCCGGGATGGACATCACGCCTGTGGTCAAGACGTTGGTGATGACGCTGCCTGACATGGAGCCCATCAAACCGGAAGAGAAAATCGCAACCTTGGCCGGGCCGCCCCGGCGCTTGCCCAACAGGGCGAACGCCAGGTTGAGGAAAAACGTGCCGCCGCCCGTGAATTGCAGGGCGACGCCGAAGATCAGGAAGCCGACCACCAAATTGGCGAAGGCTTCCATCGGTACCCCGATCAGGCTTTCGGTGCCGAACACATGATAAGTCGCCGTGTCGGCCCAATCATTGGGCTCCCCCTCGAGAAAGCCCGGCGCGTAGGGTGCCAGAATGGGGTAGAGGGAAAACAAAAGGCAGATCAGAAAAATCACCAAACCCCCGGCCCGCCGCGCTGCTTCCAACCCGATTATCCAGAAAATGAAGGTCATATAGACCGCATGTTGCGGCGCATCATACTCCCAGCCTTCATCGATAATGCTTTCACCGGTAAAGACGAAATAGACCGGGATGGAGAAGGCGAAGGCCGCCAGGATGATGTCATACCACGGCACCCGGTCCTGCGGACCGATGCCGGGCCAAACTGGATAGAGCAAGAATACCAGGGGCAAAAGGGCCGCCAACATGGCGTAAAAATACTGCGTGTCCAAGGGCACGATGCCGACGTGGATGCCCAGGTTGAAAATAACATAGACTGCCATAAACACCGAGCTCATGGCCGAGGTTACTAACAGAGCCATCCAGACAGGCGATAAACTACGGTGCCGGTTGGTCGCTTCCGCTGCCTGTTCCTGCGCCTGCTCGGCGGTAATACTTCCCGATTGCGGATCCGTCATGGGTCCGGCACCCCTACAATATGAACTTGAATTGAGACTAAATGTGAATTCGTCGAAATGCGGCGGCCGGATCAGTCCGGCCGCCGCAAATCATGATGACGACTTCCTACTTGAACGGTACGTTCATGCCGGCCGCTTCAAGCGAGGCAGCGCGGATTTCCGCCCATTTCTTCAAATGCGCATCGCCTTCAAGACCCAAAGCCTTGACCTTTGTCCAGGCCGCCGCCAGGACATCCTGACGCTTCAGCAAGGCGGTGTTATGGGCATCATGGTCCGCAGTCCAAGCGCCGATTTCCTTGTAGTATTTGATCGAGCCCGGATGGTAGGGCATGACCCATTTCAGAATTTGACGGTCGATGCCATAGCCGTCGGCGTTCTTCAAGGCTTCCGTAATCTCGGCGTGATGGGAGACAACCGCCTTGGTCAGCGCATAAATGAAATCTTCCGAACGATCACCGTAAGTCACATAAATCGGATACGGGAAGCCGGCGCCATCATAAGGGGTTGAACCCTGCATATTATCTTTAAGCGCGATGCCAACCGATACCTTGCGGGGGTTCCAGATCGGCATTTCCGCCTTTGCACGTTCCCAGGCTGCCTTGTCGCCATGAGGATAGGCCGGATGCATTTGCCCCCGGGGAGAGGCCGCCAGACGTTGAATATGGGGTGAATTGGTGGAGGCGATAACCGCGTCCGCCTGCCCGCCGATCACGCCATCGACAGCCTGTTTCCAACCGGGGAAATCAACTCGTTTCACATCATTCCAAGTCAGTCCGCCAAAGGCCAGACCCGCCGCCATATTGGCATTCAATGCCGGTGCGCCGCGCACGAAAGCGATCCGCTTGCCTTTCAAATCCGACATGGATTTTACGCCGATGTCGCCGGCCAGCGCCATGGTGACACCATTGCGGCCCTTGGCATTATTGAAAATATTAAAGACCCGTTGCGGGCCCCATTTCGGTTTGGCGAAATCAAACACGCCTTCCTGAAGCAGAATGGCCGCCGCGCCGCAGGCGCACAGGTCGGCCTTGCCCTTGAGGACCGGGATCATCCGGGAGACATCGTTCTTGCCGGGAATAAGGCGCACTTCGGTGCCGTAGTTTTTCTTCAACACGTTACCGATGGCAACGCCGTTGGCATAGCCGGACGAGGTCGTGCCATAGGCCGTCCATGATACGCGTTTCGGCAAGTCCGCCGCCGATGCCGAATAACTCAGCACCGAGGCCGCCATGCCTACAGCGATTGAGGCAGCTAATAATCTCTTCATTGTACTCCCCTGAATTTTCAATGCGGCGTAGATGCCGCTGTCACCGATGATTTTTGTTTTTCAAAGGAATTCTGGAGCAATTCGGTGCCGCTGACAATAGAAGAGCCGAAAAGGGCAATCGCGGCGTCGAAATCAATTTCGGGCCAAGCGGCAGAGAAGGAGCGCCGGCAGAAATAATCCCAGGGCGGCCAGTAACAAGACCCAGCCGGACAGTCCCAGCGTGCCGGCGGGCGCCACCAACGACAAACCTGCGCCAACCATCAAAAATCGACCAACCAAGGCGAAAGCGCCGCGACCCAAGCCGCCGAACAGCACCAGATGGCCCTGAAGGCCACTGGCGACAACCACCACGCCAAGCAGCGCCGTCAGGGTCACCGACATCACTTCCTCGACGTTGCCCATGCCCAGCAGGGCCGGATTGAAGACAAAGAAAAACGGAATGAAATAAATCACCGTGCCAAGGCGCATGGCTTCCACCGCCGTGCGCATGGGCGGGGCATTGGCCAGGCCGGCGGCGGCGAAGGCCCCGATCGCCACGGGCGGCGTGATATAGGACAGCATGCCCCAATACAGAATAAACATGTGTGCCGCCATGGGCTCAATTCCAACCGCGATCAGGGTTGGCGCCAAAGTGATGGCGAGGAACAGATAGGCTGCGGCGACCGTCATGCCGATGCCAAGAATAAAACTGGTCACCGCACCCAAAATCAACAGAATAAGTACGTTGTCGCCCGCCACCGACAACATATCGTAGGTGAAGTTTCCGATCATCCCGGTCATCATCAACGCGCCGATGATCAACCCCACCGGCGCCAGCAATCCCGCCAAGGTCACCAACTGTTCCCCTGTGCCCAGGATGAACACCTGAAAGTCCCGCCACCGGTATTTTGTTTTTTGCGCCCAGGCTTGGCTGATCAGCAGCACCAATGTGGCCCAATACGGGGCCGATTGCTGCCATCCCAACACCAGCAACAGCAGCATTAGTACAATGAAAGAGAACAGGTAATGCCAGCCCCCGCGCAAGGTATTGCCAATTCTCGGCAGCAGATCCGGTGCCAGGCCGGCCATGTTGTGGCGGGCGGCATAACTGTCGATCTGTACGAATAGGCCGAAAAAATACAACAGCGACGGAATGACGGCGGCGGCGGCGATATCGGCATACCTGACGCCCATGATGGAGGCCATGACGAAGGCGGCCGCGCCCATGACCGGGGGCATCAATACCCCGCCGGTCGAGGCGGCGGCCTCCACCCCGCCGGCATATGCGGCGTGGAAACCGGTACGCCGCATGACGGGCACGGTGACCGATCCGGTGGTCAGGACATTGGATACCACACTGCCGCTCATGGAGCCCATCAGGCCGCTGGCCACCACCGCGACTTTCGCCGGACCGCCGCGCACCTTGCCCAGCAAGGCATAGGCGAGATCCAGGAAGAATCGCCCGCCGCCCGAATGCTGCAGCGCGGCACCAAAAATCAGATAGCCGAAGGCAAGTTCCCCATAGGCCCGCATGGTCGGTCCCAGGAAGCTCTCGACGCTGTAGATATGAAAACTGATGGCGCCCGCGAAATCGTAGGTGTGGCCATCGATCAGCGCGGGCAGGTCGTCGGCGATCAGGGGGTAGAGGGAAACCACCCCGGTGATGAGGAATATCGGCAGGCCGCCCGCACGGCGGCCAATTTCCAATAACAGCAGCCAACCCAGGATGGCCGCGCCCAGCGCAAACCCAGGTGGGTCAAAATCCCAACCGTCAACATGGATGTGATGGGCGTTCCAGAGATAGAAGAACATACAAACAAATGTCAGGACAAAAAGCGATAGATCGTACCAGGGCACGCGATCGCGCGGACCGTCTTTCCGCGCGGGCAGAAACAGGAATACCGGCGGCAACATCAACATCGCCAACAGGTAGAAGAAATGCGTCGCCTCCAGCAGACCGCCCAGTTTGATATAGGGATGAAACAAACGAAGCACCGACAATATGATGGCGGCACCGGTCACGACGATGACGAGGGCCGTCATGACCCCCGGCGTAATGCGGGGCGGAATTCTGGTGTGCTCACCCTGTCCCGCTTCGTCCACTGCTCAACCTCTCGTATTTTTCAGCACCGAAATGGCGCCATGGTCGCCGATTAGCCCAGGTTGGCCACGCGTTCGATCAGCAGATCGAAAAAACCATCGGCGTCCACATCTCCCAGCACCAGTGCGTTTTTCCGGCGTTTCGTGACGCCCCACCAGTCGACCACGGTGGCCCCGCGCGTGAGCTTGGATGTCGTCTCGATCTCGACGTTGCACATACGGCCCTGGAACAGCTCCGGCCGCAGCAACCAGGCGATTGTCGTTGGATCATGCAGCGGGCCCCCGTCCGTGCCGTATTTTTCCTCGTCGAAGCGTTCATAGAACACCAACATCTCCACCAGGGCCCGGGCCGCCGGATTGTCGATGTCGCGAATTCTGTCCACCCGTGATTTGGTTGTCATCACCTTGTGGGTGACGTCCAGGGGCATCATGACCAGGGGCGCGCCGCAGGCGAACACCTCGGCGGCGGCTTCTGGATCGACAAAAATGTTAAATTCCGCCGATGGCGTAATATTGCCTTGGGCAAAATAGCCGCCGCCCATCAATACGATCTGTTGAATACGGCCCGCGATGGCGGGTTCTTTTTGCAGCGCCAGGGCTATGTTGGTCAGCGGCCCGATGGGACACAGCGACACCGTTTCGGGGGCTTCGTTCATTAATGTGTCGACAATGAAATCCACGGCATGCCCGTCCTGAAGCTGGAACGACGGCTCGAACAGGTTGGGGCCGTCCAGGCCGGTTTTGCCATGCACATGTTCGGCCGTGACCAGGGGGCGGCTCAACGGTCTGTCGGCTCCCGCGAAGACTTTGATATCGGTTCGCCCGGACATCTCGCAGATGATACGCGCATTGCGTTCGGTCAGGGCCAAGGGCACGTTGCCGGCGACGGCCGTTATGCCCAGCAAATCAATTTCCGGACTGCCCAAGGCCAGCATGATCGCGGCGGCGTCATCCTGCCCCGGATCGGTGTCTATGATGACCTTCAATATTGTTCTCCCTGAATTGTCCCGGGTCCGGCCAATTGAGTTTCCCGACGGGTTCGACAATGACATTTTTCCTAGTCGATTGCCGAGTTGATTTTCGCCTTATGCAAAGTCCGTGACGCGGATATAATTTCCAGGCCGTCAATGCAATTCGAGGGGCGATCATGTATCCGGGCAAACACGCAATTCAACATCCTGACAAACCGGCTTTCATCATGGCGGAAAGCGGCGAAGTCGTTAGCTATGGCGAATATGAAGCGCGTTGCAATCGACTGGCGCATCTGCTTCGGGACCTGGGGCTGAGGCGTCTGGACCACTACGCCATCTTCATGGAGAACAATTCCCGCTATCTGGAAAGTTGCGGCGCCGGCGAGCGCGCGGGGCTGTATTTCACCTGCGTCAATTCATACCTGACCGCCGACGAGCTGGCCTACATCATCAACAACAGCGAAAGCCAGATCCTGATCACCTCCGAAGCGTGCCGCGAGGTGGCTCTAGCCGCCGTGGCGCAATGTCCGCAACTGCGCCTTTGCCTGGTTGTTGACGGCCCCGGCGCGGGCGAAGCGATCGTCAATCTGGACGAGGCTGTTGCCCCGTTCCCCGACGGCCCCATCGCCGACGAATGTCTGGGCATGGCGATGCTGTATTCGTCCGGCACCACGGGCCAGCCCAAGGGCATTCTGCGGCCCATGCCCGACGAAGCTCCTGATCACAACACCTTGCTGTTTAACTTCCTGCAAAACATTTGGCGCTATCGGGAAGGCATGATCTATCTGTCGCCGGCCCCGCTTTACCATTCCGCGCCCCACGCGGCGGTCAATTTTACCTTCCGCTTCGGCGGCACCGTCATCGTGATGGAGCGGTTCGACCCGGAAAAATATCTGGCTCTGATCGGCAAGTATCAGGTGACCCATAGCCAACTGGTGCCGACCATGTTTTCCCGCATGTTGAAATTGCCCGACCAGGTGCGTAACAGCTACGACATTTCATCGCTGGAAACAGCCGTGCATGCGGCCGCGCCCTGTCCGGTGCAGGTCAAGGAGAAGATGATTGAGTGGTGGGGTCCGATCGTGCTGGAATATTACGGCGCCACCGAAGCGCAGGGACTGACCGCCTGCGATAGCGAGGAATGGCTGGCCCATCCCGGTACCGTGGGTCGCGTGCTGCTGGGCGATATGCACATTTTGGATGATGACATGCAGCCCTGCCCAACGGGGACCGCGGGCATGATCTGGTTTACCAACGCAACCGAGTTCGAATATTTCAATGACCCCGAACGTACGGCGGAAGCAAGTTCCGAAGACGGCAGTATGAGCACGGTCGGCGACATGGGCTATGTGGACGAGGACGGCTATCTGTACCTGACCGATCGGGCCACCTTCATGATTGTCTCGGGCGGGGTGAACATCTATCCCCAGGAATGCGAGAACCTGCTGATTGTCCATGCAAAGGTGGCTGATGCCGCCGTGTTCGGTATCCCGAACGAGGATTTTGGCGAGGAGGTCAAGGCGGTCGTCCAGCCCATGCCCGATCATCCACCGGGCGATGAGTTGGCGGAAGAACTGATGATCTATTGCCGGGAGCATCTGTCGTCGCAGAAATGCCCGCGATCCATCGACTTCGAAGTGGAACTGCCCCGCCTGCCGACCGGCAAGTTATACAAGCGCGTATTGCGTGACCGCTATTGGGGCGATCGTAAGAGCCGCATTCTGTAATGACGTAGTAGTTTATGAAAAAATGTTAGGAATGAGTAAGTGGTAGATTTGTTTCAAACCCTGGCCGAGGCGCCGGCCGGCGTGTTGGAGATGGTGGGGGATTCTCTGGAAAATCGTGCCAAGGATCCGGCGCAGCAGGCTATTCTGGAAAGATACATAGGCGATCTTGATATTAATCCGGGCGCCGTGGTGGTTGAGATCGGCTGCGGAACGGGGCCGGTCTGTCGCCGCTTTGCCGAAATAGAAAACGTCGCGCGGGTTGTCGGTGTTGAACCGGCTTCCGCGTTGGTTGAGCGGGCCGGGACGTTGGCGGACAGCGATAAGCTTGAATTCCGGGTAGGCAGGGGAGAGGAAACTGGCCTTGCCGATGGTTCCGCGGATATCGTCGTCCTGCATACATTGTTGAGCCATGTGCCGGACCAGAGCGCGATCCTGGACGAGGCGCTGCGACTGCTCCGGCCGGAAGGACAGTTGGTCGTTTGTGATGCGGATTTTTCCAAGACCTCCGTCGCCATCGGCGATGCCGATCCATTGCAGGCCTGTGTCGAAGGCAATGTCACCGACCGCTGGCTCTGCCCGCGATTGCCGGGACTGTTGAAGTCAAAAGATCTGGAAATCTCGGCGTTCAAGGGCCACAACCGAGTTGATGTCGCGGGCATAAGTACGGGCCCGGGATGGGTCAGGATGGGCGCTGACGCCTTGGTTGCCAGCGGCAGAATAAGCGAAACGGCGGGCGCGGCGCTGAAGGCGGAGTGCGAGGCGCGAATAGCGGCCGGACAGTTTTACGCCGCACTGCCGTTCGTCAGCGCCGTCGCCAGACGTTCCTAGAAATTTCGCCGTAACAGCGACGGCGTGGTCAATTCCGCTGGTCTGGCATGTTGGACAGTGTAGGCGCAAGGCGCACAGAAACCCCTTACCGGCCCTGTTGCCGATTTCGAAGGTAACCCGGCCATTGACGCCAATGCTCGAACCAGCCACAGCGGTTTGAAAAGCGTCTTCATCTGAAAAGACTGTCACGGCCGAATTAGCAACTGACTAACCATCGTACTTGTCATCGAAATTCCGAAACAGCGCGGTGTTCACACGTTCGACCCAATCGAAAATATTCTGAAAGTTCTCGTCGTACGCGTCTATTCGCTGGAGCCAAAGACGGAAAGGCTTGTTGGCGAATTTCAATGTCGGAGTGACGTAACGGATGTCCGCCGGATGATGAAACGGGAAGGGTAAGAATGTTCCATCGTCGTTTCTGTCGAGGCACCAATCCATCGATTCGTTCCATGATCCATGTATTGACTCGGACATCATTCCATATGTGGCTGCGTAGAGATCGACATGTTCCACTTCTGCAAAGATGTCATAGAAGGGTTTTCCCTGAAGTCGCCACCGGTTTTTTTCTGTACATCGAAGTCTTGTGGGGTCAATTCCTCGAACTTCATTTTGTCGATCACGGATTTATGTAGCCTCTTTCCCGCCTTCGTTTCGAAAAATGGTGAGCCGTTCTCAATATCGCGCAAGATACGCAGTCGGTCTTTATAAGAACATTTCCGATAGTCTTCGATTACGTTTCCGTTATTTGTCATCAAAAATGTGGCAACGACCGATGCCTCAATGAGAGGGCGTTCGAGGATGCTGATGATCTCCGCGTTGTCCTGTTCATAATACCTGATGATTTCCTTCAGGAGCTTCCAGACGCGGACCAGCAAGCCAAGGATTGGTGCATCGTCGAGAGAGAATCCTGTAGGATTGCGCTCAATATTCTTTATTCTAGTTACGCAGTCATAAATCTCGGCTGCATCCTTATAGAAGTTGAGCGCAAACTCATTAAGCCCTTCTAGGGAATCCAGCTGATCTTGCACATATTCGGCGTCGTATTTTTCTGTAATTTTGCGAATCTCATCCATTCGGAATTATGTCACGGTCGCAAAGATACTTAGAATTTGAAATGCAAACGTTGCATCTATCTTACGCACTTTGTTGCTATTCGATTGCGAAGTGGAGGCCCGTAATATTTTAAATTGGGATGTCACTGCGTTGGAATCATTCCTTCAATTCAGAATCAGAAATGGTGGCTAGGCGCTCATCGTGTTTTAGTCTTCTGACTCGAAAAACCCTGGACCGCAACGTTCAGGCGCTGGCTGCCAGCGCTCCCTTGATCACCTGGCCGGGGAAATTGCCGGTGCTGTTGCCATCCTCGAAAGCGACCTGGCCGTTGACGATGGTGGCGTGGATGCCCTCGGCCTTTTGCACCAGGCGTCGGGCGCCACCGGGCAGGTCCTCTTCCACCGTGGGCAGGCAGGGCCTGACGTTGGCCTCGTCAAAAATCACCAGATCGGCGATATAACCGGTGCGGATCAGGCCCCGGTCCCTCATTTCCCAGGCCGAGGCATTGTCGAAGGTCAACATCCGCACCGCCTGTTCCAGGGTGAATTCCTGTCGCTGACGGACCCAGTAACTCAGCATATGGGTCTGTAGCGAGGAGCCCATTTCCTGGCAGACATGGGCGCCGGAATCCGAGAATGTGGCCAGGGTCAACGGGTGCTTCAACATGCCCAGAACATCGTCCGGCATTTCGTTGACCAGGGGCTGGATGAAGATCTGGTCTTCGTTTTCCAGCACCAGATCGATCATGGTTTCCACCGGATGGTAATTGCCCGCCGCCGATAGTTCGGCCACCGTGGGATCGTTCCAATCGACCCCCTGCATGACGAAGATATTTTCGTAATCGGGCTTCAAGGGATTGGTCGTGGCGGCGCCGCCGCCCTGGAATTCATCCCCCCGGGGCTTCATCCCGGCCTCTGCCGCGACCAGCTCGCGGCGCACCTCCGGATCGCGGAGGCGTTGTTTCTGCTCGTCCAAGGGCAGGGCGCGCACGTCACGCCAACCGGGCAGATAGTCGAACGGCAGGTAGGATTTGAGCGAGAACAGGGCGTTGATGGAGCGGGTGGTGGTCTGCCCGAACATGCGCCCGCCCATGGCCACGGTCTCCGCCATGTGGTCCAACTGGTATTGCCAATGGTTCGGCTCGGCGCCCTGGCGGGTCGAGATGGTGCCGAACATGACCGGCCGTCTGCTCTCCAACGCCACTTGCCGCAAACGGTCCAGAAAGACCCGCTGGGCGCCGCCGCTGGAAACATCAGGGCCAATCTGAAACACCCCGGCATTCAAATCCGCCATCTGGGCGGCGAGGTAATCGATCTCCTCCCATTCAGCGATACGGCTGGCGACGGGTCGTCCGTCCGGTGTGATGTGAGTGTTCGCGCGTGAGGTGGAAAATCCCACCGCGCCGGCTTCCAACGCTTCCCGCACTGCTGCGCCCATACGCTTCAGATCGTCCTCGTTCGCCGTTTCCTCCAACGCGCGAGACCCCATGGCGTACATGCGCAAGGCGGAATGGCCGATATAGGAGCCATAATTCATGGCCTTGGGCAGGCGTTCCACGTTGGCCAGATATTCCGGGAAGGTCTCCCAGTTCCAGTCGATACCGGCCAGCATGGCCTCGGTCGGGATATCCTCCACCGCTTCCAGGCAGCGGGCGAACCATTCCCGCTCCTCTTCCTTGCAGGGCGCCAGGGCGAAGCCGCAATTGCCCATCAATACGGATGTCACCCCGTGCCAGCAGGAACAACTGCCGATGGGGTCCCAGGCGATCTGGGCATCCATATGGGTATGGCCGTCAATGAAACCGGGCGCGACGATCAAGCCGTCCGCATCGATGGTTCGGGCCGCCGGCGTCCGGATCCGCCCGATTTCGACAATACGTCCGCCCAGGACACCCACATCGGCGCGAAACCGCGCCATGCCGGAACCATCAACAATCGTGCCATTCCGAATAAGCAGATCCAAAGCCATGATATTTTTCCTCAAATGAAATCTATGCCGCAGCCATTAACAGCCTGGCGCGGCCCGTTTGTAAGAGTATGGAGGTCTGAAATTGGCGGCACAAGACAGCAATTCTCCCGAACCATCAATCCGCCGCGACCTTGCGCATGGTCACGCGCGGAATCCAATTGCGGGGCACGCCTGACAGCGGTTCCCTGACAACCCGAAAACCAGCCCGGCGGAACAACGGTTCTGTGCCGAAATAGGCATTGTCTTCGCCCGTGCGGGCATCTCCGGCGCGCGGGTAAGCTTCGACAGCCGGCGCGCCCTGCTCAAAAGCATAGGCCGCAGCTGCCTGGATCAAGGCGACCGCGATGCCCTGGCCGCGGACCGTCTTGGCGACGGTGATGCAGGGAATGACCCACACGTCCGTGTCGTCTACGCGCGGCGTGGCCCGGCTGGCATCGACACGGCCAAATTCGCCCCGGGGCGCGATGGCGACCCAGCCCACCGGTGCTTCGTCAACAAATGCCAGCAGGCCCGGCGCGCGCCGGCGGCGGGCCAGTTTCGTCATCGCGGCGCGCCGACGGAGGTTCATGGCGCCCTCGCCCGGCAGCTCGCGCATCTGTTTTTCGCTCAGGCGTGGATGCAGGCACCAGCAACTGCTGCCCCAACTGCCGCGCAGGATCGCGCCCAATTGATCCATTAGGCGCGGTGTCAAGGGCCGGATGATGGGGGTGGTGGATTTCGCGGCGTCGCTGCCCATGGGCGAGCGGGCCGTCAGGCCATGCCCTCGAACAGTGCCGTGGACAGATAGCGTTCGGCGAAGGATGGCACGATGACCACGATGGTCTTGCCGTCGTTCTCGGGCCGCTCGGCAATCTCGACCGCCGCCGCCAGGGCCGCGCCGGATGATATACCCACCGGCAACCCCTCCAGTGCGGCGACCCGGCGGGCGGTATCGAAGGCTGTTTCGTTGCCGATGGTCAGGACCTCGTCGATGATATCCTGGTTCAGTACCGCTGGTATGATACCGGCGCCGATACCCTGAATTTTATGGGGTCCCGCTTCACCGCCCGACAGCACGGGGCTGTCCTCGGGCTCCACCGCGACCATCAGTATATCCGGCTTCAGCGCCTTCAAGGTTTCACCGATACCCGTGATGGTGCCTCCGGTGCCGACGCCGGCGACAACGATATCCACATTGCCGCCTGTGTCGTTCCAGATTTCCTGGGCTGTCGTATGGCGATGAATATCGGGATTGGCGGGATGCTCGAATTGCTGCGGAATGGCCGCGTTCGGCAATTCGGCGGCCAGTTCCTCGGCCTTGCGGATGGCGCCGCCGATGGCTTCCTCGGCCGGCGTCAGGACCAACTCCGCGCCCAACAGGGTCAGCATGCGGCGGCGTTCAATAGACATGGAATCCGGCATGGTTAGAATAATGCGGTAACCCTTGGCGGCGGCGACAAAGGCCAGGGCAATGCCGGTATTGCCCGAAGTCGGTTCGACCAACACCGTATCCTGGTCGATCACGCCGGCGCGCTCCATGGCTTCGATCATGGCGACGCCGATCCGGTCCTTGACCGAGGCCAGGGGATTGAAAAATTCCAACTTGGCGAGAATTTCCGCCTTGACGCCGGCATCCTGTTGCAGGCGGGAGAGGCGGACCAGGGGCGTGTTGCCAATGGTGTCGATGATCGAGTCGTAAACCAGTCCCCGCCCCTGGGTGCGACGTGTGTTCATATCGTCGGAATTATCCATGGTTAAATATCAAAATCGGCGGCTTTTCCGCCCGCCTTGGTACCATCGGCGACGCCGGCCCGGCGGGCTTGACGGAACAGATCCTCCAGGCTGACCCCTTCCAGGCGGGCCAGCATATCTTCGTGCAATTCGTCCCACAGGGGTTGCACCACGGCACGGCCCAGGGGAGAGCTCGCCGTATCTTCGTCCTGATCGTCCAGATCTTCCATCAGGCGGACAACTTCCGCCACGGTGATGCGCCGGCGTTCACGGGCCAGGCGGTAGCCGCCCTTGGGCCCGCGCACACCGCGCAGGATGCCGGCGCGGACCAGATGCTGCAGGGCGCCCTCCAGATAACGTTGCGGGATACCCTGGCGTTGGGCGATATCTTTCGACTGCACTGGGTTGGGGCGGGCGTTGCAGGCAATATCCAGCACTGCCTCCAGCACATACATGGTCTTTTTCGAAAGCCGCGGCATGGTTTAGGTTCCGCTCCCGGTGGAGCCGAACCCGGCCGCGCCCCGGCCGGTTTCGGGCAGCGCATCTACTTCGCGCAATGTGCTTTCGGGTACGGCCGCGATGACCAATTGCGCAATGCGCTCACCTCTTTTGACGGCGAACGGCGCCGCCCCGTGATTGATCAAAATTACACCGACTTCGCCCCGGTAATCCGCGTCCACGGTACCCGGACTATTCAGTACCGTAATGCCATGTTTCAGCGCCAGGCCCGAGCGCGGGCGCACTTGACCTTCATAACCGTCGGGCAGCGCCAACGCTATGCCTGTTGGGATCAAGGCATGGCCGCCGGGCGGCAAGATCACCTCGTCTTCAACTGCCGCCAACAGATCCATCCCGGCGCTGCCGGCGGTGGCATGCTTCGGTAACGGCAAGCCATCGCCATGGGCCAAACGTTGAACAGGTACCGACAGCATAAATCTATTCGGATCCGAAATGATCTGCGATACGCTTGGCCAGCGCCGCCGCCACCGCATCCTTGGCCATGGTGGGCCAGTCTTCGATGCCCTGGGCCGTGATCAGATGCACGGTGTTTTCATCTCCTCCCATGACGCCGGTGCCGGCACCCACATCATTGGCGACCATCCAATCGCAGCCCTTGCGCTGGCGTTTGCTTTTCGCGTGATCAACGACTTTTTCCGTCTCGGCGGCGAAGCCCACGACCAGGCTTGGCCGGTTGCCATTCAATTGGCTGAGGGTTTTCAGGATATCGGGGTTTTCCACCAGGGCCAGCGCGGGGGGCTGCCCGCTGCCGTCCTTTTTCATTTTCTGCTCCGCTTCGCCCGCCACGCGCCAGTCAGCGACCGCAGCCGCGCAAACGGCGATATCGGCCGGCAGCGAGGCCTCGCACGCCGCCAGCATCTGGGCCGCGGATTCGATATCACGCACCGTGACTCCGCCCGGATCGGCCAGATTGTTGGGTCCGGCGACCAGCACCACCTCGGCGCCCAGACTGGCCAGTGCGCCCGCTATCGCATGACCCTGTTTGCCCGAAGAGCGATTGGCCAAATACCGCACGGGGTCGATCGCCTCGTACGTGGGACCCGAAGTTACAATGGCGCGGCGGCCGCGTAAGGGCATTTCGCCGCCTAACAGATTTTCGCAGGCCGCGACAATTTCCAACGGTTCGGACATGCGCCCCGCGCCGACTTCGCCACAGGCCAGATCGCCCTGGCCCGGTCCAATGGCGGTCAGGCCATCGTCCAGCAAAGTGCGGACATTCCGCTGCGTGGCGGGATGTTCCCACATGCGCGTGTTCATGGCCGGGGCGAACAAGACCGGCTTGTCAGTGGCCAACAACAGGGTCGAGGCGAGGTCATCGGCCAGGCCGGCCGCCATTTTTGCCATCAGATCGGCGCTGGCGGGGGCGATCACCAGCAGGTCAGCCTCGCGCGACAGGCGGATATGCCCCATCTCGCTTTCATCCTTCAGGGAAAACAGATCCTGATAGACCGCTTCCTCCGACAGCGCCGCTACGGACAGCGGCGTGACGAACTGCGCCCCGCCGGCGGTTAGAACGCAGCGGACATTGGCGCCCCGTTCCTTCAGGCGGCGGATCAGGTCCAACGACTTATAAGCGGCGATACCGCCGCTGATAATCAACAGAATGCGTTTGCCGTTCAGCATGCCATTCCCTATATCACGTTCTTCAAGTGTAAATACCTCAAGACTACAGCACGGGCAATAGAGGGGCGGTTAGTCCGCGGATAGGCCGACTTCCGCCAATATCTCCGCCGTATGCTGTCCCAGGCTGGCGACCCAGGGCCGGGCGCCCACGTCGCGGCCGGTAAATTGCGCCGGACAATTGGCCACCATGTATGGATCATCGGTTCCCATGATCTGCACCGCGGCGCCCCGCGCGGCGATCTGGGGTTCCGCCATGGATTGGTCAATCTGCATATAGCGGGTGCAGGGGCAGCCCGCGGCCAATATGGCGCCCTCGCAAGCGTCCGTGGTTTGCGCCAGGGACCACGCCTCGACCTCGGCCAGCAGCAGGTCCCAATTCCGCCCCCGCGCCGCCGGTTCGGCGAAACGGGGATCGTCCAGCAAGTCCGGGCGGCCGGCGGCATCTGTTAAGCCCTTGAAGTTGGCGGGGCTGACGGGCGCCACCATGACAAAGCCATCGGTGGTCCGCAGCGGCGAAAATACGATCGGGCGGTCCGGCGCCTCCATTTGCGCGGCCTGATATTCATAGGCCAGCATGTTATGCATGGCATCCATCATGGCGACATCGATCCGCTGGCCTTTTCCTTTGGTCATGCGTTGCACCAGGGCTGCGTTGATGGCGCCCAGGGCATGGGTGGCGCCCAGGATATCCGCCACGGTTGATCGGGTTGGGGGCGGTTGATCGGCGTCGCCCTGATATTTCATCATGATCAGATCATAGCCGGAGGCCGCGTGTATGATTGGTGCGAAGGCGGGCCGCTGGCTGCCCGGGCCATCCTGGCCATAGCCGGAGACCGAGCAATAGACCAATTCGGGCCGTATTGCCGAGAGGGTTTCATAGTCGAGACCCAGGCGGGTCATGACACCGGGGCGAAAATTCTCCAGCACCACGTCCACGCTTGGCATTAGGCGGCGGATCGCATCGCGGCCAAGGGCGCTTTTCAAATCCAGTTCCAGACTTTTCTTACCGCAATTCATATGTCCGAAATAGGAGCTTTTCCCATCCCGATAGGGCGGTGCATTACGCAGAAAATCGCCGCCCGGCGGCTCGACCTTGATAATTTCCGCGCCCATGTCCGCCATCAACCGGGTGCAATAGGGCCCGGCCAGGAACATGGAAAAATCCAGAACCCGAATGCCGTCGAGGGGCCCTGGTCCCCCGTACTCTCCATCGTCGACCATACTTATCTGCCTTTCCACCAGCTTTGACCGTAAATCTGGCATTTCCGTGTCAGCGAAGACACTAGCGTCAAATTGTCGCCGGGAACCATTTATTTACCTATTGCCGATATAAAAGGTGTTATAATCCGGCAAGTTTATGTCGGATTCAGCGAGGGGAGCCACATTGCCATGAAATCTCGAATCCTGGGAACCACTTCGATGGTTGCCGCTGCTTTGTTGTTCACGGGTAGCGCGGCGCAAGGCGCCGACAAGATCAAGTTGGGTCTGGGCGGTTATTTCAAGGCCTATTTGGTCGCGGGCAGTCAGGATGACGGCGCGGGCCAGCCCGGCGCCAACCTGCGCAGCCACAAGATTGCCCGCGAAGGCGAAATCTTTTTCAAGGGCAAGACCACGTTGGACAACGGCATCACATTTGGCGTCGATGTGCAACTTGAGGCGGAGACCTGCGGCGATCAGATCGACGAGAGCTTTATTTATGTGCAGGGCGGCTTCGGCAAGATTGTCATTGGCGCCGACGATCCGGCCTCCGATTCCATGTATATGGGCACGCCGCAACCGATCGCGGGCATCGGTGTCGCGACCCCGGACGATGTTTTCTCGGCACTGGGTAACGCTGTGGCGACCCCGGCATCAATTACCAGTATTTCGGGCGATTCCGAGAAAATTACCTATTTCACACCGCGCATGAGTGGCTTTCAGTTGGGTATATCCTACACACCGGAAAACTGTGAAGAGGCCAGGGCGCCGTGCACCGGCACCTATGCCGGTTTCCAGGCCACGAATTCCGCCGGTCAGCAATCCGAGATTATTGAAGTTGGCGCGAACTACATCCGAAAAATCGGCGATGTTGACATCGGTCTCTATGCCGGGATTGGCAAGGGCGATTTGGAACTTACCGCCGCCGGGGCCGAAGATCAGGACCAATGGGGCCTTGGTGTGGAACTCGGCGTTGCCGGGTTTACCATTGGCGCCGATTATCGGGAGGACGACCAAGGTACGTCAGCCGCCAATACGGACCGTACGGATTATTCTCTTGGCGTGAGTTATGCCATGGGTAACTGGACCCTTGGCGCGGCCTATGCCCATGGCGAGGTCGAGGCCGGCGCCGGGCTGGGCGAGGACGAGACCGACGGCTATCAGGTCGGTATGGTCTATGATTTGAGCCCCGGCATAGTCCTGACGGGCGGCTTCACTTATTGGGATGTGGAAGACAATTTGAATGCCGTCGGCATCGAAAATTCCGCTTCGGAATTTATCGTCGGTACCCTGTTGTCCTTCTAAATTTTTAGCAGGCTGTCGAAAATCTCGACAAGCCCGGAAAGCTAAACGAACATCGTCACTGCCGCGAAAGCGGCAGTGACGATGTTCGTTTAAACTCCTCTGCAGCCGGAAATAATCGCCATTCTCCCAGAATCGACGGTATCAGGTGAGCGTCATTACGTCGGGCGGCAGCCTGCACGGTCACGGACGCGATTTGGGCGTAGTACTGCAGCAAATGCGCAAATTAATGATATAGCCAAAAGCCTACGTCTATTTTCGTACTGTTGGTATAGAAAACAATGTTTTCTCTTCCTGGTAGCTAAATAGATTTCGAAATTAGTCATTATTTAATTAAACAAACCGCATAGTTAAGCCACGTAATCATGATGATGCGTCGATTAAACGAACGCGTCGGAACAAAAATAAATCGACAAAAATAACTGGCGAAACGCCAAATTGAAATTAGGAGAACATCGAGATGTCGTGGAACATCAAAACACGTTTGGTTATTCTTGGGATCGTTGCCGTAATGGGGGCTTCCATAATTGGTGGCTTTTCTATTTACACCAACCGGGTACTGACCGCCGCGGCGGTACAGGCCAACGAACGACAGTCGCAGTTGAGCACGGTATTCGCCATGCGTTACGAGACCCTGTTGGTCATGTTGAACGCCATGGATTCGATTGTCGATAAGCAGGAAGGCCATATTGATGCGGATCGCACCAAGGCCATGGTCGATGGTATCGCCATATTGAAGAAATTGGCGCCGACCCTGCGGGAACTTGCCGATACGGCTGAGGAAAAGGAACTCGCCAACGTTATTCCAGATATGATTACGGGCCTGGAGAAAGGCATATTCGTCGATCTCAAATCGGCCATCGAAACAAATGCCGATGACGCGGCTTTTGAAAAAATTGATGATGTCCTTGACGCCAGCGGCGCGGCCATGACTGATGACCTGGGCAAGATCGAAACCTCGGTGCTGGGCGAAATGACCGAAGCATCGGATGCGCAAATGGCCGAACTTGCATTCGCCACCAACATGATCATGGTGGTTCTCGCCCTGTCGTTGATAACCCTGTTGCCCATGCTTTACTTCATCATTCGCGGCATCACGAAGCCAATGTCCAGTCTGACGGGGACCATGGCCGTCATGGCTCAGGGCGAATACGATCACGATGTTCCCAATACTGAAGCCAAGGACGAACTGGGTGAAATTGCCCGCGCCGTCGAGGTCTTCAGGCAGAACGGTTTGGAAATGCGCGACCTACAGGCCAACCAGGCGGAGCAGGAAAAACGGGCCGAGAAAGAACGCCGCCAGGGCATGGTAAAACTGGCGGATGAGTTCGAGGAGAGCGTCTTGCATGTGGTCGGGGCGGTCAGCTCCGCATCGGATGAAATGCAGGCAACAGCAGGCGGCATGTCCGGCTTGGCCGAAAAGGCAGCGGATCAGTCGGACTCGGCCCTGCATACTTCGAAAGGCGCGACGGAGAATGTCCACGCGGTCGCCGCCGCTTCGGAACAGCTGGCGTCTTCCATCGCGGAAATTTCTCGCCAGGTATCTGAATCCGCCACCATCTCGCGCGGCGCGGTAACCGAAGCACAGCGGGCCACGGAGCAGATCCAAGGCCTTGTGGAGGCCTCACAAAAAGTTGGCGAAGTCGTCAATCTGATCAACGACATCGCCAATCAGACCAATCTTCTCGCCCTGAATGCCACGATCGAGGCAGCACGGGCGGGCGAGGCCGGCAAGGGCTTTGCCGTGGTCGCCTCAGAAGTGAAAAACCTGGCCAATCAAACCGGCAAGGCAACCGAGGAAATCGGGGGTCAAATATCCTCGATCCAGGAAGCCACCGGTTCGGCGGTAACGGTGATCGAGGGCATCTCGAAGACCATCACCCAGATCGACGAAATCGGCATCGCGATCGCGTCCGCGGTGGAAGAGCAAAGTTCGGCGACGTCCGAGATTACCCGCAACGTCCAGGAAGCGGCCAGCGGAACAGAGCAGACCAATGCCAACGTGGCGCAGCTAAAGGACGCCTCCACCGAAACCGGCTCCTCCGCCCGGGAAGTGCTATCGGCGGCGGGTGAACTATCACAACAATCGGTGCGTCTGAAGGACGAGGTCGAAAAATTCGTCGCCAACGTACGCGCCGGCTAGTTCAAGCAAATATGTTTCCACCAGCAGGTCCGGGGAAACCCGGGCCTGTTTTTTTGCAGTTGGGCGGCTTTCTATGGACGGCGCCTGGCTTGCCGCACCTTGCAAATCACCTTGGCGATTGTCAGGTCGCGGCGCAACGTCTGGCCGCGGGCGGTGAAGCTGGCGCCATCAATGGGGCGCGGCAGGGCGCCGGGGCTGCTTTGGGCTTCGGGAAACTGCGCCAGCAGTTCCTGGATCGACGACTGCGCCGTGGTCATGACCCGGCCCCGGCGTTTTGACGAGGCGACAAGAACGCCCACCACGCGGCCCTGATCATCCAGCATTGGCCCGCCCGACAGCCCGCCCAGGGCCGGCAGATTGCTCGGCCTGCGGGTCACCTCGGCCCAGGCCAATATGGGCTCGTTAATATGATAACGGCCGACGGACTTCATGCGCGCCTGGCCCATGGCCCTGGCATGCACATCGCCCGGCTTGCCCTGGGGATAGCCCAGGGAAAAACCGCTCTCGCCGCGCCCCGGCGTGGCCCGGGCCAAACTCAACGGCGCTCGTCCCGCCCGCGTGCGTAAAAGGGCCAGATCGGCCCTTGGGTGCAAATGAACTTCTTGGGCCTGCAGGCCCTTGCGCGGCGCGGTCTGAATCCAGATCGCGTCGCAGCCATCGGCCACATGGCGCGCCGTCAGCCACCAGCCGTCGTCGGTAATGGCGAACGCGGTGCCGGTGCTGGACCCCTTGGCGCCGACTTCGATCTCGATCGTCGGGCCACGGGGCACCGCCTGGCCGGGCGGCGGCATTTGCGTGATTTGCCGCGGTCGCCGAGGGGCATCATCGGCTCCATCGCCGCCGACCATGCCGCTGACCACACCGTAAAGAACGGCAAGCATTGCGATGAGGTAGGTAAAGCGGTTCATGACGGGCCGGCGGCGCTAAATCATCCGGAGATGGCGGCGGCATTGATCGCCGCCACGGACAGCTTGATCCCGGCGAGGAGCACGGCGGGGGCCATCTCCCCCGCCTCGATCCGGGTCGAAAGATCGCGCAGCAGAAAATCGCTCAGACGGAAGACCAAAATCTGCACCGCCACCGCCAATAAGCCCCAGATTACGATTTCCGCCACGCTGACCGACGATGCCATGCAAAATGCCAAGGGTATGGCCAGACCCAGAATAGCCCCTGACAGGGATATGGCGGCGGCAAGATTGCCCTGCCGCACCAGGGCGAAATCCTTGTGCGGGGTGGTGAAGACGTAGAGCGTGACGCCACCGGCCAGCATAGCCAGGGTGACGCAGAAATGCAGCATCAGGACCGGAAAGCCGGCCGCGAAACTTTGCAGAACAACATCCATTGTGATCTAACCCCGGCTATCTGGAATAACCGCTACGGCCGATATCTCGATCAGGAATTCCGGCTTTACCAAGGCCGCGACCTGCACCAGGGTAGACGCCGGATAGGGTGCCGAGAAGAACTCCTTACGTACCTCATGCACCGCCATCAACGGTTCCATCTCTGTCACATAGACGATGACCGAGACGATATCGTCCATTTCGCCGCCGACGCTGCGCAGGATCGCTTGTAGATTCTCCAATGTCTGACGCGCCTGGGCGACCATGTCGCCTGGGCCGACCAGATTCCAATCCTCGTCAACACCAACCTGACCCGCAAGGTGCAGAACCCTGCCGGGCGGCTGCCAGGCGGCATTTGAAAAGGCCCCGAACGGTACCGCGACACCAGGTGGATTGAAGGCATCCGCCATGTTCTCATTCCTTTCGAAATTGATTCCATGGATATCATAACCTGTATCTGGACGTATGCGCGCCTTGATGCCAAATTAGGGACATGAACAACGGACCCATTACAAGCTATCCCTTCGCCCGCAAGGTTCCGCACGGCGATACTCATGAACGCCATGTCTGCGGTGACTGCGGCTGGATCAATTATGTCAATCCCAAGATCGTCGTGGGCGCCGTCTGCACCTGGGAGGATAAGATCCTGCTGTGCAAACGGGCCATTGAACCCCGACACGGTTATTGGACCGTGCCGGCCGGTTTCATGGAAGAAGGCGAAAGCACGGCCGAGGGCGCGGCGCGCGAAACCCTGGAAGAAGCCTGCGCCACCATTGAAATCGATGCCTTGATCGGCATCTACAATATCCCCCGTATCAGCCAGGTGCACATGATGTACCGGGCCAGGATGGTCAGCCCCGACATGGGCGCGGGAGAAGAAAGCCTGGATGTCAAACTGGTCGCCTGGGATGATATCCCGTGGGACGAAATTGCCTTCCCCTCCGGTGTCTGGGCCTTGAAGCATTACCACGAGACCAAGGAATTGACCGCCTTCCAGCCCTTCGACAATCCCGAAATTGACCGGCATCGGAGGCGGTAGCGGCCATGGCGGAGCCTAAGCTTTACGATTTGAAGACCGACCTGCCCCTGGCCGTGGCCGATACGATCATCGACAGCGCGCTAGCGGCAGGCGACGGGGCGGGTATGTTGCCCCTGACCGTGGTGGTGCTTGACGCGGGCGGCCATACGGTGGCCCTGAAACGCCAGGACGGCTCGGGCATCCTGCGGGTCGATATCGCCACCGGCAAGGCCTGGGGCGCCTTGGGCATGGGTATTCCCAGCCGCACCATCCGGGACCGGCTGGGCCAGCGCCCGGCCTTCCAGGGCGCCTTGGTCGGGGCCTCCGATGGCCGATTCGTTCCCGTGCCGGGCGGCGTTCTGGTGCTGGACGATGACAGCAAGGTGATCGGCGCCGTCGGCATCAGCGGCGATACCTCGGAAAAAGACGAATATTGCGCTATCCACGGGATCAAGGCCGCCGGCTTTGCCCCGGCGCCGGGGGAACCGGATGAGGCCTGGAAAGATTCGGGTTTATAAGGTGCTTTAGGCCCGCATCCAGCCGGGACCCCAGAGGTTGAGGGAGCGTTCGGAATGGGGCCATTGGCGCACGGGGGCACCGTCGTCCATATTTTCCAGTTCGGCCGAGATTTCCACCTTGTAGCCGTCCGGATCCTCGACCATGAAAAACAGGTTATTGCCGGGGCCGTGGCGGCCCGGTCCCCACCATAGTTTGATGCAATGGTCGGACATATGATCGGCCCAGTCGCGGATATCGTTCCAGCAGGAGACTTCATAGGCGTGATGGTCGGGGCGGGCGCCGTCCGAGAGGAACATGGCAAAGGAATGATGTTCCGGCGTGGAGCGGTAAAAGATTGCCGTCAGGGTCTGGCTGCCGTCCTCTTCATCGCGCAAGACATGGTCCGTGGCGACAAAGCCCAGAGTTTTTTCATAGAATTCCACCATGGGCGCCAATTCGGCCGTGGCCACGACCACATGCTGCAGGCGGCCCGGCGGATGGCCATCCGGGCCATCATCGGAGAGATGCGCTGGGTTGGGCAGGCCAAAGACCATCTGGCGGCCATCGGGGTCGGCGACGGCGAAGGCGTTTTGACCAAACAGCGGCGTGGGCGAGGGCATCAGGTTAACGCCCTGGGTGGTCAAATGGCTTTTGTAGGCTTGCAGGCGTGTCTCGTCGGGCAGGCGGAAGGCGCTGTAGGGCTGTTCACCCGTGGCCCCGGCGCCGATAATCAGGCGGCGATCGCGGCCCTGCAGCAATCGGCTGCCATCGTCCAAATGATTTTCAGCCATGGCGAAGGCGTCCCGGTAAAACGCCGCCAGTTGTTCCGGATTATCGGAATCCAGGCGAATATGGTCCAGTTCGGCGCCCCAAAGCGGGCTGGTCGTGGTCATGGCGAAGTCTCCCTTTCGCGGGCCGCAAGCCTATCACACCGCCCGGGCGTCTAACCAGGGTCCCGGCGCAGCAGGTCCCGCACACCGGGGGCGCCGGCCTTGGCGATGGCGCTGGCCAGGTTGCCCCAGTCGCCGCTCACTTGGGCCCGGGGCACCGTGTTGGCCTGGCTGATAGTGCCGAATTCCCGGCCGTCGGGACGGATCAGGTGCCAAACCATCTCAATCCGTTGGTCGGTGCCATCGGGGCTTACGTGCATGCTCCCCAGCAGGATAAATCCATCGTCCAAGGGGCTGTCCGATAAAGGCACGCCGGCATCCGCCAGCGCCGCCTGCATGGCCGCCGCCAGTTTGCGCCCGCCTTGTCCCGGGACACCGTCGACCGGCCCGATGGTGACCGGGGCAAAGGCGATCCGCCGCCCCTGTCCACGTTCCCGCCGGCGCAGTTGCCGGTCGACTTGATCCGCCGCCTTGCCGGCCAGGCTTTGTAACAGGGCGTCATCGCCCCGCAGCCATGCCTTGGACGAAATTTCCTCCGTTTGGGTTACGGTCAGGGTTTCGTAGTGTTCCGATCCGGTCAGACGCCAGCTCAATTGCAAGCGGTCACGGGATATCAGATCGGCCTCGCACCACAGATAATGGCTGCGGCTGTGACCTTGGCCGGTACTGGCCGTCACCTCGCGTCGGCGCAGGGCCTTCGCCATGGCCTCTGCCAGATTAACGGCCACGCCTTCAGGCAGGTCACCGGTGATGGGCAGCACAATCACGCCGGCGCGTGGACCGATCTGGATGGTGCTGAAATCACCTTTGTTCAGGCTGGCGAAGGGCTTCGGGACAGGTTGGCATTGTCCCAGCAGGGACACCAGTCCCAGGGCCAGGGCAAAACATATGATACGGCGGGCACTTGTTTTCACGGTCATTGCCTGCAAGATGCCATGGTTTGGTTCGAGAGGCGATGGCGAATGACAGACGTTGACTACCCACGGCTGACCGCGGCCCTGGCGCCCCTGGGTCTGATCCCCCGCGGCGGGTTTCATCCAGGCGACGACCCCGGCGAAGACGATCCGCCGGCCGCCACGGTGGTTCTGATCGGCAACGCCGGGCCGGCACTGTGGCGCTGCTTCCCCGGACCGAATGGCAACCGTGATGCCCTGGACGATTGGTGCCGGCAGGTGCTGCCGCCGCTTGCCCATGGACTGGGCGCCGACATCCTGTTCCCTTTCGATGGGCCGCCCTATCAGCCGTTCCAGCGGTGGGCGCGACGGGCGGAAGGTCTGCCATCATCGCCCATCGGGCCGTTGATCCATCCCGAATATGGTCTGTGGCACGCCTATCGCGGCGCCCTGCTGTTTCAGCACAAAATGGCCCTGCCCCCGCCGCTCAATATCAACCCTTGCGGCGGTTGCGTTGAAAAGCCCTGCCTGACCACCTGCCCCGCCGCCGCCTTTAGTGCAGACGCTTATGATGTGCCGGCCTGCGTCGATCATCTGAAGCAGCCGGAAGGTGATGTTTGTCTGTCGTTGGGTTGCCGCGCCCGGCGGGCCTGTCCCATCGGCCAGGCCTATCTGTACGAACCCGCCCAGGCGAATTTTCACATGGCGGCATTCCGGCGCAATTACTGACGGGTCAGACCAACTTGCAAAATGAGCGTGAGCAAACCGGTCGCGGCAATGACGCCGGCCATGGCAAGCGCACTGCCGTCGTGGAACAACCCCACCGCGCCAGTACAGACGGAGCCGAACAGGAAGTTTACACCGCCCAACAGGGCGGAGACGCTGCCGGCGGCTTGGGGAAATTTGTCCAAGGCCAGGGCCAGGCTGTTGGCGCCGATCAGGCTTAATGACCCCACATAAACGAACAGCGGGATCACGATGCCCGGCAAGCCGCCGAAACCGGTGATCGCCGTGCATAACAATACCAGGCCGGCCATTGCGATCAGGACCGTGCCCACCACGAACAGACGATGGGCGCCTAGACGTATCACCAGTTTGGCGTTCACGATGGAGACCGCCATCAAGGCGATAACGTTGCAGGCGAAGAGAAAGCCGTAGTTCTCCGGTCGCACATGAAACAGCTGAATATAGACAAACGGTGACCCGGCGAAATAGGCAAACATGCCGCCATAGGCCGTGGCGTTGGCCAGCAGATAGCCAAAGGCGTCGCGATTGCGAACAATGCGGCCATACATGCCCAGCATGCCGACAAGGCCATGGCGCGCGCGTCGCTCAGCCGGATGGCTCTCCCGTACCGCGAAAAGGACCAGAACGAGACACATCGTGCCAAAGCCCGACAGGGTCCAGAAAATAGCTCGCCAGTCGAACCACAGTAAAAGATAGCCACCCAAAAACGGCGCAATCAACGGCGCCGCGCCCATGACCAGCATAATCAGCGAGAGCACCCGCGCGGCCCGGTCCCCGGAAAAGAAGTCCCGCACCATGGCACGGGCCAACACGCTTGCCGCACTTCCGCCGATGGCCTGCAGGAAGCGTTGCGCGATCAACATCTCAACGCCGCTGGACAAGGCGCAAAAGGCGGAGGTCAAGATGTATATCGCCATGCCCGCCAGCAACAATGGTCGCCGCCCAAACCGATCGGACAGCGGCCCGAGCAGCAGCTGGCCCAAGGCGCCGCCAATGAAATAACTGCTCAAGGTCATCTGCACCCGCGCCGTGGGTGCGTTCAGGTCGGCGGCCATGGACGGCAGGCTGGGCAGATACATATCGATGGATAGGGGACCAAAGGCGGTCAACGCGCCGAGTATGAAAATCAAACTTCGGGTTTGCCCCGGCGTCAGGACGGGCGCATCGCCGCTCCCGGCAGTGCCGGTCATTCCGCCGGTAGAACCAAACAAGTGGTGGTGGCATGGGCGTACAGCTTGCCGCCCTGATCTTCCACTTGGGCCTTGGCCGTGGCCGTGGTGCGCCCCACATGCAGGGTCTCGGCAACACAGCGCATCTCGCCGCCATCGATGGCCACCGCGCGCACATAGTTAACCTTCAATTCCAGGGTCGTGTAGCGCGCGCCCAAAGGCAGGGCGGAATGCACTGCGCTGCCGATCGCCGCATCGATCAATGCCGCCACCCAGCCGCCCTGAACCGAGCCCACATCGTTGGCGAAATCCTCGCCCGGCTGTCCGGTGTAGACCACGCGGCCTTTGGACACTTCCGCCAGGGCCAGGCGCATTGCGATGGCGACGGGCGGTTTTGCCACCTCGCCATTCAGTACGGCGGTGAGATAGTCCAAACCGGACAGCTCACCCAGGCGCGACCAATGAGCGTTGGGGTCGTGCCAGGTGTAGTGGCGTTGGCGCTGGTCTTCGGCCAAGGGTTCAGCCCACGACCGTGTGGCCGTGGTTCAAAGGACCGTGACCTCGCCCAAGGCCCGGCGCCGTGCGGATGGCCTCCAGCACATAATTTCGCGCCCGTTCAACCGCCGCGCTGATAACCAGACCTTGCGCTAGACCGCAGGCAATGGCCGAGGCCAAGGTGCAGCCGGTGCCGTGGGTGTGGCGGCTATCCAGACGGGGGGAGGCGAAGCGTTCCACACCGGCTTCATGCAGCAACAGATCGACCACCTGATCGCCGGGCATATGCCCGCCTTTCATCAATACCGCCTTGGAACCGAGGGTCAGCAGCTTGCGACCGGCCGCCAGCATGCTCTCCTGGTCCGAAATTGTCATCTCGGCCAGGATTTCCGCTTCCGGCACATTGGGGGTCAATATGGCGGCCCGTGGGATCAGGCGTTGGCGGACCGCGGCGCGTGCATCAATGTCCAACAGCGATGCGCCACCTTTTGCCACCATGACCGGGTCCACGACAATGGGCGCCTTAGTGTTCGCGCGGTCGAGCGCGCCAATCACCGCGTCCAGGACCTCCGGTCGATGCAGCATGCCGGTCTTAATGGCGTCGGCGCCGATATCGGACAGCACCACGTCAATTTGCTGGGCAACAAATGCGGGCGGTACCTCCAGGACACCATGAACGCCGGTGGTATTTTGCGCGGTCAGGGCGGTGACGGCAGTAGCGGCAAAGCCGCCCAGAGCGGTAACCGATTTGATGTCGGCCTGAATTCCGGCCCCGCCGCCCGAATCAGAGCCCGCGACAATGAGGACACGGCCCGGGTTCGACGACGGTATTTCCGGGTTCACTACTCGCCCGCCATGGTGTCGCCAGCCATGGTGCCGATCATTTCGACCAGTTCATCGACGACGGAATGGACCAGTTCCTGATCATCACCCTCCGCCATGACGCGGATCAGCGGTTCCGTGCCTGAGGGGCGGATCAACAGGCGCCCCTTGTCGCCCAGGCGGCTGCGCTGGGCCCGCACCGCCCGGTTGATGGAAGGCGTTTCCAGCGGCGACGGGCCTGTATAGCGAACATTCTTCAACAATTGCGGCACCGGCTCGAAACGGCGGCAAACCTCGCTGACCGGCCGGCTTTCCGCCACCACCAGGGCCAAAACCTGCAGGGCCGCGACCAGGCCATCGCCGGTGGTGCCGAAATCCGACATGACGATATGGCCGGACTGTTCGCCGCCAACGTTGAAGCCGTGCTGACGCATATGCTCCACCACATAACGGTCGCCGACCTGGGTGCGCACCAATTCCAGCCCCTTGGCGGCAAGGTGCCGCTCCAGCCCCAGGTTCGACATTACCGTGGCGACGATGCCGCCGCCCCGCAGGGCACCGGTTTCGGCCCAATGATCGCCGATCGCTGCCATAAGCTGGTCACCATCGACCACCTGTCCGTTTTCATCAGCCAGGATCAGCCGGTCCGCGTCTCCGTCCAAGGCGATGCCGACGTCGGCGCCGTGGGCGACCACTTGTTCGCACATGAAATCCGTATGGACCGAGCCGCAGTCTCTGTTGATGTTCAGGCCGTCGGGATCAACACCAACCGGGACCACATCCGCCTCCAGCTCCCACAATACGGTCGGGGCGACTTTGTAGGCGGCGCCGTTGGCGCAATCGATCACGACCTTCAGGCCATTCAGTCGATATTCCGAGGGGAAGGTCGCTTTCGCCGCCTCGATATAGCGGCCTGGCGCATCGTCCAGGCGCATGGCGCGGCCCAGCCCGGCCGGTTCAGCCAGCGAAGTCGACATGTCCGATTGCATGCGCGCCTCGATCTCCGTCTCGATACGGTCGGACAATTTATGGCCGTCGGGGCCAAAGAACTTGATGCCGTTGTCAGCGAAGGCGTTGTGCGAGGCTGACACCATGACGCCCAGATCGGCGCGCAGGCTGCGGGTCAGCATGGCCACGGCCGGGGTCGGCATCGGGCCGACCAAAATGACGTCCATGCCGACGGAGGTAAATCCAGCCGTCAGAGCAGGCTCCAGCATATAACCCGACAGTCGGGTATCCTTGCCCACCACGACCCGGTGGCGATGGTCGCCACGGGTAAACTGCAACCCAGCCGCCATACCGGCGCGGATAGCTATTTCCGCCGTCATCGGCCAGATGTTGGCCGTTCCGCGTATGCCGTCGGTTCCGAAAAATTCGCGCTCCATGCGCTGTTCACTCCACCTCGGTGCTCTCGCCATCCTTATAGCAAAGGGTCCGGAAAATCGCCAATGCCTGGATCGTCTCCGCCACGTCATGAACCCGCAGAATGGCCGCGCCTTGCTGTGCCGCCCACAAGGCGGCGGCCAGGGATCCCGGCAAACGGTCGTCGGTCCGGGCTGCGCCCGCCAGCTCGCCGATAAAGGACTTGCGCGATGCACCAATTAACACGGGACATTCCAGGCGGTGGAATTCCGCCATATGGCTTAACAGCCGGGCGCTTTGCCCGGCATCCTTGGCGAAACCCAGTCCCGGATCTATGATCAAGTGGTGTTTGTTCATGCCGGCCGCAAGACAGGCCTTCACGCGGGCGGCAAGTTCGGCAAGCACATTCGCGATCAGATCGTCATATTGGGTCAGGCTTTGCATATGGGCGGGTTCGCCCCGGCTGTGCATCAAGACCACCGGTACGTCCAGGCGCGCGGCCACGGCCAGGCTTTGCGGGTCGTGGCGCAGGGCGGTAATATCGTTGATCATGCGGGCACCGGCACTCACCGCCCGGGCCATGACAGCGGCCTTGCGGGTGTCCACCGATACCACATGCCCGTCGGCGGCCAAGGCCTCGACAACCGGCATCACCCGCGCCAGTTCCTCTTCCTCGGTCACCTCTTTGGCTCCGGGTCGGGTGGATTCACCACCCACATCCAGGATCGCCGCGCCGGCGTCCGCCAGCGTCCGGCCATGTTCGATGGCCGCCTGGGGGTCCAAGCGCCGGCCGCCGTCGTGAAAGCTGTCCGGGGTGACGTTGACGATGCCCATGACCAAGGGCCAGGGCCCTTCGATACCGGCGATCGGAGGGCGTCGCGAGATTACAGCTGCGTTCGCCATTGGCCCTTAATCAAGGGTGTCGTTCCAAAGAACAGTGCCGAGACTGGATCAGGATCCCGGCTGGGGCTCGGGCTCCAGCCCGCCCGGACCTTCGGGCTTTTTCGGTTTTGTCGACGGCGGTACGGAGGTCGCGGCCGGGTTATCCTCGGGCGGTTCGAACTCGTCCGGCCGGTCGATTTCTTCACCGCGTAACAGCTGGGCCACTTCCTCGCCGTTCAGGGTTTCGTAATCCAACAACGCCTTGGCAACCGCATGCAGGGCATCGAGATTTTCCGTCAAAACCTCGGTGGCCAAAGACTCCGCGGTGTCGGCGATGCGGCGAATTTCCTCATCAATGATCTTCGCCGTGGCGTCCGAGAGGTTCTTGGTTTGGGTGACCGAATGGCCCAGAAATATCTCCTGCTCATTGCCCGAGTAGGCCAGGGGTCCCAGTCTGTCGCTCATGCCCCATTCGGTGACCATGCGCCGGGCCCAGGATGTGGCCTGTTGGATGTCCTGACCGGCGCCCGTGGTGACATCGTCCGGACCGTAGATCAGGGTTTCAGCCACGCGGCCGCCGAATGTCATGGCCAGTTTGGCGCAAATTTCACTTTTCTTGTAGCCGTACTTGTCGGTCTCGGGCAGGTTCATGGTGACGCCCAGGGCCCGGCCACGGGGGATAATCGTTACTTTGTGGAGGGGATCATTGCCTTTCACAAGCAAGCCCACCAGGGCATGGCCGCCTTCGTGATAGGCGGTCAGTTCCTTTTCCTCGTCACTCATCACCATGGAGCGCCGTTCCGCTCCCATCATGACTTTGTCCTTGGCTTCCTCGAACTCCTGCATGGTGACCACGCGGCGGTTCTTCCGGGCCGCCAAAAGCGCCGCTTCGTTGACCAGATTGGCCAGGTCGGCGCCCGAGAAACCCGGTGTACCGCGCGCGATAACCCGGCTGTCCACGTCCGGGGCCATGGGTACCTTACGCATATGTACTTTCAGGATTTTGTCGCGGCCGAGGATGTCGGGGTTAGGTACAACCACCTGACGGTCGAAGCGGCCCGGCCGCAAAAGGGCGGGATCCAGCACATCGGGGCGGTTGGTGGCGGCGATCAGAATGACGCCTTCGTTGGCTTCAAAGCCATCCATCTCGACCAGCAACTGGTTCAAAGTCTGCTCGCGCTCATCATTGCCGCCGCCCAGACCGGCACCACGATGGCGTCCAACAGCGTCAATTTCATCGATGAAGATGATGCACGGCGCATTCTTTTTCGCCTGTTCGAACATATCCCGTACCCGGGAGGCACCGACGCCCACGAACATCTCGACAAAATCGGAACCGGAAATGGTGAAGAACGGCACGTTCGCCTCGCCGGCGATGGCGCGGGCCAGCAAGGTCTTGCCGGTGCCCGGCGGGCCCACCAGCAGACAACCCTTCGGGATACGGCCGCCCAGGCGTTGGAATTTCTGCGGATCCTTGAGGAATTCGACAATTTCCTCCAACTCTTCCTTGGCCTCATCGATCCCGGCCACATCGTCAAAGGTGACCCGGCCCGAGCGTTCGGTTAGCAACCGCGCCTTGGACTTGCCAAAGCCCATGGCCTTGCCGCCGCCCGATTGCATCTGCCGCATGAAGAAGATCCAGACGCCGATCAGCAGCAGCATGGGGAACCAGTTCAACAGAATGGCGAACAGGGTCGGTGTGCCTTCCTCGTCCGGCGCGGCGGAAATAGTGACGCCGTGCTGGTTCAGTTTGCGTATAAGGTCGGGATCGTTCGGTGCATAGGAATTAAACGGTGTGCCGCCGGTGTAGTGGCCGTTGATGGTGTTGCCTTGAATGGTAACGTCGCGAACCTGGCCGCTTTCCACTTCAGACATGAACTGGGAATAGGCCAATATGGTGGCGGAGCCCCGCGTGCCCGGTCCCTGGAACAGGTTAAACAACGCCAATACCAAAAGGGCAATGATCACCCACAGGGCAATGTTACGACTGAAATTGCTCACCTTGCATCCTTCTCCGGCGGCGTTGCGGAAAATCTGATCTTAGCATTCCCACATCAAATTGGGATGCACTCATTACACCATTCTGACTGGTTACCATAAAGATAATGCTAAGACGCGCTCAAACAAGCGTCAATCCGTCTGGTTGCAGGGGCCTTGATGGTGAAAATTGGGCCGAAAAGCGGATTTCCCGCCACCATTTCGGCATTCCGGACACCGGCGTCAGCTCTAGATGCTCTACCGCCAGGACCCGGTCACCACGCCAAAGGGCAGGCAAGCCCACCCGAACGGGCGCAGGAAGATTGTTTTGCACCCTGTTACGAACCTGCCGCCAGCCGTCCTGGCCCAGGGCGCCAACGGTAAATTCCCGGCGCCCATGCGTTCGCAAAGTCCAATCGAAACGGTCCCAGCGGCCCATTGTGTTAACGGTCGTGTTCCCAGTTGTATTGCCGGTGCAGTTCGTGGGCCTCGGCAACCGGCCGGCCTCCCGGCAAATCAGCAATCCAGCGGCCCGTTGCAGAACGCGGGCGCCGCCCAAGGTTCGCCCACCGCCCAGTTGCTGATCCGCGATCTCTCGGCTTAGGCGCGCTACCCGTTCCCTCCGCGGGCGATGGATGCCACCACCGATGCAGCGCAGTATATCGGCCAGCAGCGGGGCCAAGAGCTCCTTGTCCGGCCCCCGGCAGAGGCTGGGATCGAACCAGCAAAAACCGGCCGGGTGCAGGCGCACCGCCCGTACCGCCAACGCAGCCAGGGCCGTGGCCGTTTTCCGCCGCTCGACAGCGGCATTTTCGGCCATGTCCAGCAGGCGATCCCGTTCCCCCCCCTCGCCGCGCAGCTGGCGGCGGGCCCGAACACGGGCAAAGCGCGGTTCCTGGTTTGAGGGGTCCTCCAGCCAAGGTTGGCCAAGGGCCGCCAACGTGGCGACCAGATCTTCCCGTTTCCTCGTTAACAGAGGCCGCAGGAGCCGCACGCCCGGCAGGGCCCGGACCGCCGCCATGCCGCTCAGGCCGTCGACGCCGCTGCCTTTGTCGTGGCGTAGCAGCACGGTCTCGGCCTGATCGTCACTATGATGGGCCGTCAACAAATGCAGGATGCCCCGGCGTCGGCACCATTGCGCCAATAACTCATACCGGGCCTGGCGGGCGGCAGCCTGGATGCCGGTGTCCGGTTTCGCGCCTTGCCAGCGCAGGGTTTGATGGGCGATACCGTGAACGGCGAGCCAGGCGCGCACCTGCCGGGTCTCGTCGGCCGAACCC
>JABIRL010000135.1 GCA_018667855.1 Rhodospirillaceae bacterium
CTCGCCCCGGATGCCGTGATCGGGGCATTCCGCCTCGATAATCGCGCGCATGGCCCGTTCGGCCTCACGGTCGGCTATCGTGACAGGGCTTTCATCGGCCTTGGTTTCGACGGCCACATTGGCCCGGAAATAGGGTCGAATGATCTCTCCGGCGGCGTCCGCCAGGCGATGGGCCAGCGCCAGATAGCGGCCAGCCTCGTCCATGGCCCGATTACTCTGAAGGCAGGGCGGGCGGTGTATCGTGATTTTGCCGCATATAGGCGATCAGATTGGCCCGGTCGCCCGGCTTCTTGATGCCCTTGAAGGCCATTTTGGTGCCGGGCATGAAACCCTTGGGATTGGCCAGGAAAGCGTCCAGATCCTCATAGGACCACTCGCCACCCATGTCCTTCATGGCGGATGAATATTTGAAAGCCGTACCGCCGCCCTTGCCCCGGCCAACCACGCCATACAGCACGGGGCCGACCTTGTGCTTGCCGCCTTTGTCAAAGCTGTGACAGGCCTTGCATTTTTTCGCCGCCTTGGCGCCCTTGTCCACATCCGCCGCCGCCAGCAGGCTGGCCAAACTTGCGCCACCGCCTTCTTCTTTGGCGTCCGCGGTTTCTTCCTTGGCTTCTTCTTCCTCGGCGCCCTCGATCTCGATGGCGATCTTGGCCGGGATCACCGGATTAATCAGAAAATTGCTGATTTCGTTGACCACCATGAGCAGCAGCGCGGCGCCCAGAATGGCGCCCAGAAACTTGTTCACGTCATACATTGTCATGGCGGCAACCCCAATCGAGCCTATGGAACATCTTTCCCAGAAGAACGGCTCACCGTATAACATCGCCGAAACCGGTTGGCTAGAGGTTGGCTAGCGGTCGGCTGGAGTCTGGGCAGGATATGGCAGCAATGACGAAACAGGCACTTGTAGTGATCCCGGCGCGCATGGCATCCGTGCGGTTGCCCGATAAACCCTTGGCCGATATTCATGGCGAGGCGATGATCGTGCATGTCTGGCGCCGCGCCATGGAGGCAGCTATAGGCCCGGTCCTGGTGGCGGCGGCGGAACAGGAAATTGTCGATGCCATTCAGGCGGCGGGTGGCCAGGCAGTGCTGACCGACGCGGATCATCCATCCGGCTCGGACCGGGTCTGGGAAGCGGTGCAAAAGTTCGATCCCGGCGAAACCTATGACAAAATCGTCAACCTGCAAGGTGATTTGCCGACCATCGAGCCCGATCAGATTCGCCTGACCCTGGATTTGCTCGACGATGGGGCGGTGGATATCTCGACATTGGCGGCGGAAATCGTCGAGGATTACGAACGGCGGGAACCCAGCGTGGTCAAGGCCGTGATCTCCCTGGCGCCCGGCGCCAGACAAGGCCGGGGGCTGTATTTTACCCGCGTGCCGGCGCCCTCGGGCGATGGTCCGCTGTATCATCATATCGGCATCTATGGCTATCGCCGCCAGGCCCTGGCGCGGTTCATTGCTCTGCCGCCCGGTCATCTGGAGAGCCGGGAGCGGCTGGAACAACTGCGCGCGCTGGAGGCCGGGATGATCATTCAGGTGGGCCTCGTTGACAGGGTGCCCTTCGGTGTCGATACTCCCGCCGACCTGGACCGGGCGCGCCGCGCCCTGGCTCGGAAACCATAACCAGTTCAACTATTTAAGGGCGAGCCATCATGGCCGACGACGCAGCATCGGAGAGCTCTAGTGATCCCAAGATGAATGTGGCCTTTCAGGGCCAATTCGGCGCCTATTCCCATCTGGCCTGCAAGGAAGGTCTGCCGGATTATAATCCGCTGCCCTGTCACCTGTTCGAAGATGCCTTCGCCGCCGTTAACGAGGGCCGTGCCGGGCGCGCCATGATCCCGATCGAAAATTCCCTGGCCGGGCGGGTGGCGGATATTCATCATCTGATCCCCACTTCGGATCAATATATTGTCGGCGAGCATTTTCAGGCGGTGAACCATCAGCTCATGGCGCCCCACGGGGCTAAAATCTCCGATATTCGCGAAGTACACAGCCATATCCACGCCCTGCCCCAATGCCGGAAACTGATCCGCGAACTGGGCATTGAACCGGTGGTGCATGCCGATACCGCCGGCGCCTGCGAGATGGTGGCGGAAAAGGGCGATCCCACCCTGGCCGCCATCGGCTCTCCCCTGGCGGCGGAGATCTATGAACTGCAGATCCTGCGGGAAGATGTCCAGGATCTGGGCAACAACGTCACCCGCTTTATCATCCTGGCGAGGGAGCGGATCACGCCGCACCCGAAAGACGGCGATGCCATGACCACCATCGTCTTTCAGGTCCGCAGCGTGCCGGCTTCGCTGTACAAGACCCTGGGCGGCTTCGCCACGGCGAATATCAATATCACCAAGCTGGAAAGCTATATCGAGCCGGGTAGCTTCGAGCAGGCGCAGTTCTATGCGGATTTCGAAGGCCATCCGGAAGACCCGCGCGTGGCCTGGGCCCTGGAAGAGGCGCAGTTTTTCTGCACCCGCCTGCAGATCCTGGGCACCTATCCGCGCAATCCGTTCCGCCACGACAAGCGTACGGAATACGAAGCACCGCATGTGAAGGGCTAGGCGTGCAAAGCAGCCGCACCATCACCGTGATCGGCTGCCATGCGGAGGGGGAGGTCGGCCGGGTGATCACCGGCGGGGTGCTGCCGCCGCCCGGGCAAACCCTGTTCGAACAGCGGGAATATCTGCGCGCACAAGACGACGGCCTGCGAAAGTTTCTGTTGTACGAACCGCGCGGCGGCGCCTTCGTGCATGCCAATCTGGTCGTGCCGCCAACGACGCCGGGCGCCGATGCCGGCTTCATCATCATGGAGCCGACGGACTATCCGCCCATGTCCGGCTCCAACTCCATCTGCGTCGCCACGGTGCTGCTGGAAACCGGCATGGTCGAGTTGCGGGAGCCGGAGACCGTGCTGCGCCTGGATACGCCCGGCGGCCTGATCGAGGTGACGGCCCAATGCCGCGACGGGCGCTGCGAAAGCGTCCGCACCCGCAATGTACCCTGTTTCGTGGCCAAGCTGGACGCGGCGGTGGAAGTGGCGGGTCTTGGTACGGTGAACTGCGATATATCCTATGGCGGGGCTTTTTTCGCCATTGTCGACGCGCCTGCCTTGGGATTTTCGTTGCAGCCGGACGAGGCCCGCGATCTGGTGGAAATGGGTGAGCGCATCAAACTGGCGGCCGTGGAACAGCATCCCGTCAGCCATCCGGAAAACCCGGACATCCACACCATTACCTTCACGCAGTTTGCGACACCCCTGGCGCGGGACGATGACGGCCGCCTGGTGGGCCGCAATACGGTGGTGATTTCGCCGGGCAAGCTGGACCGCTCCCCCTGCGGCACCGGCAGCTCGGCCCGCCTGGCGGTTTTGCATCAACGTGGCGAAATTGGCGTCGGCGACGCGCTGGTCAGCCAATCCGTGCTGGGAACGGAGTTTCATTGCCGGATCGAGGAAGAGGTATCGGTCGCAGGGCAGCCCGCCATCGTCCCCAGCCTGCAAGGCCGGGCCTGGATCACCGGCAGCCATCAATACAGCCTGGACCCCGATGATCCCTTCCCCCAGGGCTATACCCTGTCCGATACCTGGTACCGGGCCCTGGACTGAGTTATCGCAATGGAAGCCTGGATCTGGATACCCATCACCTTTCTGGCCGCTTTTATGCAGGCCGCGCGCACCGCTGGGCAGAAACATCTGACCAAGGATTTTTCTGCCGTCGGCGCCTCCTACGTGCGGTTTCTGTGGGGCCTGCCGTTCGCGCTGGGATATCTGTTGTTTCTGAAAACCCAGGGCGGCCATGAACTGCCCGATGCGGGGTGGGAATTCTTCGTCTTTTCGGCCCTGACCGGGGTGTCCCAGATCACCGCGACCATTCTGCTGGTATTCCTGTTTTCCCTGCGCAATTTCGCCGTCGGCAACACTTATGCCCGGACCGAGGCTTTGTTGACGGCCGTGTTGGGCGCCACATTGTTTCACGAGGCCATCGCGGGCGCCGGCTGGATCGCCATCGCCATTGGCGCCGCCGGGGTGATCATGATTAACCTGGCCCGCGCCGGCATCGCGGGCGAAACCCTGATCAGCCGCCTGTTCCAACCGGCGGCGGGGGTCGGCATCGCCGCCGGCCTGGGCTTTGCCGCCTCATCGCTGTTTCTGCGCCGGGCCAGCCTGTCCCTGGGCCTGGACGACTGGCTCTATTCCGCCGCCTTGACCCTGGCAATGGTGCTGGTCATCCAGACCGCCATCATGTCCGCCTACATCGTCGTCCGCGCCCGCGACCAACTGGCCGCCATGATCCCCAACTGGCGCGGTTGCCTGTTCGTTGGCATCACCTCCGTGATCGGCTCGGCCGGCTGGTTCACCGCCATGACCATCGAACGCGCCGCTTACGTCAAGGCCCTGGGCCAGGTCGAGCTACTCTTCACCCTGGCCCTGTCGGTCCTGTTCTTCAAGGAACGCTCCACGCCGAAGGAGCTCATGGGCATGGCCCTGGTGGCGGGCAGTATCGTTGTGTTGCTGCTGTTTGGCTAATCCCCGCGCAGCCAAGCCGCTGCCAGCTGGTGCGCGATGGCCAGGGGCGCGGGCATGCGCAGTTTGGATTGGTCCTGCCAGCTGTCCACCATGTCGCGGATCTGATCACGGGTGAACCAGCGGGCCTCTTCCAATTCGTTGGGATCGATGTTGATTTCGGTGCTTTCAGCCTCGGCGAAGCAGCCCATCATCAGGGACGAGGGAAAGGGCCAGGGCTGGGAGAAGACGTAGCGCACGGCGCCGACCTTGATGCCGGCTTCCTCCATCACCTCGCGGCGGACCGTATCCTCGATGGTTTCGCCCGGTTCCATGAAGCCGGCCAGGGCGGAGTAGCTGTTCGGCGCGAAGATTTTCTGGCGGCCCAGCAGGCAGTTTTCGCCGTCCAGGACCAGCATGATGGTGACCGGGTCGGTGCGGGGAAAATGCATGGAACCGCAGTCGTCGTCGCTGCATTTGCGGGAATAGCCGGCCTCTCCCATGCGGGAGGGCTGGCCGCAGACGGAGCAGAAACCGTGGCGGGCGTGCCAATCCAGCATGGAGCGGGTCTGCGCCAGAATGGCCGCGTCACCGCCGCTGCATGAACTCGCCGCACTGCGCACATCGATCCATTTGCCGTATTCCTGTAACGGCGCGTCGGCCTTGCGGTCACCGGCGGCGGAGACATCGATGGCGAAATGCGGGGTGCCATTGATCTGGCCCAGAAACACCACATTGGCGCCGGCGAAAATAAACGGCTGCACATCCTGTTTCTGACACCAGCCGATGCGCATGGTCTCCCCCGGCATCATCAGGCCCCGCAATTGCCACATGGGCAAGAAGCAGGCGTCCGGGTCGTCCATTTGCTTGCGCAGCCAATCCTGGTCCCGCCGTTCGTTGCCCATGCGGTTCACCGGGCTGCCGGCGAAGGTATTGATAAACTCCATAATGCGTCTGCTTTATCCTGATAAATACATGATCCTGGGCGCGGAGGGTGCCACATGCCGGACGCTTCGGCAAATCGGCCGGTCCCGGGGCTGATTGGATCAAGCCATGACCGGCAGATTGATTTTCAAATTGCCGCCGCCATCTTTCCGATCCGCCGTCAGGGTTACCGCCGCTGTCTCTTCATCAGACACTTCAAGGCGCAGGATCGTGCTTTCCACCAGCCGCCTAAGGCCACTGCTGACGGGAAGGTCCCGTGGCATGAACAGCAGAATATCACTCACGGCGCCCAATCCGGCGTCGTGCTGAAGCGTTCCCCTAAGTTCAGACGGCCAGACGATGGGGGCTGCCCTGTTGGGGGATCGGAACATGAACGGCTGGCGGGGGTCATCGCTATCCGTGGAAACCGCCAGGGTCATTCCCTCGGGCAGATAAGGCGGCTTGAAATCCCAACAGGGTTGATCAAATGCCGCCTCGCCAGGCTTTTCCCGCCAAGCCAGACCAAAAGGATTGTTGCGGGTAGATTTCCATTGTGCGCGTTCACGCAAACCTGTCCGGGAAATCGCCGGGCTTTGGATTGCGTCCTCGTCCGTGACCCATAGGATTTCCAGGTACATATTGTCGAAGCAATAGCAAACATTGGCGGTGCCTTGGCCCGGATGATCCCGTCTGTAGCTTTCGACCAACCCCATGGTTCGCAGCCGGCCGGGATAATCGGCACGTTGGTCCGCAATGAAGAACAGATGGTCCAGTTCCATTGTTTTCCGCCTTGGTCTTATGCGCGCACTTGGTGACATTACAGACTTGCGTATCGAAGGACAAAAGCCGATAAAGCGGGCGGAAGGGCGGCTGCGGACGGGCTGCTTGCCAACCCGGTCAGGTCCGAAAGGAAGCAGCCGTAACAAGATTGGCCCGGGTCGCCGGTCGTCCTTCCACTTCAGCCTTATTTTTCATGCCTCGATGGCATGTCGCGTTGGTCATGCCGCGCTGTCGTGGTAGCCTGTTCCCAGCCATGAACGAGACAGATTTGGATAGCGCACCGACAAAGGGGACATCGGATACCGATGCCGCCTACCGGGTCTTGGCGCGCAAGTACCGGCCGCAGGATTTCAGCGAACTGGTGGGCCAGGACGCCCTTGTCCGCACCATTACCAATGCCATACGCGAGGACCGCATTGCCCATGCCTTTATCCTGACGGGGGTGCGGGGTGTGGGTAAGACCACCACGGCGCGGATCATCGCCCGGTCCCTGAATTGCATCGGCGCCGATGGCCAGGGCGGGCCCACGGTGACGCCATGCGGGGTTTGTGAACATTGCATCGCGATCGCCGATTCGCGCCATGTGGATGTGCTGGAGATGGATGCCGCATCCCGCACCGGCGTCGACAACATGCGCGAATTGCTGGACGGTGTGCGCTATCTGCCCGCCTCGGCCCGCTTCAAGATCTATATTATCGATGAAGTGCACATGCTGTCCCTGGCCGCCTTCAACGCCCTGTTGAAGACGTTGGAGGAACCTCCCCCCCATGTGAAATTCGTCTTCGCCACGACGGAAATCCGCAAGCTGCCCGTAACGGTGCTGTCGCGCTGCCAGCGTTTTGATCTGCGCCGGGTCGGCGCCGAACTGCTGGTGGCCCATTTCGCGGCGATAACAGAGGCCGAGGGCGCCAGCGCCGAGGCGGAGGCGCTGAACCTGATCGCCGGCGCAGCGGAAGGTTCCGTGCGCGATGGTCTGTCTTTGCTGGATCAGGCCATTGCCCATTGCGGCGGCGTGGTGACGGCGGAACAGGTGCGCGAGATGCTGGGCCTGGCCGACCGGGTGCGTATCTATGATCTGTTCGAGGCCTTGATGAAAGGCGAAGTGCCGGGCGCCCTGGCCCAGCTGCGGGAGCAATATGACCTGGGCGCGGACCCGGAAGTGGTCTTGCGCGATCTGCTGGAATTGACCCATCTGCTGACCCGCCTGCAGGTCGCGCCCGAGGCCGGTGCCGATCCCACCCTGTCCGAGACGGAGCGGCAGCGCGCGGAAGCCTTGGCCACGGGGCTGTCCATGCCCGTATTGGCCCGCACCTGGCAGATGCTTCTGAAAGGCCTGGGCGAAATTCGCAGCGCGCCTTCGGCGCTGGCGGCGGCGGAAATGATCCTGATCCGCCTGGCCTACAGCACGGATTTGCCCACGCCGCTGGATGCGGTACGTCAGGTCACGGGCGCCCGCGGCGAGGCCGCGCCCACAGCCGTGCCCACAGCCGCGCCCACGCCTTCATCTCAGGCTCCCGCGAACGTATCGACGGCTTCATCCGCGGGTGCCCAGGCTGTATCCGCGCAACTGGATTATTACGAGGAACCGATGTATGCGGAACCGATGGCCGTGGCGGAATCGCAAGGTCAGCCAATGGCCGCAGTGGCAGCCGCGGCCCCCGGCATCGCCATCAACAGCTTCGCGGATATTGTCGCGCAGGCGCAGGCGGCGCGGGAGGCGCGCCTGTATCACCATTTGATGGAGGATGTCCGGTTGGTGGAATTCCGGCCCGGACATCTGGAAATCCGCCCCGAGGACAACGCCCCGGCCGATCTGGCCAGCAATCTGCGGGGCAAACTGGAAACCTGGACCCAACAGAGCTGGGCCGTGGTTATCAATGGCCAGGCGGAAGGGCAACCGCCCCTGGCAGCCCGGCAGCGCGAGGCGGAGCAGGAGGTCCTGGCCACCGCTGAAAACGATCCCCTGGTGCGGGCGGTATTGGATACTTTCCCGGGCGCCAAGGTCACCGATGTCCGGCCCCTTGGTCAGACGGATGACGTCGGAAGCCATGGCGAACCTGAACAATTGAAGCAAGACGATGAAGACGATGAAGTGGAACAATCATGAAGAATCTGAGCCAGATGATGAAGCAGGTCCAGGAAATGCAGGGCAAGATGCAGGAATTGCAGACCCAGCTGGAAGAGGTGGAAATGGTCGGCAATGCCGGCGCCGGCATGGTCAGCGTGACCCTGAACGGCCGTGGCGAAATGCGCGGTCTGAAGATGGACCCCAGCCTGAAGGACGGCGACATCGAAGTCATGGAGGACCTGATCATCGCCGCCTTCAATGACGCCAAGCGCCTGGTCGAGGATTATACCCAGGAGGAAATGGGCAAGCTGACCGGCGGCCTGAGCCTGCCGCCCGGCATGAAGCTGCCGTTTTAGGCCTGGCCGGATACCCCCAGGCGCCATGACCGGAACCCAGATTGACCAGCTGATACAATTGCTGGCGAAACTACCCGGCCTTGGGCCCCGTTCGGCCCGCCGCGCCGCCCTGCACCTGATCGACCGCAAGGAAAGTCTGCTGCGGCCCCTGGCCCAGGCCATGGCCGTGGCGGCGGATACGGTGGCGCCCTGCGATATCTGCGGCAATCTCGATACCGTGCAGCCCTGCGCCATTTGCCGCGATCAACGCCGCGATCCCGTCCTCATCTGCGTGGTGGAAAGCGTCGCTGATTTATGGGCCCTGGAACGATCCGGCGTCTTCCGTGGCCGCTATCACGTGCTGGGCGGCACTTTGTCGGCGCTGGACGGCATCGGCCCGGAGGACCTGAACGTCGGCGCCTTGATCGCGCGGGCCGGCGAGGGGGAGGTGGGGGAGGTTATCCTGGCCACCAACGCCACCGTGGACGGCCAGACAACGGCGCATTATCTGGCCGAAAAACTCGTCGACTGCAATGTCAAGGTGTCCGGTCTGGCCCACGGCGTCCCCGTGGGCGGAGAGCTGGATTATCTCGACGACGGCACCCTGGCCACGGCCCTAGGTGCCCGCCGCCCGATTTGAAGCCACTTCGACCCGAATGCCGCCGGCGCCAACCCGCCAGGGCTGTACGATAAAATAGAGCATGGCGGGCAGCATGGTCGATGCCGCCAGAATGATGGCGACGGGCCAAACACTGCCGTCATGGCTCAAGGCAACGCAGAACGTGCCCAAACCGCCCGCCGCCATGGGCAAGGCCCCCAGCATGGCCGCGGCGTAGCCATGGCCGGCGCGGCAGACATCAAATGCTCGGACCGGCGCCGTGGCGAAGATCAAGCCCAGTCCGAAGGCAAAAAAGCACTGCGTCACGGTTAGCGAGACCGGTCCTACCGATGCCGTGGCCAGGACAACAAGTAATGCCACTTCGCCCAAGATACCCAACAGCAGACCGATCACCAGTAGCCGGTCGCTGCTGATGCGACCGGCGGCCCGGCTGACGACCAGTGAACCCACGGCAAACGCCATGACGACAGTGGCGTAATAGTAGCCGTAATGTTCCGTCGCCACGCCCATGCGTTCGATGAACAGGAACGGAAACGCGGCGATAATGGCGAACAGGCCGCCCAGAACCGACGACATGACCAGCGTGTAGCTCATGAACGGTCCATCGGTCATCAAGGTGAAATAGCCGCGCAGAATGCGCCGGGGCCGTAGGGCGCCGCGGTCCGGTTTCGCGAGGGTCTCGGGCAGCCAGCGCCAGATCAGCAGGGTCACAACGACAATGATGCCGGTCAGCAGCACGAAGTTGGAGCGCCAACCGAACCAGACATGCATATGCCCCCCGATCACCGGCCCCACGGCGGGCGCCAGCGCAATGGCCATGCCATAGGCCGCCAGAACACGGATGGCGCCGTCCTCGTCATAAAGCTCCCGGATGATCGCATAGCCCACCACGGCCTCCGCGCAGGCGGTCATGCCCTGCAGGATACGGCCCAGAATAAGTGCATCGATGGAGGTTGCCATGGCGCACAACACCGAGGCCACGGCGAAGCCGATCATACCGGCCAACAGCACCGGGCGCCGGCCGATGCGGTCGGACAGGGGGCCAAAAAACAATTGCGCCAGGGCATAGGCCACCAGATGCAGGGTCAGGGTCAATTGCACCGTCGCGGCGTCGGTGCCAAAGACCCCTTGGAGATGAGGTAGCGACGGGGTGTAGAGATCCGTCGACAGCACGGATGTACCCGAGGCCATGATCAACAAGGCCGGGATCAGCACCGGCACGGGGGCCTTTGCCGTCGTCATGATGGGACTTGCGCCGTTGATTTACTTAGCGCACGGCGCGGAAACAGGTGCGCAGCTCCTCGACAAATATTTCGGGCTGTTCGGCGGCGGCGAAATGGCCGCCTTTTTCCAACTCATTCCAATGAATGATGTTGTGGAAGGATTTTTCGGCCCAGCGGCGCGAGGCGGAAAAAATCTCCTTGGGGAACAGGCTGCAGCCGACCGGCGTTTTCACCACATCGGGGCGCATCTTGCCGAAGCTTTCCCAATACAGCCGGGCCGAAGAGGCGGCGGTTCCCGGCAGCCAGTACAACATGACATTGTCCAGCATATCGTCCCGGGCCAGGGCGTTCTCCGGATGGCCGTCGCAATCGGTCCAGGCCCAGAATTTCTCCAAAATCCAGGCGGCCTGGCCGCTGGGGGAATCCGCGAGGCCATAGCCAAGGGTCTGCGGCCGCGTGGATTGCTGTTTGGAATAGCCGGAATCCCAGTCCACGTAATATTTCGCCGCCGCGATCGCCTTTTCCTCGAATTCGGTCAGATCATCCATGGTGTCCGGATCCGGCCGCGCCGAAATCATGTTCAAATGGATGCATTTGCAGTGGGCTTCGTCTTGCACACCGACCTGCCGGGTAATGATGCTGCCCCAATCACCGCCCTGGGCGACATATTCGTCATAGCCCAGGCGCGCCATCAGTTTGCCCCAGGCCCCGGCGATCGTGTTCACGGACCAGCCGGGCGCCGTGGGTTTGCCGGAAAAGCCATAGCCGGGCAGGGACGGCGCGATGACGTGGAAGGCATCCTCGGCCTTGCCGCCGTGGGCCGTCGGGTCCGTCAACGGCCCAATGACATGGCGGAATTCCAGCACCGAGCCGGGCCAGCCATGGGTGATCAGCAGCGGCATGGCGTCCGGGTGCGGTGATTTGACATGCAGGAAGTGGATGTCCACATCGTCAATTTCGGTCTGGAACTGATCCCAGCCGTTCAGCAGGTCTTCGCAGCGCCGCCAGTCATAATCATTGGCCCAGTATGCGCAGATTTCCTGCATATAACTTAGGGGAATGCCCTGGGACCAATCATCGGGGGTTTCCGCATCGGGCCAGCGCGTGTCCTTGAGGCGGCGGCGCAAATCTTCCAGCTGGCTTTCCGGAATGGCCACTTCAAATGGTCTGATGTCTTCGCTCATAACGCGCTCCCTCTGGAATTCCTGGACCGCTACATTAGTGGCCAAGGGGACAATTACCCCGGCAGCGGCGTGGTAGCAAGAATGGCCCGATGGTTTTCGCGGTCTTTTTCGTGGCGATAGGCCAGACCGGCGAGATAGCCCGACACGGTGAAATCGGGCTTCAGTTCCAGGGTCAGGGCGGTCTGGCGCGCCGCCTCTTCCGGGCGGCCAAGTTTGCCATGGCATCCCGCCATGTCCGCGTGATGGCCAAAGCGTGGATGGGCGGCTTGCAGGTAAGCTTCTATCGCATCCTCAAAGCGCTCTGACTGCATCAGGGCCGCGCCCAACAGATGCGCCCACAGGGGCCGGGAATAGGGATCCAGACGCATGGCCATTTCGATCCATTGCAGGGCTTCCCCGGCGGCGCCGGACCAGCTCAGCAATTCGCCTTTTTGAGCCAGCAGGCGCGGGTCGTTGGGGTTCAGAGACAGGGCCCGTTCATTGTGCTGGACGGCTGCGTCCAGGCGTTTGGTCACGATGGAGATTTCCGCCTGCACCCGGTGCGCCTCCACCTCCCCCTCGTCCAGCCGCAGGGCGGTTCCCACCGCCGCGACGGAGCTGTTGAACAGGGCGTCCGGGTCGGGCAGGAAACCGCGCGCCAGGGCCTGGCCCAGCACACAGGCCTTCCAGGCATAGGCGGCGGCATAGCCTGGCTCCAGAGCGATGGCGCGGTCGAGGCGGTCAAGCGCTGTTGCGCAGTCTTCCCGGGTGTAGCGGTGATGATGCACCTTGCCGGCCAGCAGCAATTCATACGCCGCCATGTCGCCGGGCGGTTTTTGGCCGGCCTTGCGCGCCTCGAAATTTTCCAACCGGCCCGGCAGCACGGCGACGATGCTCCGGGTCAACTCGTCCTGCAGGGCAAAGATGTCGGAAAGCCGCCGGTCGTAACGTTCGGCCCAGATATGTTTGCCGCCCTCGGCCTCCAGCAGTTGCGCGGTCAGGCGGACCTGGTCGCCGGCCTTGCGCACACTGCCCTTGAGCACATATTGGACGCCGAATTCCCGGCTGACCGCATGTAGGTCAAAGGCGCGGTCCTTGTAGGAGAAGGTCGAATTTCGGGCGACCACGAACAGGTCGGGAAACCGCGACAATTCCGTGATGATGTCCTCTGTTATGCCGTCGGCGAAGTAGTCCTGATCCGGATCACCGGCCAGATTGTCAAAGGGCATGACGGCAATGGCCGGGTATTGCCCGTCTTGGCGCAGAACGGCGGGTTCGGGTTCGGGCTTGGGTTCGGGCACGATGGGCGCCGGTGCGGGTGGCGCGGCGCCATCGCGTTGCTGCATGATTTCCTGGTAAAGGTTCTGGGTTTCGGCTTCCGGTTCCACGGCAAGTTCCGCCGCCAGAATATTCCGGCACGCCTGATATTGCCGGATGGCTTCGTTCCAGCGTCCCTGCTGTTGGTGGTGATGCATGACCAGCCGATGCATGTCTTCGCGCAGGGGATCCAGGGCCAGCAGTTTGGCGGCGTAGGCCAGGCATTTTTCCCGATCATGTTGGTATTGCTGAAGCAGGGCCGTAAAGGCGCGCGCGGCCCGTTCCGCCAGCCGCGCCCGTTCCTGGCCCAGCCATTCCTCAAATAATGGCGAACGCACATCCAGGCCGTCCAGAAACGGGCCAAGGTACAACTCCGCCGCCGCCGGATCGCTACCGGACTGGAATGCGGCGGTATCGACCGCGATAGCCTGATGATCGATGGACAGCTCTTGCGCCGAAGCCCGAATGACGCCCTTGCCAGGCTCACCCAAGGCCTTGCGCAGGACGGATAGGGTCTGCCGCAGGCTGCTGCGGGCCTGCGCCTCCCCCCGATCAGACCACAATAAAGCTGCCAGTTTGGCGCGGGAGACCGGCCGGTCCCCGTGATGGGCCAGATAGGCCAGCAATGCGGCCGCCTTTTTCGAAGACAACACCACGGCCGTATCATCCCCGCCCGACAGCACGAAGCCGCCGAACAGGCGCAATTGAAACACCGCCATTGCGTCCGAGGCCCCCGACAAATCAACCATGCAAAGGCAATAGTAGCGGTAATTTTGACACCGGAAGGCCTTTTTTTACGTTTTTCTCACACTTCGCCGTCCAATCCGATGCGGTTTCTCACAAGTCTATGACGGCGCATAGGGACAATCAGCGCCATACATTGCATTGGATAGGATGACAGAAGATGAACAACATGACCCGCCCGACAACTGACACCGTTACGCAATTCGTTGGCTCGATCCCCGCCGCCTATGACACTCATTTGGGGCCGTTGCTGTTTCAATTTTCAGCCGCAGATCTGGCCCGGCGGGTTAGCGATGCCGTGCCCGGCGTCAGCCGTATACTGGAAGTCGCCTGCGGCACCGGAATATCGACGGAATACCTCTGGCAGGCACTGGCGCCCGGCTCCGAAATCGTTGCGACTGATTTGAATGATGCCATGCTGGATTATGCCAGCGCAAAACGCGGTGCTTTGGGGAATGTCTCGTTTCAGCAGGCGGATGCCCAGGATCTGCCGTTCGACGATGGCGGCTTTGACGCCGTGGTCTGTCAATTCGGTATCATGTTCATGCCGGATAAGGCCAAGGCGTTTGCCGAAATGGCCCGTATGCTGCGGCCCGGCGGATTGCTGGCCTTCAATGTCTGGGATTCTCTTGATAATAATGCCGTGGCCAAGGTGTCGCGGGATACCATTGCCAGCTTTTTTGAGACCGACCCGCCCGACTTCCTGTCTGTTCCCTTTGGCTTCCATGATATCGCGCCGAGCCGTACGTTGGCCCGAAACGCTGGATTTTCGAGCCCGGAAGTTCACACCGTATCTGAAACCATTGAACGCCCGGATGCCTTGACCGTAGCGCGGGGCTTTGTTGAAGGCAATCCCACAATTCTGCAAATTAATGAACGCGACGGCGTGGATTCCGAAACCATTGTCGGGGCCGTGGCCACCGCGATCGAGGCGCTATATGGCCCCGCGCCCCTGCAGGTGCCTTTGCAGGAAATCGTCTTCCTGGCCCGAAAACCATAAGACAATCCGAATATTGTCGATTGCTTCGGAGATAATCATCCCCACCCGCCGCCGCTTTGATTGGCGCGGCGGGTGGTTCATTTTAAACGCGTTGAAATGCGTTAACCCTTCTCCGTCAACGCGACGACATCCAAGTCATGCACATCAACGTTCGTTCCGTGGCTGTAATGAATTTCGTTCGGCAGGTCCGCGAAATTGGGCAGGGCCTGGTCTGTGGGTACGAAGGCCAGCACAACCAAGGCAAAAACCCATACGGCGACCCACGTCAGGGCGGCTTTCGGTCCGGGGCGTTTGAAATCCAGCATTGCTTCCTCGTATCGCGTCTTGCGCGTTCTCTCTATCGCGTTGCCCGGGCGGCTATTAGGCGACCGGTACTGTCAACTGTTATGATAATGATATTGTGTAAATATTTTGAAACACAATATATCAATTCGATATAGATACGCCTTTTTTTATCTTTTTTTTACCATAACCACGAAATTTGTTGATCGTCGGCTGGAAAATGCTTTCCGTCGCCCCATGGGACAGCTCGAAACCAAGGATTGGCCTGGCAAAACAGGATGGCCGAATAGTTGACGTCAGCTTGGGGTTACGCCCCGCGCTTCGGCAGATCGACGATATCGGCGCCTTGACCTTGGTCATCGACCGGGGTGGGCTCCAGCTCCTCCCCATCGGTTTCGGCCAACTGCACCTCTTCAATCCGCTCCGCCTGGCGGGTGATTTTCTTTGTCGAAGTGGCAATCAGCTCCAGATCCTTGCCGGCTTGGCCAAAGTGGGTTTGCAGCTTCTGGGTCCGGTCATCCAGGCGGCGCACATCGTCCAGCAGTTTCAATACCTCCGATTGGATGACACCGGCCTGCTCCCGCATGCGCGCATCCTTCAGAACCGCGCGCACGGTGTTCAGGGTCGCCATCAGGGTGGTCGGGGATACAATCCAGACCCGGGCCCGGTAGGATTGTTCCACCACTTCGGGGAAATTGGCGTGCAATTCCGCATAAACCGCCTCGGACGGCAGAAACATCAGGGCGCTGTCGGCGGTTTCGCCCGGCAGAATGTAACGTTCCTGGATATCCTTGACGTGTTTGCCGATCGCCGTGCGAAAGGCCCGTTGCGCCGTCTTAGTCTGGCTGTCGTCCTCGGCCTTTTGCAGGGCGTAATAACTTTCCAAGGGGAATTTGGCGTCCACGGCGATGGGACCGGGCGGCTGTGGCAGGCGGATCAGGCAATCGACCCGGCGCTGGTTGGACAACGAGAACTGAAATTCAAAGGCCGATGGCGGCAGGATCGATGACACCAGATCGTTCA
>JABIRL010000245.1 GCA_018667855.1 Rhodospirillaceae bacterium
GTCATGGTCTATTGTTCCGATGACCCGATCCAGGCCCGGGTTCTGGAAGAAATCGGCTGCTGCGCCATCATGCCCCTGGGCGCTCCCATCGGCTCCGGTCTGGGCGTGCAGAACCCGGTCAATATCCGGGTGATTATCGAAAATGCCTCCGTCCCCGTGATTGTGGACGCGGGCGTCGGCACCGCATCGGATGCCACCGTGGCCATGGAACTGGGCTGCGCCGGCGTCCTGATGAACACCGCCATCGCCGAGGCCGGCGATCCCATCCGCATGGCCCGCGCCATGAAACACGCCGTCATCGCTGGCCGCGAAGCCTACCTGGCTGGCCGCATGGCCAAAAAACGCTACGCCGACCCCTCATCGCCATTGGCCGGGTTGATATAAGCTCTATAATGCGGCCGGTTTCGGCCGCGATAGCTTGTAGGTCACCAGGCCCTTGGCGACCTTGCCGCCCTGGTCGTTTAGTACATCCACGTCGACCACGATGATGGAGCCGCCGCGCCGGACGGTGCGGGCTTCGGCGACCATGTCGCTGACCGCGCCTTCGAGGAAGTTGACGTTCATGGAGACGGTGGCGCCAAGGGTGCCTTCGGGGATATCGGTGTAGGCCCAGGCGGCGGTGGTGCCGGCCTTGTCGATCAGGGCGGCGATGACGCCGCCATGGACCCGGGCATCGCCGCGCGAGAGATCCTCGCGCCAGGGCAGGGCCATGCGGCAGAAACCTTCGTCCAGTTCCACCAGTTGCGGGCCGAGGACGGCGCCGAACCCCTTGCCCAACATCCGCGCCTGCATCATTTCCATGCGGTCCTGCATCTTTTCACTCTTGTCCGCATCACCCGTACTTGCATCACTCATACTTATGGTTCCTCGCTTACCCGTATCATTCGTTTGCCGGTATTCTCGCCGTGCAGCAGCCCGATCAGGCCCCGGGGCGCATTTTCCAGGCCTTCGATCATATCGATCTTGTATTTCAGACGCCCCTCGGCCACCCAGGCGGTCAGATCGGCATCCGCTTCGGCCCGGCGGTCATCATAGTCCATGACGATGAAACCTTCCATGCGCAGGCGCCGCACCACCAATAGGCCCGGCATGCCGTGGGGGCCGGGCAGGGGCGTGGCGGTATCGTATTGCGAGACCACGCCGCAACAGACGATTCGCCCGCCCTGGTTCATCCGAAACAGCGCGGCCTGCAGGATATCGCCCCCCGTGTTGTCGAAATAGATATCGATGCCGTCCGGGCAATGTTGGCCCAGGACCTTCAGCACATTCTCGGTCTTGTAGTTAATGGCGGCATCGAAACCCAGATCGTCGACGATCCATTGGCATTTTTCGTCCGATCCGGCGAGGCCCACGACCCGGCAGCCCTTGATCTTGGCGATCTGTCCGACGATGGAACCGACGGCGCCGGCGGCGGCCGATACCACCACGGTCTCGCCCGTCCGCGGTTGACCAATATCCAACAGGCCCCAATAAGCGGTCAACCCGGTGACGCCGCGCACGCTCATGCGCGCGATCAGGTCTTCGCCCGGCGGCAACTTCACTACGTCATCGTCCGCGCCGTAAACGGCATAGTCCTGCCAGCCGCCATCCCCTTCGACGAGATCACCGGCCGCCAGATCTTCGCGATTGGAGGCGACCACCTGGCCAATGACGAAGCCCGCCATGGGTTCGCCCAGACCCACCGGCGGTCGGTAAGTGGGAACATCGTTGACCCAGCCGCGATTAGCGGGATCGAGGGAGAGATAGATGCTGCGCACCAAGGCTTCCCCTGGCCCCGGTTCGGGTATCGCCGCCTCCTGCCAGGTAAAATCGCTTTCCTGCAGCGCGCCGGTGGGGCGCCGGGCCAGGACATATTGCCGGTTCATTAACGTCACGGTGACTGCCTCCGCTGATGCGAAACTATTCGACCGCAAGGTATAGCCCGACGACAAAGATATGCTGATCTATTTTTTCGGTGGAAAGCGTGGCGAGCGGCACCAGATGCCCGACAGATCGGGCGCCAGCCACGACAGCAGGAACGCGGCGATGCCGGCAACATTGAGGGTGATGCCCCACCACATGGCCCGATCCGCCAGGACCGCATCCGGGGCATGAGGGATCATGGTCAGGCTATAGATGCCGAAGGTGCATAAGCCGACGCCCACCAGGGCGCCTCCCATGCGCCGCCATATGTCATCGCGGTAAATTTGCATGACGTTCATTTTGGCAAGAATAGCAGGGTCCGTCACCTCACGAATGCGCCATGGGTCGTTGTAATATGAGGGCCTGAAAGCCATGACGGCGACCCCCGGAGGGACCGCCGTCTCGGCCACCTAAGGAGTGAGGGTCTACCTCAGGCGTGGTCGTCGCACGGAAATAATGTGCAAACACCGTGCCAAATGGCTGGTTTCAATGATTCCAGGGACTTAAAGAATTTTGAATCCCAAAGCGGGACGAATATGTAAAATACCGAAACAATTTTTGGCACGTTCGGCCAGAATTTTTGGTTAATATTTCGCTAAAATCTGCCTATTTTGGGCTCAAAAGATAAAATACCGAACGGGTCGGCGAGGTGAAATCACGCCGGTCGATGCGCCAGCCGCCGGCCTTGATTTTAGCTTCCAGGTCAGCCAGGGAATGGCCTTTGTATCCTGTCTCCCACTTGTGGCCCCAGGGGTCCTGTTTTTCGGCCTTGAAACGGCGCAGAAAATTCAACTTCTTGAAGGAAAACTTGCTGCGCAATGTGACCGCATTCAGATAAAGCCGCCAATCGATCTGAAATCCCATGTAGGGCACTGAAATGACCAAATGGCGTGGCCCGGCGGCGCGGAAGGTGGCAAGGACACTCTCAACCTGATCCCAGGGTAGATGCTCCAATGTCTCGCAACATAATATGGCGTCGTGTCCCGCGAGTTCCGAGGCCGCGATTTTGGTTAGATCGCCCTGAATGTGGGATATATCGGGTCGGGGATCCTGACTGGGCAGCATATCGAAGGTTGTGACCGTGAAGCCGGCGTTGACCAATAACGCCGAGACCAAACCAAGGTTCGGCCCGACCTCCAGCACCCGCTGAACGTCCAAGCCCTGTAGCAAGTGCAACTGGAACCACTGCTGACCGATGCGCTTGTCCGAATAATACCTGAACCATTCCGCCCGGCGGGCGGCGGGATCCTTTCGGTAGTCGATGGGGTCATTGGGTTGGGACATCAACTGGTGCATAGCCAATGGCATTGGCGGTGGCAAGACGGCGTTCACGCCAGCTTCCGGCACTTTTGATCCAACGTGTGTAGACTGTCACTTGCCGTGGGCGGGTTTCTCTGTCATTGCCCTTGAAAGAGACGTCCACATTCGCAACGATGTTTCCGTGCGCCGCTGATTCGCGGCCAATCGTAAATGTAAATTACCGGAGAGCCGTGCATGGCCAATATCCCATTCAAGAAAGACGTGACATTCGAATACGGCGTGGCGGATCAGATTTCGCCGCTCATCCGCCGGGTCATCGCACCGAACCCATCCGCCTTTACCCTGCACGGCACGGGAACTTACATCGTCGGCAAAGGCCAGGTGGCGGTGATCGATCCGGGGCCGGACGATCCCAAACACATCGAAGCCGTCTTGGCGGCGGTCAAGGGTGAGACGGTCAGCCATATCGTTATCACCCATACCCACCGCGATCATTCCCCGGGTGCTGCCTTGTTGAAGGCCGAGACCGGGGCCATGATCTGGGGCTGCGGGCCCCATGGCCATGGCCGCGAGGATAGTCGGACCGACGCCGAAGTCTCGGACGAGGGTGCGGATACCGATTACGTACCCGATATCCTGGCCAACGACGCCGATATACTGGATACCGATGGCTGGGCCCTGCAGGCGGTCCATACACCGGGCCATACCTCGAACCACACCTGCTTTTTGTTGCGGGAGGAGAACGCGCTGTTTTCCGGTGACCATGTCATGGGCTGGTCCACCACCATCGTCTCACCCCCCGACGGCGATATGTATCGCTACATGCAAAGCCTGAAAAAACTGTTGCTGCGCTCGGATGATCATTATTGGCCGACCCATGGTCCCCGGATCGACAATCCCAAGGCTTTCGTCGGCGAATTGATCAAACATCGCGAAGAGCGCGAAGAGCAAATCGCCCAATGTCTGAGCCAGAATATCAGCCGCATTCCGGATATGGTCAAAAGCATGTATCGCGATGTGCCCGAACACCTGCATACGGCAGCGGCGCGTTCGGTTTTGTCGCATCTGGTACATATGGTGCATACGGGGAGGGCCGCCTGCGAGGGTGAGCCGGATCCCGATTCCGTTTATCGCGTGGCTTAGGAACGACCGATGACCGACCCCAAGATCGTTGTCCAAGGGCTGTGCAAATCTTTTGACGGCGAGCGCGTCCTGGACGGCGTTGATCTGTCCATACCGGACGGGGGGTCATTGGTTCTGTTGGGAGAATCCGGCTCGGGCAAGACCCTGACCCTGAAATGCATCATGGGTCTGGTGAAGCCCGACAGCGGCAGTATTCGCATCGATGGTCAGGACACGGTTAGTCTGGGCGGCCGGGAGCGGGACCAGTTGTTAAGCCGCTGCGGCATGCTGTTTCAGCAATCAGCCTTGTTCGACAGTCTGCCGGTTTGGCGCAACGTTGCCTTCCGGGAATTGGAACGCAAGGAGTTGTCCCGCGACGAGGCTCATGAGATGGCTGTCAAGTGCCTGGGCTCTGTTGGCCTGGGGCCGCGGGTGGCGGACCTGTTGCCATCGGAGCTATCGGGCGGCATGCAAAAGCGGGTCGGTATCGCCCGCGCCATCGCCAGCCAGCCCGAAATTATCCTGCTTGATGAACCCACGGCGGGGCTGGATCCGATCATGTCCAATGTCATCGCCGGCCTGATTGTCACCAATGTTCGGGAACTGGGCGCCACGGCGCTGTCCATCACTTCCGATATAAACACCGCCATCAAGGTTGCCGATCAGATCGTGCTGCTGCATGAAGGTAAGGTCGCCTGGGCCGGTCCACCAGACGAGATTGCTCATACAGGCAACGACATCGTCGAGCGTTTTATCCATAAATGGAAAATGGAACAGGCCGCAGCTTGATCGCCGCCTGAACTTTGCAGCATCTACCGAAACGCTGTCAGCACCATATAGAACGCCAAGCCAAATACGATAAAAACCAGCGTCAATATACCTGCGCGCAGGCTATAGGGTGGTGCCGCGCCGATGCGGTGAACATAGCTGTATTCGCGCAAATACAGGATATCCAATCCCTGACCTGGGCGAATGCGATCGTAAAGTTCTTTCTCCACCGCGTCGTCGCCGATGACCGATCGACCCTTGTGGTCCTGAAAGCGAAACGCGACGATATAACTTGTCCCTGCCCGATAGCGCCCGGTATGAAAATTCTCAAACTTGCGCACGACCCGGCCATAGGATTTTTTCCCTTCATGATCCAGGGCCAGATCGGCGGCGATTTCAAAGCCGAGTACGGCGAGGACGAAGCCGGCCACGAGCATCATGCCAAGGCCCGAGACTATCTTGCGCCCAGGGGAGTACATTTCGCGGCCGTCAGGCGGTTGGCAGCGTGTAGTCCTTGAACTGCTCCCGCAGGCGAAGCTTTTGGATCTTGCCGGTGGCGGTGTGGGGAATTTCGTCCACGAAGGTAACGTCGTCTGGCATCCACCAGGAGGCAATCTTGCCCTTCATGAAATCCAGTATCTCGGCGCCCTCGACAGTGCTGTCTTCGCCCCGGACAATGATCAGCAAGGGCCGCTCATCCCATTTCGGGTGCGCGATGCCAATCACCGCCGCTTCCGCCACGCCTGGATGGCCGACGGCGATATTCTCCAGATCGATGGAGGAAATCCATTCACCGCCCGATTTGATCACATCCTTGGAACGGTCGGTGATCTGCATGAAACCTTCCGGGTCCAGGGTAGCCACATCGCCGGTATCGAACCAATCGCCGTCGTCGAGCATCGCGCCGCCCTCGCCCTTGAAATAACCGGTGGTGATCCAGGGGCCGCGGACCATGAGATGGCCAAAGGCTTTGCCGTCGCGGGGCAGCTCGTTGCCGTCATCATCGGTGATTTTCATATCGACGCCGTAGACGGCCCGGCCCTGCTTACATTTCATGGCCAATCTGTCTTCGTAGGACCAATTATCCATTTTCGGCTTCATGTTGCCGGTGGTCCCCAGGGGGCTCATTTCGGTCATGCCCCAGGCGTGCACCACGGTGACGTCATAGTCGTTTTCGAAAGTTTCAATCATGGAGACGGGGGCTGCGGACCCGCCGATGACCGTGCGGTCCATATGGGGCAGCTTCTTGTCGTTTTCACTCAGATATTGCAGCAACATCAGCCAGATCGTGGGTACGCCGGCGGATACGGTCACTTTTTCGCCATCCAGAAGCTCATATAGCGAGGCACCATCCATGCCCATGCCGGGCAGCACCAGCTTGGCCCCGCACATGGCCGCCGTATAGGCAATGCCCCAGGAATTGACGTGGAACATGGGCACCACGGGCAGAATGGTATCCCGTGAGCAGAGGCCGATAACATCCTGGCTGGTTGACGAGAACGAGTGCAAAAGGGTGGAGCGATGGCTGTACAAAACGCCTTTTGGGTTGCCCGTGGTGCCGGAGGTATAGCAAAGCGACGACGCGGTCTTCTCATCAAAGCTAGGCCATTCGAAATCGCCGTTCTGGCCGTCCAGCAACGTCTCGTAGCAATGCACGTTGGGCAGGGAGGTTTCCGGCATGTGCGCCTGGTCGGTCAGAATGATGATCGCCTCGATATTCGTCAACTGATCGGCGATGGCTTCCAACAGGGGCACAAAGGTAAGATCGGTCAGGATAATCCGGTCATCGGCATGATTGGCAATATAGGCGATCTGTTCCGGGAAAAGGCGGGGGTTGATGGTATGCAAAACCGCCCCCATGCCCGAGACGCCATAATAGCATTCTAAATGCCGGTAGCCGTTCCAGGCCAGGGTCGCGACCCGGTCGCCGCTTTCGATGCCCATCGATATCAGAACCTGGGCCAGTTGTTTGCTGCGCTGGTGGGCATCGGCATAGGTATAGCGGTGGATGGGTCCTTCCACCGTGCGGGAGACAACTTCCACATCACCGTGATAAAGCGCCGCGAATTCGATCAGCGATGATATCAACAAGGGGCGGTCCTGCATCAGGCCAAGCATGCGTTTCTCCAACGGTCGTTTTTCCTGTTGTGAAGCTCTATATCCCGGCCGGACCACCTTCGTAAAGACAGGCTCCAGCCAAGACGGAATTTCTACGCATCAATGTCGGCGGCGATTTGCCGCAATTGTCGGCCCAATAATTGTGTGACAATGGCTCGCTGATCAGGTTATCTCAAAATTATCGCCTATTGTAATTCGGAAGGTAGCAGTCGCGTGGACCAATCCACACAGATCAGGCTGACCAGGGAAATTTTCGCCCACCTGGATGCCCGTACCACGGCCCAGGCCGACGATGTCATGTATCACGCGACCTCCGCCTATTCATCGCCCCAGCGACTGGCTTTGGAAAAACGCATACTGTTCCGCGAATTCCCCCTGTTAATGGGGTTGAGCGGCCAACTGCCCGCCCCCGGTGATTTTCTGACCGATGATTTCTCCGGCGTGCCCATAGTCGTTGTACGGGACAGGAAAGGCGCTATTCGTGCCTTCCTGAATGTCTGCCAACATCGCGGCGCCCGTCTGGTGGACGGGTGCGGCCATGCCGGTCGCGTCTTCAGCTGCCCCTATCATGGTTGGAGCTATGGCCTGGACGGCAAATTGATGGGCATTCCCGATCAAGACAGCTTTGCCGGGGTGGACAAGGAAGGCCGGGGCCTGGTGGAATTGTCCGCCGTTGAACAGGATGGCCTGATCTGGGTGATACCCAAGGCCGGCGCGGAATTGGATGTGGAAACCCACTTGGCGGGGCTGGGGCCGGAACTGGCCAATTATGGTCTGGGCGGCTATCACCACCACGAGACACGGGTTCTTCAGCGCAAGTTGAATTGGAAAATCGTTATCGACACGTTCCTGGAGCCCTATCATTTCGGCGTTCTGCATGCCAACACCGTGGGGCCGATATTTTTTCCCAATCTGTGTTTGTTCGAAGGTTTCGGGCCGCACCTGCGGGAAACCCTGCCCCGGCGCAGTATTGAAGATCTGAGAAATCTGCCCGAAGCGGATTGGGATCTAATCCCGCACACGGCGCTGGTCTATGTTTTGTTTCCCAATACGGTCTTGGTCATGCAGATCGATCATGTGGAAACCTGGCGCGTATTCCCCGTTGGCAACAAGGTTGATGAGTGCATCATGTATCTAGATTTTTTTGTTCCCGAACCCGCCCTGACCGATAGCGCTAAACTGCACTGGGACCGCAATATGGATTTGACCATTCGCACCGTCGACGAGGAGGATTTTCCGATTGGCGAGGGCATTCAGGCCGGTTTCGCCTCGGCCGCCCAGACGAAAATGATATTCGGCCGCAATGAACCGGCCCTGGCGCACTTCGAACGCGCCATCAACGAAGCCGTCGACAATGCGGTCAGGGTGACGTCATGAATGGGCTGGCGGAAGGTATGCAGATCAACGCCGTCACGGGCGGCATTGGGGCCGAAATCTCCGGTGTTGACATAGCAGAGGAGCTGTCCGGCGAAACCATTGCCGCAATCCGTCAGGCCTTGCTTGACCATTTGGTGGTTTTCTTCCGTGATCAGGACATTACGCCAGAGCAGCAAATCGCCTTTGTCAAACATTTCGGCGAGCCCGACATCTATCCCTTCGTTAAGGGGCTGGACGAGCATCCGGAAATAACACCGATCCTAAAACTGCCGGAAGAAACCATCAATTTCGGTGGCATTTGGCATTCCGATACCGTCTATCTGAAAAATCCACCGATGGGCACCGTGCTGTACGCCAAGGAATTGCCTCCCATGGGGGGCGATACCTTGTTTGCAAATCAATATGCGGCCTACGACAATCTCTCGGCGCCGTTGCGGGAATTTCTCGATGGCCTGACCGCTGTTAACTCGGCCGCCAAGGGCAGCGCCGCGACGACCCGCAGCGACCGCGTCGCCGATGCCGGCACGGGCGAGGAAGAGGTCTTGGAAGCCGAGCACCCCGCCGTGCGCACCCACCCCGAGACGGGTCGCAAGGCATTGTTCGTGAATTTCGGACATACGGTCCGTTTCAAGGGTATGACGAAGGCTGAAAGCACACCGATACTGGAATACCTTTTCCAACATCAGATCAAACCGGAATACAGCTGCCGGTTCATCTGGTCGCCAGGCGCCCTGGCATTTTGGGACAACCGTTGCGCCCAGCATTATCCGGTCAATGATTATCATGGCTATAAGCGGTTGTTGCATCGCATCACGCTGAAGGGCGACAAGCCGTTCTAACAGGCTGCTGAACAGTTAATTTAAACAATGCTAATTGCGGCGAGTTTGTCATTCCCGCGAAAGCGGGAATCCATTCGGAGTCTGAAATTCCACAATATTCAATAACTTACACGATACAGCAGATACAGGCATGGATTCCCGATTTCGCGGGAATGACATTGACGGGTCCGAACTTCTAATATTTCAGCGGCCTGCCAGAGCAACCTGCTTTCATTCGAACACAGACAAGTTGCTTGATCCTGTTTCGGAGAATCGTATCTGTTATCTTGCCGGCGGCGTGACCAAACGATTGGACGGCAGCAACATGCGAACGGTTGTGCCAACACCGAGCTCACTTTCAATTTCCAGACGGCCACCGTGGGCTTCCGCCAGCTGCCGGGCCAAAGACAGGCCCAGACCGGTGCCTTCATAACGTCGCGCCAGCGATGAATCGATCTGCCCAAATGGCTCCAGCGCCCTGGGAATATCAGCCGGCCGCATGCCGATACCGGTATCAATTACCATGACTTCCAGGTCACCGGTTTTGCCAATTTCGGCGCGAACGGTAATGCGTCCGCCAGCCTCAGTGAATTTAATGGAATTGGATAAAAGGTTGATCAGGATTTGTTTGACCCGTCGTAGATCGAGGATGATCTGAGGCAGTGCTTCGCCAATTTCCAGATTTATGCGGACACCGGCGGCTCCCGCCCGTTCGCGGACCAGGGGCATGCAAGCCTCAATTACGTCGCCTATCGTATTTTCCGATTCTTCAAGTTCATCCTGGCCTTCCTCAATGCGGGAGAGGTCCAGAATGTCATTGATAATGGCCAGAAGGTGTTGGCCGCTGGCATGGATATCTTGAGCGTATTCACCGTAATGCGCATCGCCCAGGGGGCCGAAAAGCTGCTGACTGATAATTTCGGAAAAGCCGGAGATCGCATTCAATGGCGTGCGCAATTCGTGGCTCATGTTGGCTAGGAACATGGATTTGGCTCTATTCGCCTGCTCCGCCTGTTCCTTTGCGGCGCGCAAATCAGCCTCTGCCCGTTTTATCCCGGTGATGTCATTCATCGTCAGCGCCCGTTCGCCATTTTCCAAGACCTGAACCGTGGCTCGTATCCAATTCTCACCCTCTAATTCAAGGTCGACCGGTCCGTCCGGCTGATGAAATTGCCGCAGCCTCTGTTGTATGAACTCTTCCGCATCTTCGGATTTTGCACGAAAAAAATTATGTCGAACGTTGGCTCTGAGAATCTCCTCGAATGTGACGCCTGGGATGATGACGTCAAAAATTTGATCATTTAGTTCGCGAAAGGCCTTGTTACAAAATACCAACCGATCGCTGGCATCGAACAGGGCCATGTTTTCGTTCAGCCCATCCATTGCGGTTGCGATGCGTTCGGCATCGGACTCAGCCTGCTCGCGGAACGCCATTTCCTCGGAAACATCGGAGCAGACGCCGCGATAGCCTCGGAATTCTCCAGCCTCGTCAAAAAAGGGCGATCCCGATACGCGCAGCCAGATATTTCTGTCGTCATCCAATATTGGCCGTGTGATCACATTTACGAATGGCAGGCGTTGTTCCAGACACCGCCGATGCTTGGCCGCGCCATCTTCTTCCGCCCATTCCGCCACCAAATCCAACCGGCTCACGCCGTATCTGGTTTCCGGCTTGACGCCAAACTTGTGTTCGAAGTTGGACGAAAACCATGTGTATAAATAGTTCTCGTCCATTTCCCAAAACCAATCGGATCCGGCCTCGGCAAAATCAAGCAGCCGGCGCTCGCTATCGCGCAGAGCCAATGTGGTTACTTGCCGTTCGGAGATATCCTGATAGGTCAACAAAAACTGATCGTCACCGAGGTACTGATGGCGAAATAGTATGGAACGAGATCCTGCGACGACAATGTTTCGGCAAAAGGCCTGCTTCGATGTCAACTCGGTGATCAAGTCATCAAGCGTTGGCGAGCCTTCGACGGTCGCAAAATCGCCGCGGTCACGGCAGTAATGTATAACCTGAATAAAGTCGGCCCCGGTTTTGGTCAATTCCTCGGGTAGTGCCAACAACGAATTCAGGCATTCGTTGGCCACACGAATACGGCATTGGGCATCGATCAGGATGAGACCCAGGTCCGCATCCCCCATAGCCCGCTGCAGGTGTTCAGTTTGCGCTGCTTCCGACACTTCGCGTACCCAAATTTCCAACCTGTCGTTCGCTCAATTGTAAGAACCGAGGCGTTTTGTTGCGGGGGCGATGTCGCCCCGATTTTTTATTTATCTTCATATAGCCGCTTTGGTCCTAACCTACTAGCAGTTCCGCCACGGCAGTTAGATTTTCCAGATGTATGGTTGGCTGGCATAAATTGCCCATTCCCGCCGGATTACCGCTGGCTACCAGGATGGAGCGCAGGCCGGCGACGGTTGCGCCGACGATATCCGTTTCGGCGGTATCGCCCACCACCGCAACAAATTCACCATTGAGTCCCAATTTTGCCAAAGCCTGTTCGAACACGATTTTGTTCGGTTTACCAACCACATAGGCAGTTTGTCCGCTGGCCGCCTCCAAAAACGCGATGACGGCACCGGCCTCGGGTGCGATGCCATCGTCGGCGGGCAGCATGGGGTCGGGGTTGGTGGCGATCAACCTTGCGCCCTTGTGCAGGTGGTGGACGGCCTCCGCCAAGGTGGCGATTTTCATGTCTAAATCGATGCCGGCGACGACGAAGGCTGGATCGTCGCATTCAATGGCGCCGGCGGCGTGCAATTCGTTGCGTAATGCGCCACTGCCGGCGATGAAGACCTTTGGTGCGGGGTCTTGGGTGGCGAGATATTGCGCGGTTGCCTGGCCGGACGTGATGATGTGGTCCGCGGCCAATTCGATGCCCATGCCGGCCAGTTTCGCACTGTAATCCCGGGCGGAAGCACGGGCGTTGTTGGTCAAGGCGACAATCTTCATGCCGCCCTCCTGCAGGGTGGCCACGGCCTGCGCGGCGCCGGGTATCGCCGTATCGCCGCGATAGAGCACGCCGTCCATATCCAGGATCAGTCCCTTGATATCGTTTAGGCCCTTCGGAATTTTCTGTTGCTGAAGCAATTCTTCAAATCGCGGCAGGGGCTCCCGCCAGTGGGCGTTCAGGCCGCGGACGGGGACAGCGAGGGAGATTGTGTCACGGCCATGGGTGCGCCATCGAACTTCGTGATCAACCTCGATACTGGCCCAGGCGCCCGCGGCTTCACCCTCTGTCGTGAAGCTTTCGGACAGGGACTGCACAGTGATGTAGGGAATACCGTCGATTAGATTGACATCGTTCCAGTGCACATGGCCGGCGACGCACAAAATGACGTTGCCGGCCCGGCGGATCAAAGCCTGGATCTCCCGTTGGTGGGGCAAGCCGCCAAAGCGCTGATTGTTGTCAAAGTAGTAATTGCCATGCAGGGAGCCGCCATCCAGCGGCACATGAGTGAAAATTATCGCCGGCAAATTTGTCGCCGCCAGATCCGCCGCCAGCCAGTCCATATCCGCCTGTCGAGGAATAAATCCTTGCGGGTGATGAATTTCGCAATCCATTTGCCAAAAAACCAAATGCCGTTGGGCGACGTCGACACTGTGGTGCGCCATGTGCTGGTCCAGGATGCGGGCATTGTCGTCAATGGTCAGGTGGACCTGGTCATGGTTGCCCATCAGATGCCAATGGGGCGCCGGCAGGCCGGTGAAGTGATCGGCAATTCGTAACAACTGCCCGGCATCGGTTTCTGCATCAATATCGGATATGCGGTCGCCAAGCTCGGCGATGAAATGCGGTTGATAATCTCCAACAAAGGTTCTGAATTCCGCCAATTTGGGCAGCGCGGCGGAGCCTACCTTGGTCAGTTTATCGGGACCATGATGAATATCAGTGACGATGGCCAATTTCAGAGTCTCGGACATCGGTCTCAATCCCGCCCCATGTTCAGCCTATCCAACAGACCTTGCAGAATGTAGGCCGCGGCGAGCTTATCGACCAGTTCCGCCCGCCGTTTCCGGGTGCTGTCCATTTCCTCGACCAACATGCGCTGTACGGCGGCGGTGCTCAGGCGTTCATCCTGGAAAGTTATGGCGATATCGCGTTTGGCGATGACATTATCGGCGAAGGCCCGGGTGGACTGACATCGTGGCCCCTCGCTGCCGTCCATGTTCATCGGCAGGCCGAGCACCAGGGCGCCGACGTCATGTTCATCGACCAGTGCGAACAGCCGTTCCGCATCCGGGGTAAACTTCCGGCGGCGAATGGTTTCCAGCGGCGAGGCGATGCGCCATGTCGTATCCGATAGTGCCAGACCAATTGTTTTGCTGCCCAGGTCCAGGCCAAGCAATCTTTTGGGTGTGGGAACGGCGCCGCGCAGCGCCTCGGGCTTGATCGTAGGCATGTCCAGTGATAGCTTCCGCGCGCCTCAAACGAGGCTATTTTCCAACAATTGTAACAAGGTCGCACATGTCGGTCGATAAAGCCACGGTCGCACGCATTGCCCACCTCGCCCGGATCGGCGTCAGGGAAGAAGAGCTCGAACCCCTGGCGGTGGAGCTGTCGGGGATTCTGCAATGGATCGAACAGTTGAATGAAGTGAATACGGATGATGTCCCACCCATGGCCTCGGTCCATGACAAAGCCTTGCGCTGGCGCGATGATGTCATCACCGACGGCGGCAAGCAGGGCGACATCGTGGCCAATGCGCCCGATGGACAAAATGGTTTTTTCGCCGTTCCAAAGGTGATTGAGTAATGTCCGATCTCACCGATTTGAGCATTGCCCAGGCCCGCGATCTGCTGGCCAAGGGCGAGCTGTCATCCCGTGAATTGACGACGGGTCATGTTGACGCCATGGCCGAAGCCTCCGTGCTGAATGCCATGATCACGGAAATGTCGGATGTGGCCCTGGCCATGGCGGACGCTTCAGACAGCCGTCGCGCGACCGGTACGGCGGGAGCCTTGGAAGGTATTCCCCTGGCGATCAAGGATTTATTCTGCACCAAAGGAACGCTCACCACCGCCGGAAGCCATATTCTTGATGGCTTCAAACCGCCCTATGAAAGTACGGTTTCCGACAATTTGTGGCAGGCTGGCGCGGTGATGTTGGGCAAGACCAACATGGATGAATTCGCCATGGGGTCATCCAACGAAACCTCCTACTACGGACCGGTGCAAAACCCTTGGCGCCGTGACGGCGATAACCAAGCCTTGGTGCCGGGCGGGTCCTCGGGCGGTTCGGCGGCGGCGGTCGCGGGACGCTTCGCCATGGCCGCCACGGCAACGGATACGGGTGGTTCCATCCGACAGCCGGCGGCCTTTACCGGCACAGTCGGTTGCAAGCCGACCTACGGCCGCTGTTCCCGTTGGGGTGTGGTGGCGTTCGCCTCGTCTCTAGATCAGGCCGGCCCCATAACCCGTGATGTGCGGGACAACGCCATCATGCTGGGCGCCATGGCCGGTTATGATCCCAAGGATTCTACGTCCGCCGATGTTCCCCTGCCGGATTTCGAGGCAGCCCTGTCCGGCGACATTCGCGGCCTGAATATCGGCGTACCCAAGGAATATGTCCTGGACGGCATGCCGGGCGAGATTGAAACCTTGTGGCAGCAGGGGATTGGCTGGCTGAAGGATGCGGGCGCCGAGATTATCGACATCTCTCTGCCTCATACCAAATATGCTCTGCCCGCATATTACATCGTGGCGCCGGCCGAGGCTTCGTCCAACCTGGCCCGCTATGACGGCGTGCGCTTTGGTCTGCGGGAGTCGGGCGAGGATCTGACAGAGATGTATGAAAATACCCGGGCCGCCGGATTTGGAGCCGAGGTCAGGCGCCGGGTGCTGATCGGGACTTATGTACTATCGGCGGGCTATTATGACGCCTATTACCTGAAGGCCCAGAAGATCCGTCGGCTGATCGCCCAGGATTTCCAGGAAGTTTATGAAGATGTGGATGCCATTCTGACGCCGTCGGCGCCGTCCGCGGCCTTTCCCTTTGGCGATAAATCAGACGATCCCATTGCCATGTATCTCAACGATGTCTTTACCGTGCCTGCCAATTTGGCCGGCCTGCCGGGGATTTCGGTCCCGGCCGGGCTATCCGGCGACGGTCTGCCCCTGGGCTTGCAAATTCTGGCGCCGGCCTTTGATGAAGAGACCATGTTCCGGGTCGCCGGCGTGGTAGAGGAGGCCGCCGCCTTCACCGCCCAGCCGGCACAATGGTGGAGGAGCGGCCAATGAGCAATTATGTCGAAGGCGCATCCGGGCCCTGGGAAGTGGTGATCGGTCTGGAAATCCATGCCCAGGTCAGCTCGCAGGCAAAGCTGTTTTCCGGTGCCGCGACCGCGTTTGGCGCAGAGCCCAACAGCCAGGTCAGTCTGGTCGATGCGGGTATGCCGGGGATGTTGCCGGTGATCAATGAAATGGCGGTGGAGCAGGCGGTGCGCAGCGGCCTGGGCCTGAATGCCGCTATAAACACTTATTCGGTGTTTGATCGGAAGAACTATTTCTATGCCGATCTGCCCCAGGGCTATCAAATTTCCCAGTACCTGCAGCCTATTGTGGGGGAAGGGGTGGTCAGTGTCGATTTGGACGACGGCCACACCGCCGACATCGGGATTGAACGGCTGCATCTGGAGCAGGATGCGGGCAAGCTGATCCATGATCAACATCCCCGCAAGTCGCATGTGGATTTGAACCGCTCCGGCGTGGCATTGATGGAGATTGTCTCCAAACCCGATATGCGCTCGGCGGCCGAGGCGGGGGCTTACGTGCGAAAGGTGCGCGCCATCCTGCGCTATCTGGGCACCTGTGACGGCAATATGGAACAGGGCAGTATGCGGGCGGATGTCAATGTTTCCGTGCGCCGGCCGGGCGCGGATCTGGGCACGCGGGCGGAGATCAAGAA
>JABIRL010000246.1 GCA_018667855.1 Rhodospirillaceae bacterium
CAGCGCTATTACAAGTTCATCAAATACATACTGTTCGCGTTGATCGTTTCCTTCGCCATCTGGCTGACGCCGCATAATCTGCCATTGACCGGTAGGGAGGTGGGTGAGATGGCCGGCAGCCAGTATCACCCGGTGTTGAAGTTTCTCGGCCTGATGCCGGCCAAGAACGCGGTGGTCAATCTGATCATCCTGGCGACCTTCTTCAGCTTCCTGCTCTACCGCCGGGGCAATATGGCGGATGCGGTCTCGATCCGGGCGCAGGGCAAGGGCGCGCGGGTGACCATCATCATTATCGGCGCCATCGCCATCGGCCTGGTTGCGCAATACGCGGTGACCATGCTGCAGATGGATCCGGGCGAATTGGATCTGCCCCCCGACCGGGCCGAATATATCCGCACAATTGGCTATCTGCTGCTGTTCGAATGCGCGGTCGGTGTGGTCGCCATCATCCTGGCGTTGTTGGACAAGGGCAAGCTGGGGCAGGCACTGTATTTGGCCGTTACCGCCTTCAACGTGACCATATTTCTGGGTGTCTATGGCTTCGTGGTCATGGAAAAGGCCTCGCCTGTGTTGCGTAATGTCGCCGTGGCGCAGTTCCTGCAGCTGATCAGTTGTCTGGTCGTGGTCTCGGTGATCGACGTCTTCCTGTTCAAACGGGCGAAGTCTCTTGGCGAAATGCAATGGGGCAAGATGACCGTGCGCAGCCAGTACGCCCTGTTGCTGCTGACCTTCGTGATCACCATGAACATGGGGCTGATGGGTTTCATCCGTTCCGGCCTGCGCGGTGACTGGCACATCTTTGGCGTCATGCGGGATACCTCCGAATGGGCCTATACGCCGTCCAACTTCGTCATGACGCAGCAGGTGGGCGGCGCGGTGCTGCTGTTCATGATCGGTTGTGCCTTCATGTTCTGGCTTGGCGGCATCAACGCCAAGAAGACGGAGGACTAGGGCCGTGAATGTTACCGTCACACGGGTCTTTCCTTTCCTGCTGATCGTTTTGGCGATCTATCTGTGGATCGGCTATTCCATCACCGAGCTAACGGGCGGCGAGCGCACGTCCTCGGCGGCGGTGGATATCAGCCCGGAAGGCGGTGAAACCATCTACTGGGGCAAGGGCCGCTGTTTTACCTGTCATAGCGTCGGCGGCCAGGGCAGCGCCGTGCGCGGGCCCAACCACGGCCAGTTCGGCGAGAAGTTTCCGCTGCCCATGGGCGCCCGCGCCGCCGAACGGGCCAAGGAACGTTCGGAAAAAGAAGGCACCGACTTCACCGCCGTCGATTACCTGGTGGAAAGTCTGGCCAGCCCCGGCGCCTATGTGGTCAACGGCTACAAGAACGAAATGGCCGTGGTTTACGCGCCGCCGATCTCCCTCAGCCTGAAGGAAATCAAGGCCGTGGTCGCCTATCTGATGTCCCTGGGTGGCGACCTGGACATGGCGGCCATCGATACGGAACCGGCCGAGATGTCCCAGGCATTTTACGCCAAGATCGCGGCGGCGGCCGAGGCCGGCGGCGGCGATCCGTCAGCTGGCGCCATCGTTTTCGAAGACAACTGCTCCGAATGCCACACCCTGGCCGAGGAGGGCGGCGAGATTGGACCGGCCCTGGACGGCATCAGCGCCAAGGGCCTGAAATTCATTTCGGAAGCCATCATGCAGCCTGTGAAATCAATGACCAAGGGTTTCGAGACCTATGTGGCCGTGGACAAGGACGGCCGCCAAAGCATCGGTCTTAAGACCCGCGACGAGGCCGGTGAAGTGGACATCACCAAGGCCAACGGTGACGTGGTGACCATCGCCAAGACGGATCTTAAGGAGATCAAGATCGACGATACCAAGAGCGTCATGCCCGACGATCTGTCGGAGGCCATGACCGTCAAGGACTATCAGGACATCCTGTCTTTCCTGATGCTGCAAAAGCCAAAAGCGGCCGAGTAGGGGGAGCACCATCATGACAAAACCAAGAATTGGCACCTTCCTCTCGGTCGTCCTGACCCTGTTGGTCGTCTATGCCCTGGTGAAATGGGGTATCCCGGCCCTGTCCCGCGAAGTGACGTCGCTGCCGTTCCCCCTGCCGGTGCCGGGCACCTTGATGTTCTTCTATATGATGCTGACGATCATCGCGCTGTTCCTGATCGTCACGTTCTCGGACGAAGGGTTGAATGATTTCCTGCGGCCGGTAAAGAAACTGCTGCGCGGCGGCTATACGAAAATTCTCCGCGCCGTGGTGCTGACGGCCATACCAGCGGTGATTGGTTGGCAGGTTTACGAGATTACCGTGCCCAAGGTCGAGGTGCCGTCATCCCTGCGTATCCAGCATCCGTCATCCAATTTCCCCAAAAGCTTCGAAGACAAGAAAAACCCCATCGCCAGCCTGACGGCGGCCGATGTGGATGCCTTTATCGAACAGGCCAAGGCCAACGAAGTGCAATTCATCGCCCAGGTGCAGGAAGATATCGATCACTGGCTGGAAGAGGTCGATCCGGAGCATGTGCTGGAATTCTTCCCCCAGGGCTCCATGAAAAAACTGCTGACCGAAATTGCGGCTGGCGAGGTGAACCGGGAAACCGCCAAGGCTGCCCTGTCCGAAAAGAACCTGTTCGAGGGACGCGCCCTGTACGCCATGAACTGCCGAGCCTGCCATGGCGACAGCGTGGCCGGCGATGGCCCCATGGCCGATGGCTTCAAGCTGCGGCCCATCAACTTCACCGACAACGGCACCATCGAAACCATCGTTGAAGGTTACACCTTCTGGCGGGTCAGCAATGGCGGTCCGGGCCTGCCCGCTGAAGCCACGCCCTGGGACAGCGCCATGCCGGAATGGAAGTTGAGCCTGGCCGAGGAGCAGCGCTGGCGGATCATCCAGGCTGAATACGATCTGGCGCAAAAGACGCCGCGCATTCCGGAGAGCCACTGATGTCTAATTTTGTGAAACGCATCATTGTCACGCTCGCCACGGCTTTGCTTATGGGCCCGGCCTGGGCCGCGGTTACGCCAAGCAAGCCGATGTCGGAATCGACTGAGGCCATGCTGGAGCAGGGACTGGGCATCTATTTTCAGCGTTGCAGTTTCTGCCACGGCCTTTTGGGCGACGGCGAAGGGCCGGCGGCCAAGTATCTCGACCCCCGGCCGCGGGATTTCACTCTGGGTACGTTCAAGTTTCGTACCACCGAAAGCGGCGAATTACCCACCAACGAGGATCTGTTCCGCACCATCAGCCGGGGCCTGCAAGGCACGGCCATGCAGGCCTTCGACAGCGACCTGATCAAGAATGGTTTGAGCGAGGATGAACGCTGGGCGGTCATCGCCTACATCAAAACCTTTGCTCAGGAATTCGACGATCCGGAACTGGATCCGGTCGCGACGGGCAAGGTGATCGCCCTGCCGGCCAATCGGCCGCCGTTCGGCGCCGAGACCGTTGCCAAGGGTAAGGCGGTGTTCGAGAGGGCGAAATGCTGGAGCTGCCACGGCAAACTGGGCCGGGGCGACGGCAACAAGGAATTCCGCAAGGACGACTGGGGCTTTCCCATCCGTATCCGCAACGTCACCCATCCCTGGAAAATCAAGGCCGGCGGCGAGGTGGAAGATATCTACATGCGGTTTACCTCCGGCATCTCAGGCACACCCATGCCCTCATTCGTGAAAAGTCTGAACGAAGATGACCGCTGGAACCTGGCCAACTATATCAAATCCCTGCAACACGAATTGACCGGCCATCAAACCCTGCGGGCCCAACCCGTACAGGGTGAGCTTCCCGAAGATCCCGGCGATGCCGTCTGGGACGGCGCCCAGCCCATGGATATGCGTTTGGCCGGGCAGGTCGTTTCCGCGCCGCGCTGGCAGAACCCCAGTGTCGAGATGGTCACCGTGCGGGCCTTGTTCAACGAAACCGAAATTGCCTTTCGCATTACCTGGGACGATCCGTTCAAGGACGTCACCCACGACAAGGAACAGGAATTCAACACGGCGGAACTCTCGAAGGTCGGCGGCATGAGTTCATATGTGGAAGCCAACGACATGGTGCCGCGCGCTCTGGAAACCTTCCGTGACTCCATCGCGCTGCAATTTCCCGTGCGGCCGCCCCAAGGCACCAAGAAACCTCATTTCTATCGCGGCAGTTCCTCCGATCAGGTGCATCTGTGGGTCTGGAAAGCTGATCTGGACGGCACGGAGGAAGGCAACGCGCGGGGCTGGAAACAACCCATCAAGCCCCAGGCCGAAGACGGCCAGCAAATCAAAGGTCAGGCGGTTTGGGATCAGGGCCGCTGGTCGGTGGTCATGAAACGGCCCCGGCGGACCGACGACAAGAACGATGTGCAGTTCGAACAGGGGGTGTTCACGCCCATGTCGGTCAACGCCTGGGACGGCTCCAACGGCGAACACGGCCTGATCATGAGCCTGAGCACCTGGCACTACGTCTTCCTGGAAGCGCCCACGCCCATCACCGTCTACGTCTATGCCGTCCTGGCATTTTTAATCGCCGGCGGATTGGGCATTTGGCTCATGCGCAAGGCGGAGGCGGAAGGCGAACCGGATTCAAGAAATTTGGAGGAAGCAACATGAGACATCTGGCTGTAGCAACAATTGGCGCGGTGTTCCTCATCGCGGCTTCCGGCGCTGCGCTTGCGGCGGGCGGAGATGTGTTCGAGGCCAAGGGCTGTGGTGAATGCCATTACACCCAAGGCCCGGCGCGGGAGAAAACCATCGATGATCAACTGGCCAAAAAAGGCCCGGAGCTGTGGTACGCCGGGTCAAAATTTCAGAAAAAGTGGCTGACCGACTGGCTGGCCGATCCGAAGCCGATCCGGCCCATGAAGTTCAATGACCTGATGGTGGAAAACCCCGCCGACCATCCCAAGTTGTCGGGCGGCGATGTAGCAGCCGTGGCCGGTTTCTTGATGGGTCTAACCTCGGATGCCGTGAAAGCCGGCAAGGTGAAGCCCAAAAAGAACCCCAAGGGCCGGCAGATCTTCATCAAGAAAATGCCTTGCAGCGGCTGCCATCAATATGCCGGGCGTAAGGGCAAGATTGCCGGTGGGCGCAGCGGTCCGTCCCTGGTGGATGCCGGTTTGCGCCTGAACCCGGACTGGATCCTGGCTTATCTGCAACAACCCAAAGTCTTCAAGCCGGTAAAGATGATGCCAGTGTTCGTCGGTCTGTTGAGCGACAAGGACATGCTGAACGTCGCCCGCTATGTGGCCAATTTCAAACCGAAGAAATCGAAGAAAAAGAGGAAATAGGGGGATATGACAATGAAAAATCTGGCGAATAATTCGGCGAAAATTCTAATCACCGCCGCCGCGCTTGCGCTGTTTGCCTTCCAAACCGCCCCCGTCTCAGCCGCCGAGACCGAGAAGGTTTTCAAGTTCTACTGCGCCCAATGCCACGGTCTGACCGGCAAGGGGGATGGCCCCAACGTGACCAAGGATTTCCCCGTCAGCCCGCGCAATTTCACCAATGCGGCAGAAATGAACAAGCTTACGGACGCGGATCTGAAGAACGTCATCATGGATGGCGGCCCCTCGGTCAGCAAATCACCCATGATGCCGCCATGGGGCAAAACCCTGACGACGGGGCAGGTGGACGGCCTGATCAAACATCTGCGCGCCCTGTGCCAGTGCAAGGGCAAGCAGGGTTAGATCTTAAAGGACGTAGAAATAAAGGATCAGGATGATGACCACGGCGTTCACGGCCATACCGGAGAAGATGACCACGTCGGCGATGCGTTTTCTGGAATGTGACATGGCGACATTTTATGCGCCTTTCCCTGCCGTCATCATTGATCAGGATCAAAACCATGCCTGATCAATCGTCTGACCGGGCGCCTGAACGCTTTCCCTGGGCCGGGCCCGCGCTGTTCACGGCGGTGGCGGTGGCGCTGTTCGTCTTCTTCTGGTGGTTCGTGCAGGCGTAGGGGGAGTGATGAATATGACCGGCCGCGTACTGCCCTTTTTATTGGCTCTGGTGATCTGCCTTGGTGCCTTCGTCGCTCTGGATGCGGCGATCATGAGCATGCAGGGTCTGAGCCTGATTTTTCACCAGTGATGGACGAGGATTGAGCAGAAAATGAACCGACCCCGCTTCATCCTGGGTTTCCTCATCGCCGTGCTGGCTGTTGCGTTCGGCGGTTTTGACGCTCTGGCGCAAGAGGTCCAAGAGGCCATTGCCGCCTTTGCTCCGGCGCCGAAGTTGACCGCCGCCGATTATCCCACCATCGCCGGCGTCAATTCACGTATCGCGGTGTGGATCTTCGCCCAGTTGCATCTATGGTTCGCGGCTTTTGTGCTGGCCGTGCCGATCTTCGTTTTCATAATCGAAGTCATTGGCATGAAGACCAGGGACAAACGCTATGACGATATGGCCTATGAATTCATCAAGGTCTCCATCACCGCCTATTCCCTGACGGCGATCCTGGGTGGCGGCTTGCTGTTCTCTCTGATCCTGTTTTATCCGCATTTGTTCAACTATCTCTCGACCATATTTTCCGAGACCATGTTCTATTACGCCCTGCTGTTCTTCGCGGAAAGCGCCATCCTCTACATCTACTATTACGGCTGGCATTGGCTGCAGGGCGGCTTCAAGAAATGGGTGCATCTGACATTGGGCCTGGGCCTCAATGCCGTGGGCACCACATTGATGCTGCTGGCCAACGCCTGGCTGACCTTCATGATGAGCCCCGCCGGCGTCGATGCGGCGGGCGTTTTCAGCGGCGACGGCTGGGCGGCGATCCATAATTTCCTGTGGAACCCCATCAACATCCACCGCTTCGTGGCCAATATCGCCTATGGCGGCTCCATCGTCGGGGCCTACGCGGCCTTTAAGTTCCTGACAGCATCGGGACCTCAGGAACGCGCCCATTATGATTGGATGGGCTACAACGCCAACTTCATCGCCATCTGCGCCCTGCTGCCGCTGCCCTTCGCCGGCTACTATCTGGCGGCGGAAATCTATGCCTACAGCCAGCAGATGGGCATTACCCTGATGGGCGGTATCTTCGCCTGGCTGTTCATTATCCAGGCGGTTCTGATCGGCACGCTGTTCCTGTCCGCGAACTACTATCTGTGGTGCGGCATGGGGCGCAGCGACGGGGCCAAGCGCTATACCAAATATATCAAGTACATCGCCATCGTTCTGGTCGGCGCTTTCCTGGTCTGGTTCACGCCCCATACCCTGGTCCTGACCAACGAGGAACTGAAGGCCCTGGGCGGGCCGTACCACAAGATACTTGGACCTTTGGGTATCATGCCGGCCAAGAACACGGCGGTGAACGTGATGATCATCTTCACCGCCTTGAGCTTCATGTTCTATCGCCGGGCCAACAAGGTGGCGACAGTATCCTGGGTCAATGCCGGCAATGCCATTCAGGTGGCGCTGTTCACCGCCGGTATCGCCAACATCATGTTCCTCGGCATCTATCACGGCTATTTCACCAACACGGTCTATAAAGTCGCCGCCTCCATTCCCCAGGTGTTGACCACGGTTCTGGTCATCGTCGGCAGCATCACCCTGGATTCATTCATCTACAAGGGCTCCAGGGAAGTGGCGCCGCTGCATTGGGGGCGCATACCAGGGCGGGCGCAGTATGCTCTGTTCCTACTGGCGGTGGCTTTCACTTGGTTGATGGGTCTGATGGGCTATATCCGCTCCGGCATCCGGCAGCATTGGCATGTGGTCGATATTATGCGGGACGCCTCCCCAGACGCCTTCACGCCAACCCTGGGTTTCGCGGCCAATGTGGTCTCCGTCGCCGCCATTCTGTTCATGGCCATGGTGATCTTTGTCTTCTGGATCGCCCAGGTCAGCGGTAACAAGACGCTGCCCTCCGGTTATTGGAAGGAGATGGCGACATGAAGCAGTTCCTTACCGTGGTCGCATTTACCCTGCTGACCATCGGGTTCTTCTCGGCCTATTCCAACTACGGTATCCCGCAGATCGAACCGGCGCCACCGCCCAAGGAGGAGAAGCTGGATCTGGGCGCCATGACCATGGATCAGTTCATCGCCTTGGGTGAACGCATCTTCAACGGCAAGGGCACCTGTACTTTGTGCCACAACGAATTGGGCCGCGCGCCCATGCTGGGTACCTTGGCCGATGTGGTGCCCGAACGCCTGAAAGATCCCCTGTACAAAGGCGCGGCGGAGGACCTTGAAAGCTATTTGATCGAGTCACTTGTCGAACCATCCGCCTTCGTTGTGGTGGGCTTCGGCAAGAAGGGCACCAATGACAGCGAAAGCCCCATGCCCAACGTGGCGGGCGGCAGCATCGGCCTGTCCGAAGCCGAGGTCGCCGCCGTGACCGCCTACTTACAGGACAGCAGCGGCGCCGAGGTGACCGTGGAAATTCCCACCCATGTGGCCGAGGCGGATGAGGAAGAAGAGGCTGAAGAGCGGGAGGCGCTGGGCGACCCCGCCGCGCTGATGGCAAAGTTTACGTGCGACGCCTGTCACATGATCAATGGCCAGGGTGGCGAGGTCGGACCGAAATTGTCCAAGATCGGGGCCGAACATGATCGTGATTATCTGCGACGCGCTCTGTTGGATCCGAACGCCGATATCGCCAAGGGGTTCGAGGCAGACATGATGCCCGACGATCTGGGTGAACAAATGTACGTCACGGAATTGGAAGTGCTGCTCGACTTCCTGGTCGCGTTGAAGTGAGGATGCGGCGATGAAAATACCCAGACTACTGCAAGCCGTCCTGGTCCTGGCCGCGGTCTATTTCGGCTTTATTCTGGTCTTCGATATCATTCTCGATGCGGTGATCCCCTCCAGTCTGCTGGCCATGTATATGTTCTTCGCCGCGGCCGGCGTCTTCATGGTCTTCACCTATGACGAGGAGCAGACCCGGGAACTGGTCGCGCCCATCAAGGCATTGGTGGAGGATCCATCAAAACGTCCATGGCGCAATATCGTCTTTGTCATTCTGCCCCTGGCAGTTGGCGGCGGCACCTATATGCAGATGCAGCCCAGCTTCGAGGCGCCGTTGGAGCTGCGCACCATTCATCCCGCGCCGCCCAGCACGGCGAAGATATACGGCAAGCGGGTCAACCTGCTGAAGCTGGAAAATCCGCTCCGTAAGATTGAAAAAGAGGACCCCGAACAATTTCGTGAACTGGTCAACGAAGGTGCCGCCGTCTACATCCGGAATTGCCAGTACTGCCATGGCGACAAATTGGACGGCAAGGGACCTTACGCCGACGGCCTGAACCCCACGCCGCTGAACTTCCAGGACGTGGGCACCATCGCCCAGTTACAGGAATCATACCTGTTCTGGCGCATCACCACCGGCGGCCCCGGCCTGCCCAAGGAGGCCGCGCCCTGGATCTCCTCCATGCCGGTCTGGCAGGACTTCCTCAAGGAAGACGAGGTCTGGAAAGTGATCCTGTTCCTTTACGATTACACCGGCCACCGACCGCGATCCTGGGAGCATGAATGATGACCTATAGGATCGTTGCCGCCGCCCTGTGCATTGTGACCCTTCTCGCCGCGCCCGCCTTGGCCCAGTCCGGCGATGTCGACAAGGGCGAGTTGATTTATCAAGAACGCTGCCTGCAATGCCATGGTGACGAAGGCGATGGATTGGGTCCCGCCGCCGAGCGTTTGAACCCGCCGCCCCGGGATTTCACCCTGGGCCTCTACAAATTCATAACCTCCGCTTTCGATGCCGACCTGCCCAATGACACGGATATTATCCGCATGATCCGCGACGGCATGCCGGGCACCGCCATGCCCGGTTGGGGCGATTTATTGCCGGAACAGGACATCCTGGATGTGCTGGCCTACATCAAGGTCTTTGCTGAATTGGAGGGCGAGCCCGAGGGTCAAACGGACTTCGGCACCCAAGTTCAATCATCGCCGGAAAGTATCGCCGCCGGTGATAAGCTGTTTCATGAGTCCGAACGTTGTTCGGAATGCCACGGCGTCGACGGCAAGGGCGATGCCGTCAAGAAGCTGAAGAACGACAATGGTGAACGCACCTGGCCGCGGAACCTGACGAAGCCGTGGACCTATCGCGCCAGTAGCGACGCGAAAGACATTTTCGCCCGAATTTCGACCGGCATCCCCACCACCCAGATGCCGTCCTTCGCCGATCCGAAGAGCAAGAAAAGCCTGAGCATCGAGGAACGCTGGCATGTGGCCAATTATGTTGTCTCCCTGGCCAAGACCGACAGGGTCGTCCGTCCGGAAAACACCGTCATTCAGGCCGCGCGGGTTGATGGCTTCCTGCCGGGCTCACCCGACGATGCCGCCTGGACCGCGGCGCCGCCGTCCACATTCTTCATGGTGCCGCAGATCGTTGGCCAGGAACGATTTTTCACGTCCGCCAATGATACGGTCAGTGTCCGGGCGCTTTACAACGACACGAAGATCTCCTTGCATCTGGAATGGGATGACCGCACCAAAAGCATCCCCGGTGACGACAAAGCCAAGGCCATCGCGGACGAGGAATTGTCCGAAGATGCCATTGCCGTGCAACTCCCCATGGCCATTCCCACCGGTATGGAAAAGCCTTATTTTCTCATGGGTGATACGGCCAAACCGGTCAATCTTTGGCGCTGGTCCAGCGGCACGACGGACAATCCAGCCTCCATCACCCTGCTTGATGCCACCGGCATTGACGCCCAGGAAGCACGGGACGCCAATGGGCTGACCGCCAAGGCGGACTACAAGGACGGCACCTGGCGCGTGGTCATGACGCGGGCCCTGACCACTGATCAGGCGGACAAGGATCTGCAGTTTCAGGAAGGGCGGTTTATCCCCATTGCCTTCTTTGCCTGGGACGGCTCCAACAGCGAGGCCGGCAGCCGTCACGCAATGACAACCTGGTATTGGCTGCTGTTGAAGCCCAGCACCGGCGCCCGGCCGATCATCGGTGCCATCATCGCCTTTTTTCTGATCTGTGGCCTGTTGTTCTGGTGGAACCGTAGCGCCGGGCGGTCGGCGTCATGACGGACACCACGAAGCCGGTCAACAATCGGGGCGCGGTGATCCGGATTTTCGGCGTCATCCTGATCATTCTCGGCAGTCTGGATATCATGCTGTCCTGGCGCGGCGGCTTTGAAATCGCGTCCTTTCACGCCGGTCTGCTGGCGGGGGGTGTGCTGTTATGCCTCATCGGTGCCATCCGCCGCCAAGGCGTTTCTTGATTGAGATCAATGCGCAAGCCGTGGCGCCGGGCGACCCTGCTAGCAGGAAGGACGGAACCATGAATGCACCGCAAAACGCTCAAATCAGACAGACGCGCGATGATCGCGCGGGCGATACGGCGCCGGTATCCCTGGGCCGGATCTTGGTGGCGCTGGATGCCTCGGAACATGCCAACAAGGCTCTGGATGAGGTCATTCGGCTGGCCAGATCCTCTAAAGGGGTCGTCACCGGTATCCATGCCTATGCGGCTCAATTGCACGACCGCCGCTTCAAAATGATGGAAGGCGGCCTGCCCGAACGTTATCTGGAAGAGCAGGAGATGGGCTATCAGCGCGAGGTGCATGACGACCTGATCACCCGTGGTCTGAACATTATCTCGGACAGCTATCATGATGCGGGTGGGGCGGCCTGTGATGCGGCCGGGGTAACCTTTAAACGCCTTAGCCCCGAAGGTAAGAATTATACCAAGGTTGTCGAGGCGACCCGCAGCGGCGACTTTGACATGCTGGCGCTGGGCGCACTGGGTGTGGGCGCCGTGCCGGGAAACATCATCGGTACCGTCGCTGAGCGCGTGGTGCGCCGCTCCCCCATCGATACCTTTGTCATTCGCAATCCAGACCTCTCGCTTGGTGACGGCCCGATCGTGGTCGGCATTGATGGTTCGCCGTTGTCGTACGGCGCCCTGATGACGGCGCTGGACCTGGCGGCACGGATTGGGGCGGAAGTGAAGGCGGTGGCAGCCTATGATCCCTATTATCACTATGTTGCCTTCAACAAGATCGCTGGCGTGTTGAGCGAGGAAGCCGGCAAGGTATTCCGTTTCAAGGAACAGGAACAACTGCACGAAGAGCTGATCGACGACGGTATCGCCAAGATCTATCAAAGTCATTTGGAGGTGGCGGAGACCATCGCCGAAGACCTTGGCGTGAAGATCACCACTAAACTGCTCGACGGCAAGCCGTACAAGGCGATCCTGGATTATATCGATGCCGTCGGCGCCAGCCTGCTGGTCGTTGGCAAGACCGGCGTGCATGGCGACGCGGAGCTGGATATCGGCGGCAATGCGGAAAACCTCCTTCGCCTCGCCCCCTGCCATATGTGGCTGACCCAGACCGTATACAACCCGCCGCTGGACATGGTGGCCGAGGAAACGGTGGCCTGGAGTGTGGAGGCTGAGCGCAAGATTTCCAGGGCGCCCGAATTCGTCCGCGACATGGCGCGACGCATGGTGCTGCGCCATACCCAGAAATTGGGCCATACCTTTGTTACCTCCGACCTCGTTGACGAGGTCATGGGCAAGGCCATGCCAGGGTTTGCCAGAAATGACGCCGCCAAGCAGGAAGAGCTGAGCTGGAGCCCGGCCGCCGAACGCCTTTTGGAAACCGTGGCCGAGCCGGCGGTGGCTGATAACATTCGCCTGCGCGCCATTAAACGGGCCCGGCGGGACCATGGCGGCACGGTAATGCCGAAACATGTGACACCGTTTTTGGATCTGGCAGCCAGCGACCGGCCCAACTGGACGGCGGCCGCACTGGCCCGGGTCGCCAAGGTGCCGGAAATGGTTCGAGAATCCGTAAAGGCGGGTATCGAAGACCTGGCTCTGGAGCGGGACCTCAAGGAAGTTTCCCTGGAACTGGCCGAGGAAGGTGTGGCCGAGGCCCGCAAGGCCATGTGCCCAGTTCCAGAAGCCAAGGCACCGGATGAAAAACCTGATGGGTTGAGTTGGAGCCCGGATGCAGAGGCCCGGCTGGCCCGGGTGCCGGAAGGTTTCATGCGCGAGATGACCCGGCAACGCGTAGAAAGCTTTGCCCGGGAGGCCGGCGCCGAATCGGTGACCCTTGCCATGGTTGAGGAAAAATATGCCGGCTGGGCAAAGGGTTCCGCGAAGGATTCTGCGAAGGGTTCTGTGGGTTCGTCAAAGCGGCAGCCGGAAATGGAATGTGATGCGGATGCGGCGGCGCGTATCCAGCGTATCCCCGATTTCATCCGCCCCATGGTGAAACTGGAAATAGAACGCTGCGCCCGCGACATGGGTCTGGACAGGATCACCGGCGCCGCCATCGACAAGGCCGGGGAAGCCTGGGAAGGCAAGGACGCTTTTCACAGTGAAGGCGTCCCCGGTCAATACAAGAGCTAAACCATGGGTGCGCCCGCCAAATCGGCTGTATGCGAACCACCCCATTTGGTGGCCCTTAACCTGACGCGCCGTTGCAACTTGAATTGCGCCCATTGCTATTTGGATGCCGGGGCCCGTGATAACGACGACAGCGGGGAATTGAGTACCACGGAGGTCACGGCCCTGCTGGATGACATCGCCGCCCAAAGCGACGAGACCATGATTGTCTTTACGGGCGGCGAGCCTTTGTTGCGCACGGACCTGACCGAGCTTGTGGCCCATGCGTCGGGCCTGGGATTGATGGCGGTGTTGGGGAGCAACGGCCTAGGTTTGAATGACCGTCGCGTGGCGGATCTTAAATCCGCCGGGCTGATGGGCGTGGGGATCAGCCTTGATAGTCTGGACCCGGAAAAGCATGACACCTTTCGTGGCCTGCCCGGTTCCTGGTCCCGCACCATGGATGCCTTCGATGCCTGCCGCCGCAACGCGCTTCAGTTTCAAATTCATTTCTCGGTCACGGACGACAATGCCCATGAACTGGACGGCATGATCGCCTTCGCCCGCGACGTTGGCGCGTTCGTCCTCAACGTATTTTTCCTGGTTTGCACCGGGCGCGGTGAAAAGGTTACCAATATATCGGCCGAGACCTATGAGCAGGTCATGGGGCGTCTGACCCAAGCGGCGCGCGAGGAGACAGAGATCATGATCCGGGCCAAATGCGCGCCGCATTTCAAGCGTATGGCGTGGCAGCTGGACCCGGATTGGCCCATTACGGCGGCCCATGGCTATGACGCCGGCGGTTGTCTGGCTGGCAGCCGTTATTGCCGGATTACACCGCAGGGGGGCGTCACGGCTTGTCCCTATATCGAGGCGTCGGTTGGCAGCATCCGGGAGCGGCCCTTCGCCGAGATCTGGCGCGATGCGCCGCAATTCAAGGCACTGCGCCATCCGGTCCTGAAAGGCCGCTGCGGGTCTTGCGAATACAGCAAGATTTGCGGCGGCTGTCGGGCCCGCCCCCTGGCCCGTGACGGCGACATCATGGGGGAAGATTTTCTCTGCGCTTACGAACCGCGCGGCGGCGCGGTGATCGAACCTCTTGGTCATTTGTCAGGACCATTGCATTGGACGCCGGAGGCCGAGGCTTGGCTGGCCCGCATCCCCTCGTTCGTGCGCCGTTTCGTCCGCCAGCGGGCCGAGGGTCAGGTGCGCGCCGAACAGGGCCGGGAAGTCACGGCCGAGGTCATGGCCGAGCTGGCGAAAGTGGCCCGCCATCGTTTTGGTGGCCGTACCGGGGGGATGGAAGCATGACGGTAGATGTGGCGGTTATCGGCGGCGGCATTTCGGGTCTGGCCACGGCCCATGACCTGAAACAGCGGGGCCATCGCGTCGTGGTGCTGGAGCGGCAGACCAAACCCGGGGGCAATGCGGTTTCCGAGCGGCGGAGCGGCTTTCTCATGGAACATGGCCCCTCCACCATGAATGCGCTGGTGCCCGCCGCGAATCAGATTTCCCAGACTTTGGGCATTGATGATTTTCGTTGTGATCTGGGCGATGGCATTCAGAAACGTTATCTGGTTGCCAAGGGCGGTCTTGCCGGCATCCCGGTCAGGGCCACGGGATTCCTGACCGCCAACTATCTCTCGCCCTTGGCCAAACTGCGCGTACTTGCTGAGTTCCTCGTGCCTCACAGTGGCGATTGCGGCGAAAACGATGACGACGAAACCGTCATGGACTTTTGCGTCCGGCGGTTTGGCCGCGAGTTCGCGGAACGGGTGATGGACCCCATGGTCGCGGGCATCTACGGCGGCGGCCGGGCTGCTGAATTATCAATGGGGGCGATATTCCCCATGCTGTTGGCGTTGGAGAAGAAATACGGCTCCGTCACCCTGGGCATCATGCACCGGGCGCGAGAGGGCGGTAAAATGCCGGGCAGCCGCCTGTTTTCCTGGCGTGATGGTATTGCCACCCTGGCCGATGCCTTCACCCGGGACCTGGGCGCGGATATCTCCACCGGGGTCACGGTGCGGAGGCTTTCCCGCACGGCCGGCGGCTTCGAAATTCAGTTAGGCGCGGCGGGCCGCCTGCGGACCAGATCCGTGGTCATTGCCACACAGGCCCATGTGGCGACGAAATTGCTGGCTGGTCTTGACCCCGACGGCGCCGCTGCGGCGGAACAGATCCAGGCCCCGCCCATGGCCGTGGTATTTCTTGGATATCATCGCAGCAAGGTGGAACATCCCTTGGATGGTCTGGGTTTTCTGACGGCGGAGGACGAGGGACGGCAAATCCTTGGCTCCCAGTTTTGCTCCACCATGTTTCCCGGCCGCGCGCCCAGGGATCATGTCGCCGTTTCCGCCTATATCGGCGGTGTTCGGGCGCCAGATCTTGGCCGCTTGCCGGCGCCGGACTTGATCGAGCTGGCCCGCGCCGAGTTTCGAGACTTGATCGGCGCCAAGGGTGAGCCGGCGGTCGCCATGGTGCGCCATTGGCCCGTCGGGCTGCCGCAATACAATGTCGGGCACCGGCAGCGCATCAATGTTCTGCAACAAAGCCATCAACGGCATGCCGGCCTCTATCTGACCGGCAATTACCTGGCCGGCCCCTCGGTCGCGGTCTGTGTCGGCGTGGCCCAAAAAACCGCCCAGTCGGTCCACGCCTACTTGGCGAAAGGCGTCGAAAGTCATTTCAGGCAATCAGCCATTTGAAACATCCGACCAGGCGCGTACTGGTCCGGCTGGAAGAAGCGGTTAGGCTTCCAAGGCAGTGGGGCGTTCCATATACCGATTATCCAAGATCTCCCGTACCTGGCGGGCCATATCGCGGGGTCGATAAGGTTTGTTCAAAAGAGCGACGCCGTCATCAAGTTGACCGCGGCGATTGAGGACATCCCGTGTATAGCCGGAGGAAAACAACACGCCGGCCGCCGGATATCGTTCATGGAATACATTCGCGACATCTCTTCCGCTCATCCCCCTGGGCAGAATGACATCTGTCAAAAGTAGATTGATCACGCCCGTGGCGGCCATGATCTCAAGCGCGGCCGGGCCGTCTTCCGCTTCCAGGACGAAATAGCCGAGGCGGTTGAGCACCTTGACAAGAAAATTTCGAACATCGGAATCATCCTCCACCACAAGGATGGTTTCATTGCCTCTCGAATCTTCCTGTTCGATCTCCACCACAGCGCTAACCGCCGTTGTCGTCTCGTCCGCGCGCGGGAGGTAGATGCTGACAGTGGTGCCGGCCCCTTCCTCGCTTGAAATGACAACCTGTCCGCCGGTTTGCCGGGCAAACCCGAAGACCATACTCAAGCCCAAACCGCTGCCCTTACCCACATCCTTCGTCGTGAAAAACGGCTCAAACACCCGGGCCCTGACATCCGCCGGCATACCGGTGCCGTTGTCTCTCACGGCGATCATCACATAGGCACCGGGCTCCAAATTCTCGTAGGCCATAACGCCGTCATCGCGCAGAATCTTGTTGGCCGTTTCGACGGTTAACCGACCCCCATCCGGCATGGCGTCGCGGGCGTTAATGGCAAGGTTCAGAAGGGCGTTTTCAAGTTGCCCGACATCGACCATGGTGGGCCAAAGATCGGCCGACGGTTTCATTTCGATCGTGATATCTTCGCCGATCGTGCGGGTCGCCAGTTCATGGAAGGGGGTTAGAATATCATTGATATTCGTCGCTTCCGCGTCCAGCGCCTGTTGCCGGGAGAACGCCAGCAGGCGATGGGTCAATGCCGCGCCCCGATGTGCCGATCGAAGGGCAATGGCGATGCCGTCCTGGTCGAATTTGTCCCTGATGCCGCCGCCATCCTCGATCAGATCCAGATTGCCGATGATGGCAGCCAATATGTTGTTGAAATCATGCGCCACGCCACCGGTTAGCTGGCCGACCGCTTCCAACCGCTGGGCGCGGCGCAACTGATCCGCGGTCTGTTTAACGTCTGTAATATCCGTGCGGATACCAACTGTAAGCCCGTCCGCCGTCCTGCGATCACTGCACAGAAGCCAGCGGCCATCGGACAATTCCTGTTCACGGGATCCTTGCGCCGATTCTTGTTGGGATAGCCGCAAATTCAAAGAAAGATCTTCATCCTCGGCGGAGCCCTTAACGGCTCCGCGTTCGAAGGCCTTTCGCGCAAGATCTTCCAGGTTAGCACCCGGCACCAGGTCATCTTTGATCTGGGGGTAAAAGTCCTTGTACTTTTCATTGCACATAATGAAACGATCGTCCGGGTCGTAGAGGATGAAACCTTCCGAGATACTTTCGACGGCGCTGAACAAATATGCCTCGGTCTCGACGAGCGCGGCCTCGGTCTGTTTATGGGCCGTCAAATCGACAACCAAACCGAAGTGGCCGCGCACCAGCCCATCTTCGGAAATATCAGGGACATAGGAGACGTGAACATTGCGGGTTTTGCCGTCAGGGTAGGATAGAGTTTCGGTGAAATTGACGCGTTCTCCGCTCGTAACCTTGTCGAGATGGCCCTGCAATTTTTCGAGGGCCTTTACGCCAATGACATCGCCAACCGTTTTTCCCAGAACATCCTCGGCGGACAGGCAGTACCATTCCTCGGCTGTCTTGTTGACGAACTGAAAACGCAGGTCCTTGTCCAGATGGGTTATCAGCACCGGCAGATTGTCGGCGATCAGACGTATATGGGCTTCGCTCTTCCGCAGCGCTAATTCCGCTTGCCGCCGTTGCTTTCGCGATGCCGCTTCCTCCAATTCGCGCCGAACGGCCGGTACCAGGCGGATCAAATTATCCTTCAACATATAGTCGTTGGCGCCGGACTTCATCACCTCGACCGCGACTTCCTCGCCGACCGTACCCGAGATAACAATAAATGGCGTATCCCGGCTTTTTTCCCTTACCAGTTTCAGCGCGGCGAATGAGTTGAATTGCGGCATGACATGGTCCGAGATGATGATATCCCAGTCCGTCGCGGCCAAGGCGGCGCTCAAACCAGCGGCATCTTCCACAAGCTCGAAGGTAAATTCGAAGCCGCCCTTGCGTAATTCGCGTGACAGAAGCTCCGCGTCGTCGGCGGAATCGTCGACTATCAGCAGTCTGATTTCTGTCGTCACTGCAGGGTTCACTGTGGCGGTGCCTCGTTAATCAGCATCCAATAGAGATGCAGTTGCCGGACCGCCTCTCGGAACTGTTCGAAATCAACCGGCTTGCGCACATAACTGTTGGCGCCCAGGTTGTAGCTTTCCACCATGTCCTTCTGCTCGTCCGACGAAGTCAGAACAGTCACCGGTACGACCCTGGTCCGTTCATCTGCCCGAATACGCTTTAATACCTCCAGCCCATCGACCTTGGGGAGTTTAAGGTCGAGCAGTATGAGAGCCGGCATTTCGGCACCGTCGCGGTCGGCATAGGCGCCCTCCGCGAAAAGAAACTCCAGCGCCTCGGCGCCGTCGCGAACCACGAATATTTCGTTGGCGACGTTCTGCCTTCGTAACTCCCGCATGGTGAGAAGTTCATCATCCGGGTTGTCTTCCACCAACAAAATCATCAAATTTGACATTTATGCGTTGTATCCCCAAAATTCGGAATCATCCAAATCATCGCAGTGTGAAGAAAAACGTTGCCCCCTCGTTCACGCGACCTTCGGCCCAAACCCGTCCCCCGTGACGGCCAACAAGGCGCGCCACGGTCGCCAGGCCAACGCCCGTTCCTTCAAATTCAGTCATCGAGTGCAGACGCTGAAAGATTCCGAATAGCTTGTCCCCATAGGCCATATCAAACCCAGCCCCATCGTCCCGTACGAAGAAAATCGTCTCGTCCCCATCTTCGTAACAGCCAAATTCTATATGAGCTGTCGGATTATTTCCAGTAAACTTCCATGCGTTGTTGATTAAGTTGTCCAGTACTACACGCAACAATTTTGCATCACCGTGAACCAGCATATCCGGCGCGACTTCGACCACTACCTCCCGTTCACCGGCGCGCGCCCTCAATTCCGAGAAATGTTCATAGGCCAAGGCGGACAGATCGACGTCTTCCGTGCGCATCTCCTGTCGTGTGGCCCGTGAAAGGGTCAGGATATCGTCAATCATTCGCCCCATGCGCCGGGCGGCATTGCTGATGCGTTCAATGTAATTCTTGGCTTCATCGCCTAGGCTGTCGCCATAGTCCTCCATCAAGGCTTGGCTGAACCCATCCATGCCGCGCAGCGGCGCGCGCAGGTCGTGGGAGACGGAATAGGCAAAGGCGTCCAGTTCGGCGTTGGCAACCTCTAACTCCCGGGTACGATTGAGGATGTTTTGTTCAGCCCGTTTGCGTTGGGTGATATCGCGGCAGCTGCCGACGAACATCCGGCGGTTGCCAAGATACATTTCCGTGACCGCCAGTTCGATCGGCATCTCGAGACCGTCCTTGCGGCGCCCGACGACTTCCCGTCCCAGCCCGATAATTTTCGCCTCGCCCATGGTCATATAATTTCGCAGATATTGGTCATGGTGGCCGCTGTCATGACTAGCCATAATAATCTTTACATTTTGGCCTATTATTTCGGCAGCGGAATAACCAAAAGTATGCTCGGCGGCGGGATTGAAGGACTGGACGGTGCCCTTCTCGTCGATTGTGATAATAGCATCGAGCACGGTTTCCAAGACCGTGCCAATGCGCGTTTCATTGTTGTAGGATTCGCGGAAAATGACGTAGATGGATATCATCAGCCCGATCAGGACGCAGACGTAGCTCACTTTTTTCAAAGTGTGGGCGGCATCGAACTCGAAATCGAAAAGCTGATCGGAGAAGGACATAAACACCGCCTGTCCCACGAACCCGACAATCAGGGAGAGGACCAGCCAATGTTCAAAAGCGTCGTGGCGCCATGTTCCTTTCCTCAGATAACCAATCAAGGCGAAAAGAAAGAACAGCGCCGGGCCGAATTCCTCCGGCCTGTGGAAGATGAGTTCCGGATAGTACGCCGGCGGTATCGGCATGAATGCGAAGAACAAGAAACTCCCAATTGCGAAAACCGCGACAAAGCTATAGACCGCCACCTCGGTATATCGGCCTTTCTCTCCCAAGCGGTGTTCCCAAAATGATGCCAGCAGGCTGAGGAACAGCAGGATCGCCAGAAACTGCCGTGAAGCGACCCAGCTCCATGGTATGAGCGAAGGCAGATCCGAGGGCATGAGGGGCAGGAAATACATCGACGTGACAATCATATGGTAACCGTCCAGAAAGGCGGTTCCCAAGAAGCCGGCGCCGATGAACAGAAGGGTAATTTCCTTCCTTGAGTAATAGCGCAATAACGCAATAGCGCCGACCATGAGGGCCAAAATTGTCGCGATGGTCTCAAGCAAGGTATGGAACGAACTGCTCGACTGCCACTCTACATCCCGCATGAATGCATAGCCGACGGTCAACCCCAGACCAACCACCAAGTAGCTGATTGCTCTATTCCGTGCACCAATTTCCATATATTCGATATCACATCGTAAGTTTCGGACGGGCTGATATACCGCCGCATGAACCGGGGTATGTCAACGGCGGTCGCAGTCGGAAGAAGGGTCCATGTTTGGTAAGTGCGGTCTTTGTCGGCA
>JABIRL010000114.1 GCA_018667855.1 Rhodospirillaceae bacterium
ATGCCAACCACTCCATCAACTCCTCAACATATTGATTCTTATAGCATAATCTCCATCTCAGGGCATCGATTAACGAGTTCATCTGGGAAATGGGGGTTAAGACTAGTGGTGCGCAAGGCACCACTAGCGGCTGAGGCTGCGCATGCCCTTGTCGAGGCCGCCCAGCGTCAGGCCGAACATGCGGTCGCCCATGATTTGCTGCAGCATCTGCAGGGACGGGGTGTATTCCCAATGGCGTTCGGGCACCGGGTTGATCCAGCAGGAATGTTGGAAATGGTCCAACAGGCGCTCCATCCAGATCTGGCCGGCTTCCTCGTTCCAATGTTCCACGCTGCCGCCGGGGTAGACGATTTCATAGGGCGACATGGTGGCGTCTCCGACAATGATCAGCTTCCAGTCCGGGCCGTAGGTGTTGATCAACTGCCAAGTGGGAATGTGTTCGGTATGGCGACGGCGGTTGTCGCGCCAGACTTTTTCGTACATGCAATTATGGAAATAATAGCTTTCCAGATGCTTGAATTCGGTCCGGGTGGCCGAAAACAACTCTTCCATGGTGCGGATATGATCGTCCATGGAGCCGCCCACATCCAGCAGCAGCAGCACCTTGACCGTGTTGCGCCGTTCGGGCCGCATCTTAATATCGATCCAGCCGCCGTTCTTGGCGGTGGAGCGAATGGTATCGTCCATGTCCAACTCGTCCGGCGCGCCCTGGCGTGCGAACTGGCGCAGACGGCGCAAGGCGATCTTGATATTGCGGGTGCCGAGTACGACCGAGTCGTCGAAATTCCTGTATTCCCGCTTGTCCCAGACCTTGACGGCGCGGCGGTTGCGGGATTTCTCCTGCCCGATGCGGATGCCTTCGGGATTGTAGCCATCGGCGCCAAAGGGTGAAGTGCCCCCCGTGCCGATCCACTTGTTGCCGCCTTCGTGGCGTTTTTCCTGTTCCTCGAGGCGCTTTTTCAGCTCCTCCATGATCTTTTCCCAGCCGCCTAGGGCTTCGACCTGCGCCTTTTCCTCGTCCGTCAGGTGCAGCTCGGTAATTTTGCGCAGCCATTCCTCGGGAATTTCCGCCGTCACGCCTTCCTCGGGCGGTTCGAGCCCCTTGAAAACAGTCCCGAAAACCCGGTCGAACTTGTCCAGATTGCGCTCGTCCTTCACCAGACAGGATCGCGAGAGGTAGTAAAAGTTATTGACGTCGAATTCGGCGATATTGGCGTCCATGGCCTCCAGAAGGGTCAGGTATTCCTTCAGGGAAACGGGGACTTTGGCCGATTTCAGTTCGTAGAAAAGATCCAAGAACATGGGATTACCCTTGTTTTCTTAGCAGATACGCCTGCGCCACCAATTTCGTCACTCCCGCGAAAGCGGGAGTCCATTCCAATGACCGCAGGCATGGATTCCCGCTTTCGCGGGAATGACAATATGCATGTGGATCGCGCATTTTGCTTAGCTACCTTGTTCCCGGCGGGCCAGGAAGGCAAGACGCTCGAACAGATGTACGTCCTGCTCGTTTTTCAACAGGGCGCCGTGCAGGGGCGGGATCAATTTCTTGGGATCCTTGTTGCGCAGCACTTCCGGCGAGATGTCGTCCACCATCAGAAGTTTCAGCCAATCCAGCAGTTCGGACGTGGAGGGCTTTTTCTTCAGGCCGGGCACATCACGCACTTCATAGAAAATATTCAGGGCCTCCCGCACCAGGGTCTTCTGGATGTCAGGATAATGCACGTCGATGATTTCCAGCATGGTCTCCCGCTCCGGAAAGCGGATGTAGTGGAAGAAACAACGGCGCAGAAACGCATCCGGCAATTCTTTTTCGTTGTTCGAGGTGATCAGCATGATCGGGCGATTCTTGGCGATGACCGTTTCCTGGGTCTCGTAGACGAAGAACTGCATGCGGTCCAATTCCAACAACAGATCGTTGGGGAATTCGATGTCCGCCTTGTCGACCTCGTCAATTAGCAGCACGGGCGAGATGTCCTGGGTGAAGGCATCCCACAGCTTGCCGCGGACGATATAATTGGAAATGTCGTGGACTTTTTCCTCGCCAAGCTGGCTGTCCCGCAGACGCGAGACCGCGTCGTATTCGTACAGGCCCTGGGCTGCCTTGGTGGTGGATTTGATGTGCCATTCGATCAACGGCCGGTCCAACGCCTTGGCCACTTCATGGGCCAGCACTGTTTTGCCGGTGCCCGGCTCGCCTTTAACCAACAAGGGCCGTTGCAGGGTGATGGCGGCGTTGACCGCTACCATCAGATCTTCCGTCGCGACATAACTGTCCGTACCTTCAAATTTCATCGTTCACTACGCCATTTTTCGTGGGGGGAAAGGGGATAGGATTTGCCGTCAATTTAGGGCTACCGGGCGGATAACTCAAGTGGGGCGCGAAATTCGGCTGACGTGACCTCCAGAATGGCTATTATCCGCCGAGAATGGTGAAACAATGTTTGGATTTAGAAATGCAGCAGACCGCTACTTATGGTGCCGACATACTACCGCCGGGAATTCGGTCCCGTTTTGTCGATGGCGTAAACGGCCTCAATATGCACATTCTCGAGGCCGGTTTTGAAACACCCGACCGCCCCTGCCTGTTGCTGCTGCACGGTTTCCCCGAACTGGCCTACAGCTGGCGCAAGATCATGGTGCCCCTGGCCCAGGCCGGCTATCACGTCGTGGCGCCCGACCAGCGCGGCTATGGCCGCACAACCGGGTGGGATGGGGACTACGACGGCGATCTGACCTCGTATCGGTTCCTTAATCTGGTCCATGATGCCTATGGCCTGATCGACGCCTTGGGTTACGGGCAGGTGGCGGCGGTGATCGGCCATGATTTCGGCTCTCCCGTGGCCGCTGACTGTGCCCTGATCCGTGGGGATGTCTTTCAACGGGTGGTGTTGATGAGCGCGCCGTTCGGCGGCCCACCGGCGCTATCAGGCCCCGCCGGACCCGATATCCACGGCTCCCTGGCGGCATTGGACAGACCCAGGAAACATTATCAGCACTATTACTGTACGCGGCCGGCCAACGACCATATGACCAATTGCCCCCAAGGCGTCCACGCTTTCCTGCGCGCCTACTATCATCATAAAAGTGCCGATTGGCCGGGCAATGAACCGTTTCCCCTGGCGTCCTGGACGGCCGGGGAACTGGCCAAAATGCCCACCTACTACATCATGGAATACGCCCAGACGATGGCCGAGACGGTGGCGGCCGAGATGCCCACCGCGCAGCAAATAGCCGCCTGCGACTGGCTGACCGAGGCGGAGATGGCCGTCTATGCCGCTGAATATGGCCGTACGGGCTTTCAAGGCGGGCTGAATTGGTACCGCAGCCGGACCTCCCCCGCCCTCAATGCCGATCTGGCTTTATTCGCGGGGCGCACCATCGATGTGCCGTCCTGTTTCATTGCCGGTTCGTCCGATTGGGGCATCCATCAAAGCCCCGGCGCCCTGGAAAAAATGTCAACCACCGCCTGCACCGATATGCGCGCGGTGCATTTACTGGACGGGGCCGGCCACTGGGTGCAACAAGAACAACCCGACGCCGTCGTCGAATGTCTGTTGGCATTTCTGCAATGATGGCCCGGCTGCCGCAACTGCCCGTGAGTAAGGAAGAAATCCATGGCGAATAATGATCACACAATCTGGTTCACCGGCGGGGCGGACGCCGCGCCCGCCGGGCAACGGCTGGGCGAACTGCTCAAGCGGCCGGGAATTCTGGGCGTGCCCGGCGCCCATGACGGCCTATCCGGGATATTGGCCCGCAAGGCGGGGTTCGAATGCCTCTATCTCTCCGGCGCGGCGCTGTCGGCCAGCATGGGGCTGCCGGATTTGGGCGTCATGACCATGGAGGAGCTGTGCGGAGCCACCCGCATTCTGGCCCGGGCCACGGGCCTGCCGCTGATCGTGGATGGCGATACGGGTTATGGCGAAGCTTTGAACGCCATGCGCCTGGTGCGCGAATTGGAAGATGCGGGCGCGGCGGCGGTCCAGATCGAGGATCAGGTGCTGCCCAAGAAATGCGGCCATCTGAACGACAAGCAATTGGCCTCGGCCGAGGATGCGGCCCGCAAGATCGCCGCCGCCGTTGCCGCCCGGCGGCATTTGCTGGTGGTGGCGCGCACGGACGCGGCGGCAGAAAGCCTGGACGAGGCGATCCGCCGGGCCAATCTGTATCTCGACGCCGGTGCCGACATCATTTTTCCCGATGCCCTGATCTCGGACGATGATTTCCGCCGTTTCTGCGCCGAGGTCAAGGCGCCGGTGCTGGCCAACATGACGGAATTCGGCCGCACGCCGCAGCGCACGGCGGCGGAGCTGGAGGCCCTGGGCTGCAAGATCGTGATCTGGCCGGCGTCATCCCTGCGCATCGCCGCGGCGGCAATCTCGGATCTGTACGATGAACTGGCGGCGAGTGGCAGCGCCAAGGGCAAGATGAACCAGATGCAGAGCCGCGCCGAATTGTACGAAACCATCCGCTATCACGATTTCGAAGATCTGGATAACACCATCGCCCGCTCCATCGTTCCCGAAACACCCGAATAGGGACCCTGTCATGAGCCTTTCAGATGATGCGGTGGCACGGGCCGCCGATGTGTTGACCAGGGCGCGGCTGGATGCCGTGGCCATGGCGGAAATCCCTGCCGACTGCCGGCCGGATTCATTGGCGGAGGCCTATGCGGTGCAAGCGGCCGTGCATACGAATTTGACGGCCGCCGGTTGGGGCTCGATCAGTGGCCACAAGATCGGCTGCACCACCACGGTCATGCAGGAATACCTGAAGATCGACGCGCCCTGCGCGGGAGGTGTTTTCGAAAAATCCGTCCGCTTGGGCGAAGGGCATTATGACCTTGCCACCATGTGCCGTCCCGGCGTGGAGTGCGAGATCGCGGTGCGCCTGGCCGCCGATCTGCCCGGACGGGACGGCGGTCACAGCCATGATACGGTCAGCCCGGCGGTGGCGGCCGCCATGGCCAGTATCGAACTGGTCGATGACCGCTGGCAGGATTTCACGGTGCAGCCCATGACCAGCCTGCTGGCCGATGAATTTTTTGGCGCCGGCTGTGTGTTGGGGGACGGCGTGACGGATTGGCGGGAGCTGGATCTGGCCGCCATTGCCGGGCGCATGACGATCAACGGGAACGAGGTCGGCGCCGGCGTGGGCGGGGATATTCTGGGCCATCCGTTGAACGCCCTGGTCTGGCTGGCGGATCTGCGGGCAGCCCGGGGGCAATCGCTCCGGGCTGGAGAGTTCGTCACCCTGGGCAGTCTGGTGCAGACGGTTTGGATTGATGAAGGCGACGAAGTGATCGCCGAAATCGACGGCTTGGGGCGGGCTGTCCTAAGGCTTTAGGGATTTTCCTTTGAGGACTTTCGGCCCGCCAGGATATTGAGCATCAGGGCTAGAACCAGGGCGGCGGCGCCGACCGCGAACAACAGACGGTATTCGCCATACAAATCAAACAAATACGACAGGCCGTAAGCTCCCACCGCTTGCCCCCCGGCAAAGCCGATCGTGGCCCAGCGCCAGCCGGCGGTTTGGCCGTCCGGATCGTTGGGGATCAATTCCCGCAGGCGGCCCAGCACCAGGGTGGTACAGACCGGTACGAAGGCGCCCATGATCAGGCTGGAGATGACCAGAACCGCCATATGGTCGGTGAATACCAGGATACCCGCCGCGGCCGCCTGCAATAGGTACCCCGCCCGCAAGGTAGCCAAGAAGCCCAGGCGATCCGCCAGGTAACCCGCCGTGACCGGGCCCAGCACGGCGCCAATTCCGAACAGGACCCAATGGAACGCGCCAACGGCGAGGCCCAGGCCCAGACCCTGGGCAATGAAAATCACCCAAAACACCATATGCGAGACCAGGCCGACGGCATTCAGGCCGTATTCCAGATACAGGGATTTCAGGGCCAAAACCGGTCCGGGTTGCCTCATATCGGACTTCACGGGGGCCACCGTTGGCCAGCCGTTCCAGGACAGGGCGGTCAAGACAACCGCCAATCCGCCCAAAATCAGCCAGGTTTCCCGCACGCCCCAGCCCAGGGTGAACGGTACCAGGGTGCCGGAAAGGGCGATGCCCAGGGCCACGCCGGTCAGGATCAGGCCGCCCGCCAGACCCTGCCGGTGGCGGGGGATCCGGGGCAGCACGGTAGGGGCCGCCAGGACCATCAGAACACCGCCCGAGATACCCGCCGCCAGGCGCCAAAGGAAAAACCAGGCGAACGACCAAGGCTGGGCGCAGGCGAAAAACGCCGCGCTGGCCAATAACATGAAGGCGCGCAAGGCGAAGGTGGTTGAGGTCCGTGCCGCCAGTTGTCGCGCCAGCACCGCACCGATCAGATAGCCGGCTAAATTCGCCGCTCCCAGGTAGGCGGCCTGGCTGACGTTGAACCATTCCGCGCTGACCAGGGCCGGCAGCAGGGGCGTATAGGCGAACCGCGCCAGGCCGATGCCGACAAGCAGCGCGCAGAGGGCGGAAAACGCGCCCCGCCATGGCCCCGGCCCGCCGCTATCACCCGGCGGCGTGGCGTTCATGGCTAATCCGTTGCCATCAGAAAGTCGAAATCGGCGCCCTGGTCGGCCTGGGTAACATGATCGGCGTACAGCTTGGCATAGCCCCTGGATGGTCTCGCCTGTTGCGACACGGACGCTTGACGCCGGCGTTCCAATTCATCATTATTTACATGTAATTCCAATGATTTATTTGAAATACTTAAACTAATTTCATCACCGTTTTCAACCAAGCCGATGGCCCCGCCGATAGCGGCCTCGGGCGTCACATGCAGTACGATGGTGCCGAAGGCGGTGCCGGACATGCGGCAATCCGAGATACGCACCATGTCCTTGACGCCGGCCTGGGCGAGTTTCTTGGGAATGGGGATATAGCCCGCCTCGGGCATGCCGGAGGGGCTTTTCGGACCGGCGTTTTGCAGCACCAGAATATCGTCGGCTTTCACGTCCAGATCATCGCTGTCGATGCGGTCCGCCAGATCTTCCAGTGAGGAGAAGACCACCGCGCGGCCGGTATGTTCGAACATGGCCGGGTCTGCCGCCGAGCGTTTCAGAATGGCGCCATCAGGGGCCAGATTACCGTAAAGGGCGACCAGGCCGCCCACAGCCTCGAACGGTTCCTCGCGGCTGCGAATTATGGTTCGGTCCACATGGCCGGGGGCCGCTTTCAGGCGGTCGCCCAGGCTTTCACCGGTGACGGAGAGGCAATCCATGTGCAGCAGGGGGGCGAGATCCCGCAACAGGGTGCCCATGGCGCCGGCGGCGTGGAAATCCTCCATATAGCCGACGCCGGTCGGCTTCAGATTGACCAGCACCGGCGTGGTATCGCTCAATTCGTTCAGCCGTCGTAGAGAAATAGGTATGCCCCGGCGTCCGGCAATCGCCGTCAGATGCAGAATGCCGTTGGTGGAACCGCCCAGGGCCAGCAGCACCCGCAGGGCATTTTCCACCGAATTCTCGGTGATCAGTTTCGACGGTGTCAGCCCCAGGCGCGCGGTTTCCAGGGCTTGGGCGCCCGTGGCCTCGCCCGCCCGCAGGCGGTCGGCGTGGACAGCCGGAATGGCCGCCGTGCCGGGCAATGTCATGCCCAAGGTCTCGGCGATACAGGCCATGGTGGAGGCCGTGCCCATGACGGCACAAGTGCCGAATGTGGTCGCCAGATTGCCCTCGATCCGGCCGATTTGATCGGAATTTACCCGCCCGGCGCGAAAATCCGCCCAAAAGCGCCGGCAATCGGTGCAGGCGCCTAGGCGTTCGCCCTCGTAACGCCCGGTCATCATGGGCCCGGCGATCAGCTGGATGGTCGGCAGATCGGCCGAGGCCGCGCCCATCAATTGCGCCGGCACGGTCTTATCGCAGCCACCCACCATAACCACCGCGTCCATGGGCTGGGCCCGGATCATTTCCTCTGTGTCCATGGCCATCAGATTGCGGAACATCAGCGAGGTGGGATTCAAAAACACCTCGCCCAACGAAATGGTGGGAAAATCGATCGGCAGCCCGCCTTGTGCCAGCACCCCCCGCTTCACCGCCGCCACCAGTTCCGGCAGCCCGCGATGGCAGTTATTATAGCCCGAGGCGGTATTGATAATGCCCACGATAGGCCGCGCCAGCATCTCGTCCGAATAACCCATGGATTTGGCGAAAGAACGGCGCAGATACAGGGAAAAATCCTTGTCGCCATAGTTTGTTAGCCCTCGCGACAAGCCCTTCGGCCCACCACTCGATTGATCGTCGTCTTGCATAGTGTTCCCGCCTCATCATTCCGAACGCCGCGGCACTATGCCGGGATGGTGAAAACCTGTCCACCATCCCTGCGACGGCTTCATCCTTTCGAATTAAGCAAATGTTAGAAATGATTGGGTATTACCTCCGAACATAAATTTAATCTATCCGACCAAAGGAGTATCGCCAATCGTGGCGCGGGTCGTGGAAATAGGGGGAAGATATGAAATTGCTAAAAATTCTGGGGCCTATGCTGACCGCGCTTATTCTTGCCGCACCTGTTCAGGCGGCGCAAACGGCGGCGGACGGCAAGGGAGACATGGTGAAATTGGGCAAGATTACGCCTAATGGACCCTATCGCTTCTGGGCCGCGATCAACAAGGTATTGCCGGACTATGCGGCGGTGACGGGCGGGGCGGAGCTGCACGCGCAGGTCAAAACCCTATCCGCGCACCCGGCCGCAGGTCGGACACCGGGCGACGTGATGGTGCAGACGGCGGAATTTCGCGACTTACTGGAAATTCTTCGAAGGCGCCTGAAACTCGCCAAAATCGAGATATACAAGGATCCCCTGGGCCGGGCCGTGACGCCGGGCGTGGTTCTGGCCAACGCTGGTTTTAATATGGATGCCTTGGTAGAGACCTATCGCGCCGCCGCCAAAAAGCCGGAAGAAAGCCTGGGTCATTTCTATGACGTGCCGGTGATGAATGGAAAATCCCCCTCCGACGTCTATGGTCTGGTGGAACTGGCGACCCGGCGCCTGCGCCTGATCCAAGGTTCCTAGCCGCTGCATGACAATCTAGCTTCCTGATCACGGCACCGCCCTATAGAATGGCGGTATTGTTGGTCGGGAGGTTGGTATGCGTGTTGGTATTGAGGTTGGTGGAACGTTCACCGATCTGGTGGCCATTGAAGATGGCCGGGTAAAGGTGGCGAAGGTGCCCTCGGTGCCGGCGCGCCCGGATGAGGGCGCCATGGCGTCCCTGGTGGCGGGGGAAATCGATCTACGCTCGGTCGCGGATCTGGTACACGGCTCCACCGTGGCCACCAACGCCATATTGGAACGCAAGGGCGCCCCGGTCGCGCTGCTGACCACGCGCGGCTTCCGCGATGTGCTGTTTCTACAGCGCCACAACCGCACGCAGATTTATGACCTGTTCTATCGCAAGCCCGAACCGGTGCTGGCTCGACGGGATATTCTGGAGATCGACGAACGTATGTCCGGCCAGGGGGAGGTGGTCGAAGCCCTGGACAAGGCGGTCACGGGCGCGAAAATCGCCGAATTCCTTGGCGCAGGCCAATATCAATCCGTGGCCATCTGCCTAATAAACGCCTATGCCGAGCCCAAACACGAACGCCAATTGGCGGCCCTGGTCGCCGCGCAATTTCCCGACCTGACCATCACCTGTTCGGCCGATGTGACCCGGGAATTTCGCGAATACGAGCGCACCTCCACCACCACCTTGGCGGCTTACGTGCAGCCGGTGATCGACAGCTACCTGCGCCGTTTCGAAACCGAGCTGGGAGAGCAGAACTTCGCGGGGCGATTTTCCATCATGCAATCCAACGGCGGCCGCCTGCCCGTGGCGGGGATGTCGCGCAATGCCATCACCTCGTTATTCTCCGGTCCCGCGGCCGGCGTCATGGGGGCGGTGCGCCAGGCCGGGCTATCTGGCTACGGCGATTTGATTACCCTGGATATGGGCGGCACCTCCACGGACGTCTGCCTGGTGGCGGATGGCAAACCGAACCTGTCGGGAGAGACGGAAGTGGACGGCCTGCCGATCCGCACGCCCGTCCTCGATATCGTCACGGTGGGGGCGGGGGGCGGTTCGATCTGCTGGCGCGATGACGGCGGCATGTTGCGGGTCGGCCCAGAATCTGCCGGCGCCGATCCCGGGCCCGCCTGCTATGGCCGGGGCGGCGAACAGCCGGCCATCACGGACGCGCACATGGTGCGCGGCACGATCCGGGCCGAGGCTTTCCTGGGCGGGGCCATGGACGTTGATGGCTCCGCATCATCACGCGTATTCAAGGAATTAGCAGAAATATTTGATGTGTCACTAGAGGAAATGGCCGATAACGCCGTCCGCGTGGCGGATGCCAATATCGTTGGCGCCATGCAGCTTGTCTCTACCGAACGGGGGCGCGATCCGCGTGACTATGTGCTGGTTCCCTTCGGTGGCGCCGGCCCCTTGCATGCGGCCCGGGTGGCCGAGGAATTGGGTATCACCACGATCCTGGTGCCGCCCAACGCCGGCGTGTTATCGGCCTACGGGCTGCTGGCCTCCGACTTCCTGCAATATGAAACCCTGACCCGGCGCATTCCCTTGGGCGAGGGCGCGGCGGAACTGGTGCGCACCTTGTTCGATGACCTGCAACAGCGCGCTACGACCTCTTTCCGGGACCTCGGCGTTGATGGTGAATTGAATTATACCTACAGTCTGGACATGCGCTTCATTGGTCAGGCGTTCGAGATCACCGTGGATATCGAGGCGGAAGCCTTGCGGGAGCTGGACGCGGACGGCCTGCTGGCCCTGTTCAACGAGGCCCACAACCGGGTTTTCGCGTTTGGCGAATCCGGTTTGCACCGGGCCGAGATCGTTTCGTTCCGCCTTGGCGCCTCCGCCGCGCCGGATGTGGTGCCGGCACTGAACGAGGGCATCGGGGATGAGGCCACGCGCGGGCAAACCAGGATATTTGACCAGGGCGAATGGCAGGACTGCCTGCTGGCCAGCCGGGCTGCCGTCAAGGATCAAGCCGAGGGCATGGCGGGACCGGTCCTGGTGGAGGATGGTACGTCCACCATCTTCATTCCGCGGGATTGGGTCGGCGAGGTGGACGACCAGGATAATATTCTGATTAGAAATTTGGGGAAGGATTAGAACCATGGCCATTGATGCTGTCGATCAAGCCGTGATCAGCCAGGGGCTGATCGCCGCCGCCCGGGAAATGGGTGTGAAGCTGGTTCGTTCGGCCTATTCGCCTGTGGTCCGGGAAGCCAACGACTGCTCAGCCGCCCTGTTGGACCGCCACGGCAATGTGGTCGCCCAGGCGGAACTGATCCCCATGCAGTTGGGGCCCATCGGGGCGACGTTCCGGCCCTGCGCCGAGCTGTTTCCCACCGATACCCTGGTCGAAGGGGATTTCTATATCAACAATGATCCGTTCCAGGGCGGCCAGCATCTCCAAGACGTGTTTTTGTTCTCGCCGATTTTTTTCGAGGGCGTTCTGGTCGGTTTCGGCGCCACGGTGGCCCATCATCTGGATCTGGGCGGCGGCGCGCCGGGGTTGAACCCGGATGCCACGGATGTTCATCAGGAAGGCATCATCTTCCCGCCCAGCAAATACAATATGGATCACGATTGGAACGGCGGCCCGTTGGAGCGCCTGATCCGCGCCAATATCCGCGTGCCGGACCAGACCATCGGCGATTTCAACGCGCAGTTCGCCGCCAACGGCATTGGCGGCCGCCGGGTGATGGAGCTGTGCGGCCGTTTCGGCACGGATGTGTTGATGGAAGCCATGGACGAGCTGCTGGATTATTCCGAGCGGCGCATGCGGGCCGCTATCCGCGAATTGCCCGACGGCGTCTACGAAGGCGAGGATTTTCTGGATGATGACGGCGTCACGGACGAGCCCCTGCGCGTCCAGGCGAGGGTCGAGATCAAGGGCGATAACGTCATTGTCGATTACGAAGGCACCTGCGATCAGGTCGGCTCTAACGTCAACTGCCCCTATGCCTCCACCGTCGCGGCCGGGCTGTCCTGCGTCAAGGCGGTGCTGACCAGCCCGGATATCCCCTTTAACGAGGGCAGCAAGCGGCCGATCCAGGTGCGCGCACCTTACGGCAGCCTGCTCAACCCCCGCCGGCCGGCACCGGTGCGGGCGCGTATGCTGTCGGCCTATCGGGCCTATAACGCGGTGATGAAGGCGTTGGCGCCCTCGGCCCCGGACAAGGTGATCGCGGCGGGTTTCGATTCCACGGAAATCATCGTGCTCAGCCAACTGACCCAGGACGGCTACAAGATCTATCTGGAAATTCTGGGCGGCGGCTACGGCGCCTCGACCCATAGCGATGGCTGCGATGCGGTGGACAGCCCGCTTTCCAACTGTTCCAACGTGCCCATTGAGGCCATGGATATGGAATACGATTATTTCCGGGTGGAGGACTACAGCCTGGTGGCGGATTCGGGCGGCGCGGGCCGTTATCGTGGCGGTCTGGGCTTCCAGCGGCGCTATCACATCCTGGCCGACAACGTGACCTTCGCCACCTATTCCGACCGTTTCCGACTGGCGCCGGAGGGTCTGTTCGGCGGTGCCGATGGGGTCTGTGCCTCGACCCAGGTGCTGCGCGGTGATCAGGTTATCAATTTGCCGTCCAAGGTCAGTTTTCCATTGGAAAAGGGCGATATACTGGTGGCTCGCACGGGCGGCGGCGCCGGCTATGGGGAGCCCGGCCAGCGCGCCGAGGCGGATGTGGAACGGGATATCAGGGAAGGTTTCATCAGCCAGGCCGAAGCAGCCGAATAGATGACCGCGCCGCGATTTCGGCGACTGGCGGCTGCGACTGGCCCTGAACTGACGATCTATTTCGACGGACGGGCCGTTTCGGCGCAACCCGGCGACAACGTGGCCGCAGCCTTGCTAGCAGCAGGCGTTCTCCAGTTTCGGACGACGCCCGGCGGTGGTGCGCGTGGGCCGTTCTGCATGATCGGCAATTGCTTCGATTGCCTGGTCCGCATCGATGGCCAGGGCAATGTGCGAAGTTGTCAGACGGCAGTTCGGAGCGGTATGCGCATTATCCCCATGACCCCCGCCGGCCGCATCGTCAGCGATGATTAGCCGGGTTCCACTGGCGGTAATTGGCGCCGGCCCGGCCGGTCTGGCGGCCGTGGCCGAGGCCCGGCGCCAGGACATTGAAACAGCGCTACTGGATGAACAGATGCTACCAGGCGGACAGATCTATCGCGGCATCACCATGGCCGATCCGTTGGCCGATCCGGAACGGGAGGAAATTCTTGGCCCGGACTATACCCGGGGCCGGGATTTGCTGCTACGGGAGGCGGATCCGGGCCGACATGATTTTTTTGGCGCTTCCGTCTGGCAGATCAGCTCGAACGGCCGGATTTATTTCAGCCGCGACGGCAAGGCCGATGAGCTTCATGCCGATCGGATCATCCTGGCCACGGGGGCGCTTGAGCGGCCCATGCCCATGCCGGGCTGGACCCTGCCGGGCGTGATGGGGGCGGGGGCCGGGCAGACACTGCTGAAAAGCCTTGGCCTGGTGCCCGAGGGGCGCGTCGTCCTGGCCGGCAGCGGGCCGTTGTTATGGTTGCTGACGGCGCAGTATCTGCGTGCCGGGGTCGATATCGCGGCCTTGGTGGAAACCACGCCGGCCGCCAATGCCAGGGCCGCGATGCGCTACCTGCCCGGCTTGCTGCGGCAGCGGGAATTGCTGGGCCAGGGGAGGGCGTTGTTGAAGGAATTACGCCAGTCCGGCGTGCAGCACATCAAAAAGGCATCCGGTCTTGCCGCCATTGGCGACGATCAAGTGCGGGCCCTGACCTTCAAACATAAAGGCATGGCGCGGGAAATTCCCTGCGCTCACCTGTTCCTGCATACGGGCGTCACACCGAATATACAGATCACCAAGGCCCTGGGTCTGCCCCACGAATGGGACCATGGGCAACGCTGTTGGCGGCCGCGCCCATCGCCCGATCTGCCGCATATTCATCTGGTGGGTGACGGCGCCGGCATCGTTGGCGCGCGGGCGGCGGCCTTGCAGGGCCGGATCGCGGCCATGAAGCTTGGCGATGATCAAGCAGCGCTCGGTGAGGCTGAGGCGGAATTGCGCCAATGCCTGGCGGCCCGCGCCTACGTCGATACGCTGTTCGCGCCGGGTGAGGAATTCCTTGATCCCGGCGATGAAACAATCGTCTGCCGTTGCGAAGAGGTCACGGCGGGCGGGATCAGAGCGTTCGCCCATGAAGGCTGCCGCGATGTGAACCAGCTCAAGGCCTATGGCCGCCCCGGCATGGGGCCGTGCCAGGGGCGCATGTGCGGTTTGGTGGTGGCGGAGGTTCTGAGCCGTTCCTTAGGTACGACGATGGAAGATGTTGGCTATTTTCGCCTGCGCTGGCCCAGCCAGCCGGTTTCCATGGATCAGCTTGCCAATTTCGCGGAGGGCGAAGATGCCGGGCTCTGAGACTTCCGATGTCATCATCATCGGCGGCGGCCTGCACGGCCTGTCTACGGCGATCCATCTGGCCAAGGCCGGCCTGCGCGCCGTGGTGTTGGAAAAGGATCATCCGGGCCGCCATGCCTCCGGCGTCAACGCGGGCGGGGTGCGCCGCCGGGGCCGTCATTTGGCGGAGATCCCGCTCTCCGTCGCGGCCCAGGAGGTATGGGCGAATATCGCCGAATTTGTCGGCGATGATTGCGGCTTTACCGTCTGCGGACAGATAGAAATCGCCGAGAGCGATGATGAATTGGTGCAACAGGCCCATCGGGTCGGCCAGTTGCGCGGATTGGGCTACAGCCATGAACAGTTGATCGACCGGGAGAGCCTGCGGGAGATCGTACCTGCCCTGTCGCCCCATTGTCTGGGCGCCATCTGGTGCCCGGATGACGGCGCCGCCAATCCCTATCGCACGACGCAAGCCTATTACCGAACGGCGCTGTCATTGGGCGTGCAGGTCAAAACCGCCGCCGCGGTGGGAGAGATCGAGCAGAGCGCCGGTCTTTGGCGGGTACGCGTCGCGCCCGGAAGATTTGAAGCGCCGATCCTAGTCAATTGCGCCGGTGCCTGGGGTCAGCAGGTCTGCCGCATGATCGGCGATGACGCGCCTGTCGAGGCGGCCGCGCCCATGCTGATGATCACCGAAGCAGTCGAGCCGTTCATAACGCCGGTACTGGGCGCCGTTGGTCGGCCGTTATCCTTCAAGCAATTCGCCAATGGTACGGTGATGATCGGCGGCGGCCAGCGGGGCCGCGCTGTGCCCGAGACGAATATCGCTGAAACCCGCCTGGCCGGCATGGGTAACAGCGCCCGGACGGTGAAGGCGTTGTTCCCGCAATTGGGCCCGGTCCAGGTGGTGCGCTGCTGGGCCGGCATCGAAGCCGTCATGCCCGACGCCATCCCCGTCATCGGCCCCAGCCGGGCGGCGGAGAATGCCTTTCATGCCTTCGGCTTCTCCGGCCACGGCTTCCAGCTCTCACCCATCGTCGGGCGCTTGTTGTGCGAATTGATCACCGAGGGCAAGTCCAGCCTGCCCATTGATGCGTTTGCCATCGCGCGATTCGGTAACGCCTTCGGTGAATTGAATGGATGAGACGCTGAGATTTGATGCTGCGGCAAAGTCAGCCCTTCGGTCAGAAAAAAAGGGACGCTATGTCAATAAGTTAGCTTCCGTTGAATAAGAAATTCAAAAAAATGCACCTTTTTTACCTTAGTAGTAATATAGAAATTCTACATTTTTTCGACAAACTACATCAGAAAGTTGATGAATACTGGCTACATTTACCTAAATATAAGTATTAGAATAATACACTTTTTTCTACAACAGGATATGACCTATTCTTGTCACATATTATTTGACAAATTATGCTGTAACCAATAAGCACGTAATTTACTCTTTAGTACTGATAGTGGTGATAAATAAACTAATATGAAAACATTATTGAGACGGGTGGCCACGCGTCTCGCACGCGCCCCAATTATTGATACGGGCCTGGGGTTTCGCTATTATCAGTACCGTCCGCAGAGTTTGCCCTATGCAGAGTTGGAGGCCCACAATATTGAATGGGCCAAGAACATCAAACCGGGCGATGTGGTTTTCGATATCGGAGGGAATTTCGGCACAATTTCACTTCTGGCCGCATCCAGAGGCGCCACAACCTTCGCATTTGAGACGAATATCGGTAACCTCGCCCGTTTGCAGGAAAACGCGCGTCTCAACGGATGGTGGGACCGCATTAACGGTTTTTGCATCGCCGTAAGCGACGAGACCGGCATGGTGTCAACGGCGGAGTAAATTCAGACCATTAGG
>JABIRL010000247.1 GCA_018667855.1 Rhodospirillaceae bacterium
CATGGACCGGGGCCAGATCGCGCTTGAAGGCCCGTCGGCGAATATCAAGGACGACCCCCAACTGCTGCGCTACCTGGCGCCGTAGGATCGAAACACAGCGGAGGAAAAGAAATGGCCGTACAACTCCCCACACCGGAACAGATTTTGGATCTAGCCGACGACATGGGCCTGGATCTAACCGATGCGGACGTGCAGTCCTATATCGATTTGTTTAGAGGCAATGTCGATGCCTACAACGTTGTTGATGCCATGCCGGACAACTTGCCGCAGGTGCATTATCCGCGTACCCCAGGCTACCGTCCGAGAGCGGAAGAGAACCCTTATAACGCCTGGTACATTAAGACCGAGGTCAAGGGCGCTTCGCGGGGCAAGCTGAAAGGCAAGACCGTCGTTCTGAAGGACAACGTGATGCTGGCCGGCGTGCCCATGATGAACGGTGCCGCCACCCTTGAAGGCTATGTGCCGGAGATCGACGCCACGGTCGCAACGCGCCTGCTGGATGCCGGCGCCACCATTGTTGGCAAGTCCCATTGCGAGAATTTCTGTTTGTCGGGCGGTAGCCATACCAATGCCACGGGCCCGGTTCACAACCCTCACAAGATGGGCTATTCGGCCGGCGGCTCTTCGTCGGGCAGCGCGGCGCTGCTGGCGGCGGGCGAGGTCGACATGGCAATTGGCGGCGACCAAGGCGGCTCAATTCGTATGCCGGCGTCATTCTGTGGCGTTTACGGTATGAAAGCGACCCATGGTCTAGTGCCCTACACGGGTGTTATGCCGATCGAGGTCTATGTGGATCATATTGGCCCGATGACCAACAGCGTGGCCGACAACGCCCTAATGCTGGAAGTGCTTGCCGGCGATGACGGTTACGATCCACGTCAGTACAACGTAAAGACCCAGCGTTACACCCAGGCCTTGCAGGGCAAAAAGGGTATCAAAGGCATGAAGATCGCCATCATCAAGGAAGGCTTCATGCAGGAAAATGCTGAAAGTGACGTCAATACCAAGGTGCGTGCGGCGGCCAAGAAGCTGCAGAGCATGGGTGCCAAGGTGAAAGAAGTGTCGATCCCGATGCATATGCTGGGCGCTGCCCTGTGGATGCCAATCGGCGTCGAGGGGCTGACCCAAACCATGATGTATGGAGACGGCTATGGCGTCAGTCGGCCCGACCTGTACGTCACCAGTTTGATGGATTTCCACCGCAACTGGCGGAACCGGGCGAATGAGATGTCCGAGACCACCAAGCTGTTCACCATGTTCGGCACCTATATCCGCAAATATTACGGTAGCCGCTACTACGGCAAGGCGATGAATATCACCCGGCTTCTGACCGCGGCTTACGACGCGGTGCTGGATGATTACGATTTGCTGTTAATGCCAACGACACCAATCAAGGCAACGCCGTTGCCAGCCCCCGATGCCAGCCGCGAAGAATATGTCCAGCGGGCATTGGAGATGATCTCCAACACCGCCCCATTCGACATCAGCCACCATCCGGCCATGGCCATTCCCTGCGGCATGTCGAAGGGATTGCCGGTTAGCATGATGCTGGTAGGAAAGCATTTCAATGAATCATCAATTTATCAGGCGGCCCATGCTTTCGAGCAAGGGACGAACTGGAAAAGGATGTAGCAGAGTAAAAAATCCGGCTTCAGTTTCAGGCCGCGAACGGCCGTCCGCCTACCAGTGGACGGCCGCTTTCGTTTAGCGGCGATAGTCTCAGAGGGCTGGTTTGCGCGTGTGCCAGTTGTATGCGGGGTGGACGAAAGCTCGTGATCTCCCCCGATGGCGCTCCCGCCTGGGCTAAACCCCGCACCCGTATCAACAACACCATGGTCAAGGCTCTGGCCCGTGCCTTCCGCTGGCGCAAGCTGATGGAGACCGGCGTCTACGCCACCGTCGAGGAGATCGCCGCTGCTGAGAAAATCAACACTTCTTATGTCAGCCGCATCCTTCGGCTAGCGTTGCTGGCGCCTAGCCAAAGGGAATTTTCCAGATTGATGTTGGCGATAAACAGGGCGTGGAATTAAAACACTGCGACAAATAGGAGATAATCAGCGTAGGCGTCGGCCGCCAGTTCCAGCTTTTCGCGGG
>JABIRL010000248.1 GCA_018667855.1 Rhodospirillaceae bacterium
CCGATGACGCCGATGCGCCGGCCTTCCAGGGTGACGTCATGGTCCCAACGGGCGGAATGAAAGACGTCGCCGGCGAAATCATCCAGGCCTTTGATGTTGGGATAGACCGGGTGATGCAGGACGCCCGCGGCCGACAAAATAATATCGACCACATCGATTTCCTCGCCATCGCTTTCGAGGCTCCATTTCCCATTGATAAAGCGCGCGCGGGTTATCTCCATATTGAACTTGATGTGCTTTTCCACATCGTACTTCTTCGCCACCGTCTCGAAATATGCGTTGATTTCAGCCCCGGGAGAGAAGCGATGGCTCCATTCCGAATTCGGCTCGAAGGAATAGCGGTACATATGCGAAGGCACGTCGCAGCAAAGACCAGGATAGGTATTTTCGCGCCAGGTACCGCCCAGACGGTCAGCCTTTTCATAGATGGTGAAATCCGTGATGCCGGCTTCCTGGAACTTGATCGCCGTCAGGATGCCGGACATTCCGGCCCCGATAATCGCCACGCGGGGGGAGCGTAGTTTCTGTTTTCGGGCAGCTGATTTTACATGGTCGTTCATAACTCACCTTCGGACTATCCATACGGCTGGGCATACGGGGTCTTTCATAGCACTAAATCCCGATGCCGGGTCCAGGGCGCGGCAAAAAGCCACAGCTGGCATCTTCCAAGGGCGGCGGCTATTGGGTAGGTTGCCAGGAGAGATATTAGGGAGGGGTTCATGGCGAAATATCTGAAGCAGGGTTTGGGGCAGGCGGAGGTCGACGAGGCCGATGCCAAGGTGCGGGCCCAGGTGGAAGCAATTCTGGACGACATCCAGACCCGTGGCGATGACGCCGTTCGTGAATTATCAGAGAAGTTCGATAGCTGGAGCCCGGAAAATTTTCGCCTTTCGGAACGGGAGGTCGAGGCCGCCATGTCGAAAGTGGCCAAGCGCGATCTGGACGATATCCGCTTTGCCCAGGAACAGGTGCGGAACTTTGCTCGGCATCAAAGAGCGGCCCTTACGGACGTGGAAGTGGAAACCATGCCCGGCGTGGTGCTGGGGCATAAAAACATCCCCGTGAATTCCGTTGGCTGTTACGTGCCGGGCGGCAAATACCCAATGGTCGCCTCCGCCCATATGAGCGTGGTGACGGCCAAGGTGGCCGGCGTACCCCGCATTGTCGCCTCCGCCCCGCCCCAGGGCGGCGCGCCCCATCCTGCCATTGTCGCCGCCATGCACATGGGTGGCGCGGACGAGATCCTGGTCATGGGCGGCATTCAGGCGGTCGCCACCATGGCCCTTGGAACCGAAAGCATCCAGGGCGTCGATATGCTGGTGGGGCCGGGCAATATGTTCGTGGCCGAGGCCAAGCGGCAGCTGTTCGGCCGGGTTGGCATCGATCTGTTCGCCGGGCCGACGGAAACCCTGATCATCGCCGACGATACCGTCGATGGGGAGCTTTGCGCCATTGATCTGCTGGGCCAGGCCGAGCACGGCCCCACCTCGCCCGCCATATTATTGACCACGTCGGAAGCCCTGGCGAAAGACACCATGGTGGAAGTCGAACGTCAGCTGGACATCCTGCCGACGGCGGAAATTGCCCGGGAATCCTGGGCCAACTATGGCGCCGTGATCCTGTGCGACAATGATGAAGAGATGCTGCGGGAGGCCAACCGTTTGGCCTTTGAACATGTCCAGGTGATGACCCATGACGATGAATATTTCCTAGATAACATGACCAACTATGGCGCCATATTCCTGGGCCCCCGTACCAATGTTTCCTATGGCGATAAGGTGATCGGCACCAATCATACCCTGCCCACGAAGCGGGCCGGGCGCTATACCGGTGGTCTGTGGGTCGGCAAGTTCATCAAAACCCATACCTATCAGCGGGTGTTGACCGATGAAGCCTCGGCGCTGGTCGGGGAGTATTGCTCCCGTCTTTGCATGCTGGAAGGTTTCGCCGGACACGCGGAACAGGCCAATGTGCGGGTTCGCCGTTACGGCGGACGCAACGTGCCTCCCTATACGGCGGTGGAGCCCAGCTAGTGGCGGGGCATATCGCCATTGTCGGTGCCGGTCTGGTCGGCGGTGGCTGGACGATTGTCTTTGCCAGGGCTGGGGAACAGGTTCGGGTCTATGATGCCGCGCCCGCCATCCGCCAAGGTTTCATGGCGGTTGTCGGACAGCAGCTGGATGATTTGAAAAGTTATGATCTGATCGATGATGTCGCTGCCATATTGGCCCGGATCATCGTCTGCGAGACACTGGAGGAAGCGGTGCGCGGCGCCCGCTTCGTCCAGGAGTCCGTGCTGGAGGAAGTACCGGTCAAACGGGAGATCTCCAACCAGATTGGTCCCTTGCTGGATCCTGGTGCCATTGTCGGCAGTTCCACTTCCGGCATTCCAGGCTCCGCGTTCACCGAGGAAGCGACGAACCGGGAACGTTTCCTGGTCACCCATCCGGTCAATCCGCCCTATCTGGTGCCCGTGGTTGAAGTGGTGCCGGCGCCCTGGACGGCACGGGATGCGGTCGACGGCGCCCTGGCGATCATGGCCAAGGTGGGCCAGTCACCGGTGCTGGTTCGCCGGGAGATCGAGGGCTTTATTCTGAACCGCCTGCAAGGTGTCCTGTTGCGGGAAGCCTGGGACCTGTTCGAAGCCGGTTACGCCTCGGCCGAGGATATCGACAATACGGTGTCCGAGGGTCTGGGCCTGCGCTGGTCTTTCATGGGGCCGTTTGAAACCATCGACCTGAACGCGCCGGGCGGCGTGGCGGATTATGCCGCGCGCCTGGGGCCGCTGTATCATTCGATCCAGAAATCCCGCACGGACCCGCAAATGTGGAGCGACGGGCTGATCGGGAAGGTCGATGACGAGCGGCGCGAAGTATTGCCCATGGACGGCCTGGCGGGGCGGCGTAGCTGGCGGGACCGCCGGCTCATGGCCCTGGCCGCCCACAAGGCGAAACAGGATTGATCATGGTGGCTGGTACCATCGACGGCTTTCGCCTGGACGGTCAAATGGCCGTGGTCACGGGCGCCTCACGGGGCCTTGGCGAAGGTTGCGCCGTGGCTCTGGCCGGCGCCGGGGCGGATGTAGCTTTGGTCGGCCGCAGCCGGGACGATTTACAAGCAGTGGCCAAGACCATCGAAGACCTTGGCCGCGCGGCCCACGTGTTGGCTGTTGACGTCACGGAAACGGACAAGCTTGCGACCGCCTTGGCGGACCTGCCGCCCTTCCAAATCTTTGTCAATAACGCCGGCACCAACAAACCGCAGCCATTCTTAGAGGTGGATACCGAAACCTTTGACCATGTCATGGATCTGAACCTGCGGGCGGCGTTTTTCGCCGCGCAGGCGGCGGCGCGGTTGATGGTCCGGAACGGTCAGGCTGGATCCATCATCAATATGTCGTCACAGGCCGGGCACCGTGCTCTGCGGGATCGCAGCGTCTATTCAACCTCGAAATTCGCCATCGAAGGCTTGACCAAAGCCATGGCGTATGAGCTGGCGGCGCAAAATATCCGCGTCAACGCCGTCGCACCGACGTTCGTGGAAACCCCCATGACCCAAGCGGGCTTGGCGCAAAAGGACTTCCGCGATTATGTTGAGGGCAAGATCAGGCTGCCTCGACTGGGCCAGATCGACGATGTCGCCGCCGCCGTGCTGTTCCTGGCGTCCCCCGCGTCGTCTATGATCACCGGTACGTCTTTGTTGGTGGATGGTGGCTGGACCATTCATTAGTTCATTTCACGGAGTTGCACATATGTCTGAAATCATCGTCGCCGATCATATGGTCGAGAGTAGCCAGGCCGGCTTGTCCGTCTTTGTCCGTAACAAGCGATTGGCGGATCGGCATGATTTCGGCCCGTCGGAAACAGTGCTGTGTATCCATGGCGCGACCTACCCATCGACAGTGACCTTCGATTACCAACTGGAAGGCGGGTCCTGGATGGATATCCTGGCCCGGGCCGGCTTTGATGTCTGGTGCGTTGATCTGCTGGGTTATGGCGCCTCCGACCGGCCGGCGGAGATGTCGGTACCGGCAGAAGATAATCCACCCATCGTGGATACCGACGATGCCGTGGCCGACGTCACCAAGGTTATCGATTTCATCCTGGAACAGCGGAACCTGCCCCGTTTGGCCCTGATCGGCTATTCCTGGGGTACTTTGATTGGCGGCACATACGCCGGCCAGCAACCGGACAAGGTTGAACGTTTGGTGCTCTACGGCGCGGCCTGGATGGGCGCGGGCGGGGCCATTTCCACCGGCGTGATGCCGGGGGCCTACCGCATGGTGGATGCGGAGGCCGTGATCACCCGTTGGTGTCGAGAGCTGGATGATGAACAGATCGCCAGTCTGGGGGAACCCGGCCATATGGCGGCCTGGGCCGATGTGGCGGTGGCCTCGGACCCGGAAGCGGCCCGCCATGATCCACCCCGGGCACGGGCGCCCGCCGGTGTGGTCAAGGACGTTCAGGAGCGCCTTCAGTCGAATGTCGCGCCTTACGACCCCAGCGCCATTCGAGCGCCAACCATGATCGTGGTCGGCGAATGGGACCGGGAAACCAGACCCGAGCAGGGCCGGGCGGTGTTCGAATTGCTGTCCGACGATATTGTGCGCCGCTATGTCATGATTGGCGGCGCCACCCATTCCATGTTGATCGAAAGCCAGCGCGGCGAGCTCCATCGCACGGTCGATGGCTTCTTAAAGGAAGGGTGGAACTGATGAGCGGCGGCATTGTCCTATGGGGCGCCATATCCCTGCGGGCCTTGCGCGTGCATTGGGCCCTGCACGAACTGGGTCTGGACTATGAATTCAGACCGATCCAGTCACGCACCGGGGAAACCTTGACGGATGAATACACCGCGCATAACCCAAAGCAGAAAATTCCCTGCCTGCAGGACGGCGAATTCACCCTGACCGAAAGCGCGGCCATCGTGAACTATCTGTTCAATGCGTATGGTGGGGCAGGCGGCGGGGACCAGGAACTATTTTTTCCGCAATCGCCGGAGGATCGAGCCAGAGCGGATGAATGGAGCTACTTCGCCATGATGGAGCTGGATGCCCATTCCCTGTATCTGATCCGCCGGCATAAGTTCCTGCCGGAAATTTATGGCGAAGCACCGGTGGCCGTGGCCTCGGCGGCGGAATATTGCAAAAAGCAGATCGATGCCGTGGCCCCTGCGGTCGCGGCGTTCACGCCATATATATTCGGCGACAAGTTAAGCGCCGCGGATATTCTGCTGGCCACGACCTTCAATTTTGCCGAACGGTATGAGGTGGAATTGCCCGAGCCCTGCCGGGTCTATCGTGACCGTGCTTACGCCCGGCCGGCTTTTCTTGCGGCGAATGCCAGAAACGAGGATATCGATGCTCCCAAAGGCGCGTGAAAACCTGGAAAACGCCCTGTCTGTGATCGAACGCCATGACGCGGCGATCAACGGCATGATCACGGTCACGGCGGAGCAAGCCCGTGAAGCCGCTGATGCCGCCGACCAGGCCGCCGCGAACGGCCAGTGGCTGGGTCTGTTGCACGGCATGCCCATGGCCATCAAGGATAACATTCAGACCGCCGGGGTGCGGACGACGTCCGGCTCCCTGCATTTCAAGGATGTTGTGCCCAACCAGGATGCCTTTGTCGTCCAGCGGCTAAAAGCGGCGGGTGCGGTCATTCTGGGTAAAGCGACCATGCAGGAGCTGGCCTTTGGCATCCGTTCCGACAATCCGGTCAGCGGCCAGTGTCATAACCCTTGGGACCAGACACGAGTGCCCGGCGGCTCTTCGGGCGGTTCCGGCGCCGTGGTAGCCGCTGGCATGGCACAAGGTGCCTTGGGTACCGATACGGGCGGTTCGGTCCGCCTGCCCGCCGCCATGAACGGTGTAACCGGGCTGCGGCCCACCCATGGCCGGGTGCCTAACCATGGTTCGACACCGGTCAGTGCCGCCTATGACACCATCGGGCCCATGGCACGGCGGGTTGAAGACGTGGCGCGCATATTGGCCGTTACGGCTCATGGAGAGCCGGGCTCGGCCCCCGGCGAGGCGCCGGATTTGGGTAATTTCCTACCCACCTTGAATGATGGCGTCGCCGGCCTGCGCCTCGGGCTGCCGCGAAACCATTATTTTGAAGATTGCGATGGAGAGATCGCCGAGGCTGTGCTGGGGGCGGTGCGCGCCCTGGAGGCGCAAGGCGCCAAGGTTGTCGAGATTGATGTGGACGGTGCCGAAGACACCCATCAATGGGCCACCATTCAGGTCTATGCCGATGCCTGTGCCTTTCACGCCGAGCGCCTGGATAATCATCCCGAGTTGTTCTCCAAGCCGGTACTGGAACGCATGCTGGTGGGCCGGACCTTTAGCGCCGTTGACTATGCCAATGCGACCCGGGCACGGGAAACCTGGCAACGCACCATCGCCGCCCTGTTTCAGGATATTGATATCCTGGTCTCCCCCACCACGCCGGCCCCGCCACCGCCCATCGTGGAAGATAAATCCTTGCTGGAGGCGACGCGCGATGCCTCCCGCAATACCTACGCCGGGGGCTTCGGCGCCTATCCGGGCCTGTCGCTGCCATGTGGTCTGTCGAAGGCCGGTTTGCCCATGGGCATGCAGTTGGAGGCTGCCTGGTGGCGGGAGCCCATGTTGTTGCGGGCCGGCAAATCCTATCAGGCGGCAACCGACTGGCATTTGGCCGAGCCGCCGCTGTCCTAATAATTGTCCTAACAAAAAGACCATCAATCGAGGAAAGCTGTTTTCATGAGCATCAAGAAACTATTGGTCGCCAATCGAGGCGAAATCGCAATTCGCATTCTGCGTGCCGCCGCTGATTTGGGCATTCCCACCGTGGCGGTTTATGCCACGGACGAAGCGGAGTCCCTGCACTTGGCGAAGGCGGACGAGGCGGCCATCCTGCCGGGCCGTGGTGTACCCGCCTATCTGGATAGCGGCGCGATTCTTGACCTGGCGCGGGAATTGGGCTGCGACGCCATTCATCCCGGCTATGGCTTTTTGAGTGAGAATGCGGAATTCGCCCTTGCCTGCGCCCAGGCGGGTGTTGCCTTTGTCGGACCGGGCGCGGAAACCCTCAGTATGTTCGGCGACAAGGCGGCGGCCCGTGACCTGGCTGAAAAGTGCGGCGTGCCCGTGCTGCCCGGCAGCCAGGGCGCGACGGATGTGGCGGCGGCGGAAGCGTTCTTCGAAGCCCATGGCCCCACCATGATCAAGGCCATTGGCGGCGGCGGCGGTCGCGGCATGCGTGCCATTCATGAAAAGAAGGACATCGCGGCGGCGTTGGAGATTTGCCAGGGGGAGGCCTTGCAGGCCTTCGGCAACGGTGATGTCTTCGTCGAGCGGCTGTTGCAACAGCCCCGTCATATCGAGGTGCAGATCATCGGCGATGGCAGCGGTGCCATCAGCCATCTGGGTGAGCGGGAATGTTCGATCCAGCGGCGCCACCAGAAACTGGTGGAAATGGCGCCGGCACCAGGATTGGCGCCTCTTCTGCGGGAACGCTTGACCCAGGCGGCGGTCAAACTGGCCGGGGCGGTGGACTATCGCAATGTGGGTACCTTTGAGTTCTTGATCGAGGGCGACGATTATTTCTTTATCGAGGCGAACCCCCGTTTGCAGGTTGAACACACCGTGACGGAAGAAGTCTGGGGTGTCGATCTGGTGCAGACCCAGCTGCATATCGCCGGCGGCGCAACCTTGTCCGACCTGAATTTGGCCCAGGATCAGGTCGCCCCGCCGCGGGGCCAGGCCATGCAGGTGCGCATCAACATGGAAACCATCGAGGCCGATGGCAGCGTACGGCCATCGGGCGGTACCTTGGAAGCCTTTGAAATGCCGTCCGGGCCGGGCATCCGTGTCGATACGTTCGGTTATCCGGGCTATCGCACCTCGCCCAGCTACGACTCCCTGCTGGCCAAGTTGATCGCCCATGCCAATGGCAACGATTTCACGGTCCTGGCACGGAAAACCTATCGTGCCCTGTGTGAATGTCGGATTACCGGCCTGGCGAGCAATATTTCGTTTTTGCAGAACCTGGTGACCCATCCGGATTTTCGTGCCGGCAAGATTAATACGCAATTCATCGATACTCACTTGGATGATCTCGTCGGCGGCACCGATCATCAGCGTCTGTTCCTGACGCCGGACGCCGATGATCCGGCGGACGCGAACCTGGTCGGCGTCAAGGTGGATGCCTCCGATCCCTTGGCGGTTCTGTCCCACGGCAAATCCGAGGCGGCGCCCACGGCCGCCGCGAGCAGTGACTTGGCGGGCCCGGACGGCACCGTCGCAATTTCCGCGCCCATGCTGGGCACCATCGTCAGTGTTGATGTCACGGTGGGTGATGATGTCTACCCCGGCCGTCAGGTGCTGATCATGGAAGCCATGAAGATGCAGCATGTGATCGAGGCGGAATTCAGTGGCATCGTGCGTCAATTGCCCGTACAGCCCGGCGATACGGTCTATGAAGGCGGCGCCCTGGCCTATGTCGCCGAGCAAGAGGTTGAGATTCCCGATACGGGCGATGTGGTCGCGATTGATCTCGATTACGTGCGCCCGGATTTGGCCGAAGTGATGGATCGCCAGGGCGTTACCCTGGACGACCGGCGCCCCAATGCCGTGGCCCGGCGGCGCAAAACCAACCAGCGCACGGTACGGGAAAATATCGAACAATTATGCGATGCCGGTTCCTTCAAGGAAATCGGCTCCCTGGTTCTTGCCGCGCGCCGGGGCATGCATTCCATCGATGAATTGATCGAACGCACCCCAGCGGACGGTCTGGTAACCGGCCTGGGCCGTATCAATGGCCATCTGTTTCCCGACGAGACCGCCCGCTGCGCCGTGATGAGCTATGACTATACGGTTCTGGCCGGCACCCAGGGCAAGAACAATCACAAAAAGAAGGACCGCATGTTCGAAATGGCGGAGAAGTGGCGTCTGCCGATTGTCTTTTTCACCGAGGGCGGCGGTGGCCGGCCCGGTGACACGGACATGATTTTCGCCGCCAACCTGCATGTCCCCGCCTTTCACCTGTTCGGCCGATTGAGTGGTCTGGTGCCCCTGGTGGGTATCACCTCCGGCCGCTGCTTCGCCGGCAACGCGGTGTTGCTGGGTTGCTGCGACGTGGTCATCGCGACCGAGAATTCCACTATCGGAATGGGTGGCCCGGCGATGATCGAAGGCGGCGGCCTGGGCGTATTCCGGCCCGAGGAAGTTGGCCCGATGTCGGTGCAGGTGCCCAACGGCGTGGTCGATGTCGCCGTCAAGGACGAGGAAGAGGCCGTCACGGTGGCACAGCAGTACATCGGCTATTTTCAGGGCGCGGTGGAGGATTGGGAATGCGTTGATCAACGCCTGCTGCGTCAAGCAATCCCCGAGGATCGTCTGCGCATTTATGATGTGCGCAAGGTGGTTGAACAGCTGTCGGATACCGGCTCGGTCCTGGAACTGCGCGCTGGTTTTGGCCTTGGCATGGTGACCGCCCTGGCCCGTATCGAAGGCCGGCCCGTGGGCATCGTCGCCAATAACCCGAACCATCTGGCTGGCGCCATCGATAGCGATGCCGCTGACAAAGCCGCCCGCTTCATGCAGCTTTGCGATGCCTACGACCTACCCCTGGTGTTTCTATGCGATACGCCCGGCAACATGGTCGGCCCGGTGGCTGAACAGACCGCCCTAGTGCGTCATTGCTGTCGCCTGTACGTCATCGGCGCGAATGTCACGGTGCCGACCTTTACCATTGTATTGCGCAAGGGTTATGGCCTGGGCGCGCAAGGCATGGCGGGGGGTGGCTTTCATGCGCCCATGTTGACCATCTCCTGGCCGACGGGTGAATTTGGCGGCATGGGCCTGGAAGGTGCCGTGAAATTGGGCCGGCGCGATGAATTGATGGCCATCGAGGACCCGGAAGAACGCATGGACAAGTATGAGGAAATGGTCGCCGCCATGTATGCCCAGGGCAAGGCCATCAATGCGGCGTCCCTGTTCGAACTGGACAATGTCATCGATCCCGCTGATACCCGAGAATGGATCATGGCTGGCCTGCGCTCTGCCCCGCCTCCCGCCCCCCGCGAGGGCAAGAAGCGGCCGTGGATTGATACCTGGTGAGGTAGGGGGAGGCTGTATGGCTGACGATGTTAGGGAATGGCTCACCGACCTGGACTTGGTGAAATATATTGACGTCTTCGTTGAAAACGAAGTCGGGATGCGGGATCTGCCGGCCATCAATGACGGGGATTTGCGCGAGCTGGGCCTGCCCCTGGGACCGAGAAAACGGGTCATGGCGGCTATCGAGGCACTTGCCGATGAAGACGAGGCGGCGTCGAAAGCGGAACAGGACTTGCCGGGCGTAGAGGCGGAGCGCCGTCAGGTCACCGTGCTGTTCGCCGATATATCCGGATTCACGGCGCTGTCCGAAAGGCTTGGCGCGGAAAGCACCCATGAGCTTCTGAACCGGTTTTTCGCTGTTGCCGATGATGCCGTGCTGCGCTTTGGCGGCACTGTGGACAAGCATATCGGTGATGCGGTGATGGCGGTGTTCGGTGCGCCCATTGCCCATACCGATGATCCGGAGCGGGCCATACGGGCCGCCAGCGCCTTACATGCCGCGGCCCAGGCCATGGACCCACCCCTGGCCATTCATGCCGGTGTCGCCTCCGGCCAAGTTGTGGCAAGCCGCATGGGAGGCGAAGGACATCAGGAATACACGGTTACCGGGGATTCCGTGAATTTGGCTTCACGCCTGACCGATCTTGCCGGACCGGGTGAGACCTTTTCGTCTGCCGATATTGCCCGCGGCCTGGGCAACCGCGTGGCAGGCGTATCGCTGGGGCCCCGACCGATCGAGGGCTTGCCCGAGCCGGTTGAGGTTTGGCGGGTCGCGGGCATGTCGGCGGCGGAAAATTTTGCCGCGGCAACCAGATTTGTGGGACGGGAAGCGGAGAAAGAGCGTTTTAGTGGTATTTTAGAACAATGTTTACGTGGAGGACGGGGCGAAACTATTCTGCTCAGGGGCGAGGCCGGTATCGGCAAGACCCGTTTGTTGCAGGAATTTGACGACTTGGCCACTGATCGGGGTTTTGGCAGTTGTACCGGCCTGGTTCTAGATTTCGGCGCCGGTAAGGGCCAGGATGCGATTGGCGCATTGGTCCGCGATCTGCTTGAATTGCCCTCGGACAGCGGCGTGGATATTCGTGCCCAGGCGGCGAAAAATGCCTTCGCTGATGGCTTCCTGGCGGATGAACAGCGCGTCCATCTTTACGATATGTTGGACCTCGCCCAACCGGATGATTTGCGTGCCCTGTTTGAGGCAATGGACAACGAAACCCGGAACCGGGGTCGTCAAGACACGCTGGGTGCTCTGGTGCGGGCGGAAAGCGCCGAATGCCCCTTGTTGCTTCGGATCGAGGATATGCACTGGGCCGACGCCGCCGTTCTGGCTCAGGCCGCCGCACTAGCCGAAATCGTCACCACTTGCCCGGCGTTGTTGGTCTTGACGACACGCATTACCGGTGATCCGTTCGATGATAATTGGCGACAGAAAACCAATTCCGTACCGGTTTCGACTTTTGATCTGATGCCGTTGAAGGCAACCGAAGCGGCCGGTCTTGTGCACGAGTTTGCAGATTTGGAAGACGGTATTGTCGCGACCTGTATCGCCCGGGCGGGCGGTAATCCGCTGTTTCTGGAACAGTTGCTGCGCAATGCGGACGAATTGGTCAGCGGCAATATACCCGGCACCATACAGGGTATCGTGCAGGCGCGATTGGATGCTATCCCAGAGAATGACCGCCGCGCCTTGCAAGCTGCCAGCATACTGGGTCAACGCTTCAGCCTCTCGGCAATGCTGGCGGTCGCGGGTTTCGAGGACTACCGGCCTGATTTGCTTTTGGCGGCTGCTTTGATACGCCCGATTGATGACGGCTATTTGTTTGGCCATGCGCTGATCCGGGAGGGC
>JABIRL010000250.1 GCA_018667855.1 Rhodospirillaceae bacterium
ACGCGCAGATAAAGATCCACGGAATACATCCTCCCACCTTCCATCCACAAAAGGTTGGAAGGTTACAGGTGGCAGAGTTTTAATCCGCCAGCGTCGGATAATCCGGCGCTTCCGTGGTCTAATTTGTCACCGCCGCACACAGCGAACCTCGTTGTTGCGGAACTTGCTGCATGACAGTCGGGTCCACTTGATGGCGTACTTGCCTTCCTTGATGTATTGCTCCGCCGTGCCTCGGTGATTGTAAAAGGCGACAACCCGCTTGGCAGGGCGTGACAGGTTGGTGACGATGAAGCCGACACGGGGATACAACTCTCCAGGATGCCATTCAACCTTGGCAACGACACGGCGTTTCCTTCCCCATGATTTGGCTTGATAGCTGAAGTTGGCGTAATAACGCCGCACATGAGTGGGCGGACGACCAACGGGACGCGTCAGCAGATGGGCGATGCAGTCCTGGAGAACCTTGTTGGCTTTGAGACGGATGACGTATTTGTAATTCTCGGCTTCCAGAAATTCATACAGGTCCGGCAGTGCAAAGGCAGCATCTCCTCGGAAGTAGCGTCGCAGGCTTCGTTTCCGATAACGCTCAACGACGGGTTCCAGTACATCACGCCATCCGTCGGCACTGTGGACATTGCCAGGGCGCAGCGAGCAGCGTTCCAGATCACCGAATTGGTTAAACAGAAATAACGGATGATAGCAGGTGCAACCGAAGTGGCCGGTGTACGCCGTTCCCTCCTGTTCGCCATGGGTTGGGCTGACGCTTGAGTCCATGTCAAGAATGATCATCTTTGGCGGGCGGCGGTTGTGAACACGGTCGATCCAAATCCCGTTCATGTCGGTCAGGGCTTCAACGTTCGCATCGGTCGCCAGAACTTTCGTCTCGAACCGCCCCATCTGGCTGCTTGATGCGGCCTGTCTTTCGACGGCCTTGCCTCCAACAATCCACCGCATGGCGGGATCGCGTCCCAGACGCTCGGCGTCGTTCACGTCCTCATAGCCGCCAACACGTCCAAACAACGACTGGCGGAACTGACCGGCCATACAGTGCCATCCGTTCTTACCGGTATAGGCGGTGCCGTCGACCGTGATGGCATCGCCTGTTGCTGCCTAACGGCATGAGGCTCCCGCTGGCGGGGATATTTATATCTACTGGGCAGCGGGTGGAACCACGCCGCGCGCGCCCACTTTTGCTCTGGTCGTAGACAAACCGGTCAGGGCCGTGGCAACATTGTCCCGTATCTGTTTTCTTAAATGTGCCAAGGGGGGCAATTCCTATGAGTGTGACGCGAGTGATGGTTTTTGAAAATTCAGTACCATTTGCCAAAGGGATCAAAATTTTCCGAAACCAAGCCCAACCAGGGCTTAATGCAATGAAGAAAGCCGGTATCTTGAATCGTTGGTCGCTGGTTCAAACCGGTGAGCATACCGGGTTGTTGATCGCCGAATTCGATACCAAGGCAAAGATGAATAAATATGCTAAGGCCTTGGCGGCTGTCCGTAGGGATGTAGAAGCTGAGACAGGTCAGCAGTCGTGGATATATTCCGGCACGGTTAAAGCCAGCGGCTAATTCTTCTCCAAAACTAAAGTTGTGAGGCCCGTACCTTCGGGCTGAATAACGCGAACGGTGTAGGCGGTGCCGTCTATCGTGATGGCATCGCCTGACGCTGCCTAACGGCGTGAGCCTCCCTTGGGCCGGAAGATATAATACAGCGGCGGGTGGACTTTCGGGGGGTGGGGGTGCCGCCCCCGCGAAAAGCTGGAACTGGCGGCCGACGCCTACGCTGATTATCTCCTATTTGTCGCAGTGTTTTAATTCCACGCCCTGTTTATCGCCAACATCAATCTGGAAAATTCCCTTTGGCTATCCCTTCGCAAAACAACCCTGATCGCGAAACGATGTATGCGTTGGTGCGAATCTTTATCAAGTTCATTTCTCAAATTGAAAATCAAGGAGCCAGATTTGTCTCCAGAGTTACATTCTTCCTACGCATGAATAGTAGCCGGTTCGAGGAGACGGTTCGCACCGAGGGTCCTTTCCTCCGCCATTCGCCCCATATTTCCTTGGCGCCGTTCGCTTTGCTCCGGCTTCGGCGGAATGAATTCCTAATTTCGTAGGCGAGCGGCGGAGGTGAATGTCACGCCGTAGTTTTAGCGAAGGCGGACCCCCACCATGAGGTATCTTTACATTCTCGAATCCATTAGCGGACCAACACGATTTTTCATTGGCGCTACAACTGATCCCCATCGTCGCCGAAAGGCGGTGCATGCGATTGGCCGAGGCGGCCCCGTGCGCGAACTTCGCACCGCGCGGCATTAATCAGATCACTGACGAAGTAAGCGCCATTCAAAGATGGCTGCGTAAACAAATCCAGCCAAGGAAGCCACAGTGGCAATTGTGAAAATCACGAAAGCCAAATTTGCCATGGCGGAGCCGACGCTAATTGCGCCAATAAAGGCGATTACCAGACCGAATGCAAAAACGCCAAGCATCGTGCTAAATCGCTGACGCCAGCGCCGGTATGTTCTAACTCGAACTTTTGCTGCAGGGATTGGTGCCATCATGTCGGCCGCTTGTCTATTGAACCCGGGTTTCAGTCACATTGCCGCAAACGACCGCAGGGTGCAATCAAATGAATGGTGGGCTCCCTCGAAGTCATCGGATTTTGATGATGGACGCAGGTCAACTATTCCCTTGTTTGCTGCTTGTTGCTACTGGCTGATTTCGACCATCTGGCAGCTATTTGATCTTTGTCAGTTGGTTTGCCGGCGATACGAGCGCGTGATGGTTAATCAAATGGCGCGCAATTTTGTAGTTGCCGCCTCGTCCACCAATTTGCCGTCGGCGCTCAGGGCGACGGCATAGATCTGTTCGGCGGCCTGGCGGCTGACGATGCCGTCGCGGACGTCGCGCAGCACGCGGGCCGGGTCCCGGGCCCGGGCATCGCCCCAGCCGCCGCCGCCGGGCGAGGCGGCCCGCATGGTCAGCGGGGCGTAGCGGCGCACCGCGTATTTCGGCGGCTGTTCGGTATCGCCATTCGTAAATGTCAGCTCCATCTCGCCGACATCCCCCGCCTGCCCGCCGGCGGCGCCGAAGCAAGAGGCCGTGTGCAGGCCTTCACCGCGGAAGGCATATTCGGCTTCCGTATTGACCTGAACTTCGTAATGACAGCCCGTGCCGCCGCGAAAGGCGCCGGGACCGGCGGCATCGGTGCGGAATTCCTGGCGTTTGAAAAGCATGGGGTATAGCCTCTCATAGGTCTCCACATTCGGCAGCACCAATCCTCCCAGGGCCGTCAAATGGCCGATCTGGTTGAAACCATCGCGGCCATCGACGCCGCCGCCGCCCGATGCCGCGTTCCAATGGTACATAACGAACGGGCTGGCCGTGTCCGTGCGGCCGGATGTCGGGCCGTGGATCGCCTTGGCCCAGCCGGCGCAACTTCGCTCCGGCAGCGCCTGGTTCAATGCCTTCCAGATCGCGTGCACGATTTCGTGCGCCACGAAGACGGTGTTCATGGTCATGGCGGCCGGCGGCCGGGCGTTGACGATGCTGCCCTCGGGCGCGGTGATCGTGACACAGCGGAAGGCGCCCTCGTTATGCGGCAGGTCCGGATCAAAGTAGGACGCCAGGGCCATGTAGGCGGCCGACCAGGTATTGGCGATCGATGAGTTCTTGAAGCCCCGCACCTGCGGCGCGCTGCCGGTGAAATCAACTTCCAGATTATCGCCTTTGACGCCCAGGCGGACGCGCACCGCATCGTCCAGGGGATCGAAGCAGTCATTGTCGATGGCTTCCTCCGCCACATAGTCGCCGTCGGGAATGGCGTCGACGCAGCGGCGAAAGCCGCGATCGGCATGCTCGAGAATGCCGTGGAAATAGTCCCGATACCGCGCCGGGCTCAGTTCCTCTACCAATTCGCCGATGCGGTCGGCGCCAATACGGGTGGAACCGATCATGGCGCGCAGGTCACCATCCAACGCCTCCGCCGTACGGGTATTGATCATCAACAGCCGCCAAATATCCTGCCGGGTCTCGCCCCCCGCAATCAGTTTCATGACCGGCAGGCGAAGGCCTTCGTGGAAGATTTCCCGGGCCTCGGAATTATAGGAGCCGGCGGCGCCGCCGCCGATATCGGCCTGATGGGCCCGGATACAGGCGAATGCAACCAATGTATCGCCCAGGAAAACCGGCCGCGTGATGACCCAGTCAGGCAGATGATTGCCGCCGGCGGTGTAGGTGTCGTTTTGCACAAAGACATCGCCGGCATCGATGTCACCGGCAAAATCCCTTAAAAGAGCCCGTACGGCGAAACCGCCGCCGCCCGTATGAATAGGAATACCGTCGGCTTGGCTGACCAAGGTTCCATCGGGGTCGGCAATAAAGCACGAGAAATCGTGGCTTTGGGAAAAGATCGGGCTGCGCGCAGTGCGCGTCATGACCCAGCCCATCTGCCGGGAAATATGATCCAACCGGTTCTGCGCCAGGGCGAGAACGATCGGGTCCAGATTGTCGGGGCCGTCCATATTTCTTATTCCGCCCGATCCATTTTGAGCAAGACACCGCCGCCAGTCCGTTTCGAACCGGCGGCGAAATCTCTTTACCTAGCTTGACTTATTTCGGCGCCCAGGCTTCCAGGGCGTCGTGTTTCAATTGCCTGCGTTCGGCGCCGGGCTTGCGCCAATTATGGCCAAAGGCGGCGGATTCCCAGCTGCCGTATGACGGGTTGGCCAGCATGAACCATTTCGAGCCCCACAGATCGCTATGTTTTTCGTATAGGGCCTGACGCTCCGCCACGCTGCCCTTGTAGCCGTCGACGAAATCGCCGAAGTTATCGCCGAACACCATCAGGACCCGGTAATTGGCCGCCACGTGGGCGCGGCGGGGGCTTTTCTTGGATGACTTCCAGGCTTCTATTTCGCCCCTGGTCAGCACCGTGTCCTCGGATGTATCCACCGGATAACCGAACTTTATCAGGTTCTTGCGGGTGGCCTCTTCCAGGGGCGCCTTGCGGTTGGTGACATAGAAGATTTTGACGCCTTTCGCCGCCGCCGCCTTGATGAACGCAAGCGAGCCGGGGATCGGACGGGATAGCACATCATTTACGAACGGGCCCCAGGTCTTGGAGCTGTAATAGCTGTTCGCGGTCACAATCCAGGCCTGATAGACGGAATTGTCCAATACCGTTTCATCCACGTCCAGGATCACTGCCGGTGGTTTTGCGCCGAAGTCGCCTTTCTGCTCGTTCGGCGCCGCGGTCCAGGATTTATCCGCCAGGGCGGCGTCCAGCATCAAACCGCCCAGGCGATAGATGGCCAGGGCATTGGCCTTGAATTCAACCGAGCTTTGCAGCCACAGGGTGCCGTTCAGGCCATCGTTCTGCCCAAGCTCGGCGGCCTGGACGCTTGCGCCCATGCCCAGAGCCAAAAAAGCAGTGGTCAGCCATCGCAATTTTGATTGTGTTCTTATTTTCATCGTCAGCCTCCATTCAGTTTTTGCAGCAATGCCGGTAACTCTTGGATACGCGAAAGCCGGCGATAGCGCGGGCTTTCGGGTTCGGTTTCATGACGCTCAAACGAGGCGGTCACGTGATAAGGTATATAGACGCCATGCCCGCCCAGTTCCAGAATGGGCAGAATATCAGACGGTATGGAATTGCCCACCATCATGATCTGTTCCGCGTTCACGTCGTGGCGGGAAAAAACCTCCCGATAGGCGGCGACGTCCTTGTTCATGACCACCTCGATCTGCGTAAAATGATCCGCCAGGCCCGAATTCCCAATCTTGTTGTATTGGTCCATGTGATCACCCTTGGTGATCATGAACAGCGGATAATCCTTTGCCAACAGACCCACCGTCTCCGCCACGCCGTCCAGCAGCTCCATCGGCGCGTCCAGCATGGCTTTGCCCATCATGACGATCTCGTGGATTTCCGGCGCGGTGATCCGGCCTTGGGAAATTTCGATGGCAGCTTCGATCATGGACAGGGTGAAACCCTTGATGCCGAAGCCGAACAGCTTGATGTTGCGGACTTCCAGCTCATGCAGGTGGGCCTGCACCTGGTCATGGGGGGCGTATTGGTCGAGTATCTCCGACAGCCGGGCCTGGGTCTGCTGAAAGCGGCTTTCGCTGTGCCACAGGGTATCGTCCGCGTCCAATGCCACGACTTTGATCATGATAGACAATCCGTGCCATGGGCCAGAGGTTCCAGCCCCAAATGCCGGGCGATGGTCTGGCCCATATCGGCGAAACTGTCACGACGGCCCAGCTCGCGGCCGACGATACCGGGGCCAAAGAACAGCACCGGTACATGCTCCCGCGTATGATCCGTCCCGGGGTGCGTGGGATCACAGCCGTGATCGGCGGTGATCAGGGCCAGATCGCCGGGCCGCAATCGCGCCTCGAACTCCAATAGGCGGGTATCGAAATTTTCCAACGCGGCGGCATAGCCCTCCACGTCGCGGCGGTGGCCGTACAGCATGTCGAAGTCCACGAAATTGGTGAACACCAGGCTGTTGTCGGGCGCCGTCTCCGATTGTTCCAAAAGGGCATCGAAAAGCGTCATGTTATCCGGCGCCTTGACCGTGCGGGTGACACCCCGGTGGGCGAAGATATCGCCGATCTTGCCGACCGATATGACCGCGCCGCCCTGGTCCGTCAGCCGATCCAGCAGGGTCTCGCCGGGGGGCGGTGTTGTCAGGTCCTTGCGGTTGGCGGTGCGCTGGAAGCTTGCCGGATCTTCGCCCACGAACGGGCGGGCGATGACCCGGGCGATGTTCAGGGCATCCACTTCATGCTTGGCGATGGCGCAGAGGTCATACAGGCGGGCGAGGCCAAAATGCTCTTCGTGGGCGGCAATTTGAAAGACCGAATCGGCGGATGTATAACAAATCGGTTTGCCGGAGCGGATATGCTCCACACCCAGGTCCGCGATGATCTCGGTGCCCGAGGCATGGCGATTGCCCAGGATGCCCGGCAGATCCGCGCGCGCCACCAGACGCTCGATCAGGGCCTCGGGAAAGCATGGTATTTTTTCGGGGAAAAATCCCCATTCGAAATCTATCGGCAAGCCGGCCATTTCCCAATGACCGCTGGGCGTATCCTTACCCCGGCTTTGTTCCGCTGCGTAACCCCAGGCCCCCGTCGCCGCGCCGTCATAGCCAAGATCAAGCGGCGGCTGCTCCGTGGAAGCGGCCGCGGCGCGGCCCAGCCCCAGGCGCGCCAGATTGGGCAAATGCAAGGGCCTGGCTGCGGCGATATGGCCGAATGTATCGGCACCGGCATCGCCGAAGTCGGCGGCATCCGCACTGGCGCCAATGCCGAACGAGTCCATGACCAATATGAAAGCCCGGCTCATGACGCGTCGACCCGCTCCAGGATGATATCGCCGGGAATGCCTTTGGCGTCGATACTGATCGCCGCCCTGATTTGCGCGATGGCCGCGTCCGTACTGTTTTCGTCCCCGCCATGCACCATGGCCAGGGGCTGGCCGACTTCGATGCGGTCACCCAGCGCACAGACATCCGTCAGGCCGACCCGCGGGTCGATGGTATCGGCGGCATCACGCCGGCCGCCGCCCATGGCCAAGACCGCCACGCCGATGGTCCTGGTGTCCATGGCGCTGATCATGCCCGCGCGGGTCGCGACGCAGGGTTTGCTGACCGGCGCCCTGGGCAGATACAAAATGGCGTTTTCCACCAGATCGGCCGGCCCGCCCAACTGGCTGACCATGCGGGCGAAGACTTCCAGGGCCCGGCCGGAGGTCAGGGCGGCTTCCGGATCGGCGCTCAGACCGGCCAGGTCCAGCATCTCCCGCGCCAGGGTCAGAACGATTTCGCGCAGGCGCGGGTCAAGGTTTTCATTTTGCAGAAACGTCAGTGCCTCGGCGACTTCCAGGGCGTTGCCCACATTGCGGCCCAGAACCTGGTTCATGTCGGTGATCAAGGCCCGGCACCGCAGACCGGCGCCATTGGCGACCGCGACAATGCTTTCCGCCAGCTCCCGCGCCATTTCCATGTCAACGGCGAAGGCGCCGCTGCCCGTCTTCACGTCCATGACCAGGCAATCAAGGCCGGCGGCAAGTTTTTTCGAAAGTATGGAGGCGGTAATAAGCGGAATGGATTCCACCGTCGCCGTCACATCCCGTATGGCATAAAGCCGGCCGTCGGCGGGTGCCAGATCGCCGGTCTGGCCGATGATGGCGCAACCCACGGCCCGCACCGTGCTTTGAAACAAGGCCCGGTCCGGCGTGCTGTTGTAGCCCGGAATGCTATCCAGTTTATCCAGGGTGCCACCCGTGTGACCCAGGCCGCGGCCGGAAATCATCGGCACGAATCCGCCGCAGGCCGCCACGATGGGCGCCAGCATCAACGATACTTTGTCGCCCACCCCGCCCGTGGAATGTTTGTCCACCACCGGCCCCGGCAAATCCAGGCCGGACCAATCGATTATCTGACCGGAAGCGGTCATGGCCCGGGTCAGGGTGACGCGCTCCGCCATGTTCATGCCCTGGAAATACACCGCCATGGCAAAGGCGGCGATTTGTCCGTCGCCGATCGCACCGCCGGTCAACCCAGCGACCATGAAATTGATTTCATCATCGCCTAGAGTTTCGCCGTTCCGTTTGCGGCGGATGATTTCCTGGGGCAGCAGGCTCACCCGCCATATCCTTTCAGGAACGTCGCCAGCAATTCCTGCACCTGATCCGTGGCCAGGGCGGCGTTGCGCTTGGTTTGTTCGTGGCTGAGGGTAAAATCGCTCATCCCCGCTGCCTTGTTGGTGATGATGGACAGGCCGGCGACCCGCATGCCGGCGTGGCGGGCCAGAATAACCTCCGGCACCGTGGACATACCCACCGCGTTGGCGCCCAGAATGCCGGCGGCGCGGACCTCGGCCACGGTCTCGAACTGCGGGCCGGCGAACCAGGCATAGACGCCCTGGTGCAGGGGCAGATCCATCTCGGCCGCGACGGCCAAAAGCCGATGCCGCAGGCCCAGGTCGTAGGCCTGGGTCATATCGACGAAGCGGTCATCGCCCGGCAGGCCGAACAGGGGCGACTGGCCGGTGAAATTGAGATGATCGGTCAGCAGCATGACGCTGCCCGGCTCCATATCCGGATCCAGGCCGCCGGCGGCATTGGTCAGCACCAGCGCCTCGCAACCCAGGCCCGCCATGGTCCGCACGGCGACGGCCATGGCATCGGCCCGGCCGTCTTCATACAGATGGGCCCGGCCTTCCAGCAGCGCCACCGGCGTATCGCCGGCCGAGGCCAGGATCAACTGCCCCTGATGGCCGCTGACCCCAGGTTTGGGAAATCCCGGCAGGGCGTCGTAGGGAATGGGCGGCGCGGCATCCAAATGGGCTGCCAGCCCACCCAGTCCCGAACCTAGAACGACGGCTACCTTCGGCCGGAAATCCGGATGGCGTTTCGTGATAACCGCCAGCGCCTGGTTGCTTTGATCGATCATGACAGATTGTCCGGACCGAATGATCGGGGCAGCAATTCTTCCAGTGTCATGGTCATACGCACGCCGTCGGGCGCGGCGATATGTACCGGCACGTCCGGGCCGGCGAATTCCCGTATGCGCTGGCGACAGCCGCCGCAGGGCGTGACGGGATCGTCGCTGACACCGACCACAAGGACTTCGACGATTTTATCCGCGCCCGCCATCACCATGGCCGCGATGGCCGCGGTCTCGGCGCAAATGCCTTCCGGGTAGGCGGCATTTTCAATATTGCAGCCGCCATGGACCCCACCGCTTGCGTCACGCACGGCGGCGCCGACCTTGAACCGTGAATAGGGCGCATGGGCCCTCTCGCGGGCAACACATGCAACCTGCAACAGATCGTCCATGCCTAATGCTCCTTCACATAGGGAATGCCGGAGGCCTTGGGCGCCACGGCCCGGCCGATGAAGCCGGCCAGCAGCACCACGGTTAGGATATAGGGCAGGGCCTGGATGAATTGTACCGACATCTCGCCGACCAGAGGCAACTCCACGCCTTGCATGCGGATGGCGATGGCATCCAGGAAACCGAACAGCAGGCAGGCCAACAGCACTGGAACCGGACGCCATTTGCCGAAGATCATAGCGGCCAGGGCGATGAAACCCTTGCCGGCGGTCATCTCGCGCAGAAAGCCGGCGCCGTGGCCGGTGGAGAGATAGCTGCCCGCGATGCCGCACAGGATGCCGCAGATGATCAGCGCCAGATAGCGCATGCGAATGACCGAAATGCCGGCCGTATCCACCGCCGCCGGGTTCTCTCCCGTGGCGCGGAGGCGTAGGCCGAAACGGGTGCGGTAGATCAGCCACCAGACCGCCGGCACGGTCAGGAAGGCCAGATAGACCAGGATATTATGGCCGCTGAGCAGCTCGCTGTAGAGCTGCCCCACGACGGGCACATCGGCCACCGCCTCGGCGCCCGGCAGATTGATTGATTTGAACCGGGCGTGTCCGGTCAGGGGCGGTGTTTGCCCGCCCATGGAAAACCAGGAAATGCCCAGCAGCACGGTCAGGCCCGAGGCCAGGATATTGATCGCCACGCCGCTAACGATCTGGTTGCCGCGATGAGTGATACAGGCAAAGCCGTGCAACAGCGCCAAAAGTACGGAAACACCCATGCCGCCCAACAGGCCCAGCCAAGCGGAACCGGTCAGGGCGGCGACGGTGGCGGCGCCGAAGGCGGCGGCCAGCATCTTGCCCTCCAGCCCGATGTCGATAACGCCGGACCGCTCCACCACCAAACCCGCCAAGGCGGCCAGGATAAGCGGCACCGAAACCCGGATGGTGGCATCGAAGGTCAGGATAACCAGCAGGAAATCTTCCGCCATATCCTAGGCCTCCACCGCGCGGGGCGCCGCCAGGGCCATATAGATACGCTCCGCCGGGCCGCGCAGCATATAACTCAAGGCACCGGAAAACAGCACCACCAAGCCTTGGATGACGACGATCAGGTCCGGCGTGAAGGCCGAATTCTCGAACGCCAGTTCCGCCCCGCCCTGGTACAGGGCGCCGAACAACAATCCGGCCAGGACAATACCGACGGGATGGTTGCGCCCCATCAACGACACCGCGATCCCGGTAAAGCCATAGCCGGCGGCGAAATCCAGCAACAGACGGTGATGCACGCCCATGATCTCGTTGACCGCGACAAAACCGGACAGCCCGCCCGAGATGCACATGGTGACGATGATGATCCGGGCCGGCGGCATGCCGGCATAAATAGCCGCCGACATATTTGCGCCCACCGCCCGGATTTCGTAACCCCAGCGGGTATGCCAGATCAGTCCCCAGACCAGAACGCAACAAACGGCGGCCCAGATGATGGACAGGTTCAGTGGCGATTCCGCCACCTCCCAACCGAACCAGCCCAATGCTTCGTGCATGTAGGGCAGCCAGGCGGCGGCGGCGAATTCACGGGTTTCCGGCGACATCTGACCCGGTTGGATCAGCACATTGACCAGCAGATAGACCATCAGGGAGGCGGCGATGAAGTTGAACATGATGGTGGTGATGACGATGTGACTGCCGCGCTTGGCCTGCAGGTAGGCCGGGATATAGGCCCAGGCCGCGCCAAACAGCGCCGCCGCCACGATGCAGATTGGCAAAAGCAGGACGAATGGCAAATATTGATCGAACGCCAGAAAGGCCAACGCCACGCCAAGGCCGCCGATATAGGCCTGACCCTCGCCGCCGATGTTGAACAGCCCGGCATGAAAAGCCACCGCCACCGCCAGGCCGGTGAAGACAAAATTCGTCGTGTAATAAAACGTATAGCCGAGGCTTTCCTGATAGCCGAAAGCGCCGCGCAGCATGATCCACGTCGCCTCGAACGGATCCTGCCCCAGGGCCGCGATCAGCAGGCCCGAAACAACGAAAGCCAGGGCCACGTTGATAAGGGGCAGCAGTCCGATATCGACCCATGCCGGCAGCTTCGCGGGCGCGCTAGCCATGGGCGTTTGCCACGGCGCACGAAGTCATTCCCGCGAACGCGGGAATCCATGCCTGGGTTCGTTGGAATGGATTCCTGCGTTCGCGGGAATGACAGGACAATTGGGTCAAACGATCTGTACCCATCAAACCACCGCCCCTTGTCCGGTCTTCTCCCCATCGGTTTCCAGGGCATTGGCCATCATCAGGCCGATGGTGCGGGCATCCGCGGCCGCGCCGTCAACTTCGCCGACGATACGGCCCTCGAACATCACCAGGATGCGGTCGCTGAGCGATAGAATTTCCTCCAGCTCCACCGAGACCAACAGCACGCCGCAGCCGCCATCGCGCATTTCGATCAATTGCTGGTGGATGAATTCGATGGCCCCGATATCAACGCCGCGGGTGGGCTGGCCGATCAGCAGAATATCCGGCTGCCGTTCGATCTCCCGCGCCAGCACCAGTTTCTGCTGGTTGCCGCCGGAAAAACTGTCGGAGGTCAATTGCGGGTTTGGCGGACGCACGTCGAAGCGGCTCATCTTGCCGTCCGTATCATCAACGATCGCATTGGTTTTCAACAACAGCGGTCCCGTATAGGCGGGGTCGTGGTGATAGCCCAGGATCGCCGTCTCCCACGCGGCGAAGGGCGCGACCATGCCCATGCGCTGGCGATCCTCGGGCACGTGGGCCAGGTTCAGCTCGCGCATTTCCGCCGGGTCACAGGGGTGCGCGTGATCAATCACCCTTTCATGGACGGTCAGGCGGCCTTCATCCGGGGAATGGATACCCGAAAGTACGTCGAGCAACTCGCTCTGTCCGTTGCCCGTTACACCGGCGACGCCGACAATTTCCCCAGCCTTCAATTCAAAGCTGACATGATCCAAACGGGTAACGCCGGCATCGTCCACATAACTTAGGCCCTCGGCTTTCAGGACAACAGCCCCCGGTGTGGCCGGTGTCTTCTCGACACGGAGAAGGACTTGCCGGCCCACCATCAGCTCCGCCAGCTCTTCCCGCGTGGTCTGGGCGGTCTCGCGGTGCGCGACCATTTCCCCCGCCCGCATAACCGAGACATTGTCGGTGATGGCCATGATCTCCTGCAGTTTGTGGGTGATCAGGATGACCGTCACGCCGCGCGCCCGCATGGAACGGAGAATTTCAAACAGGCGGTCCGCCTCCTGTGGCGTCAGCACACCCGTGGGTTCGTCCAGGATCAGGATATTGGCGCCCCGGTATAGCGCCTTCAAAAGTTCCACCCGTTGGCGCAGGCCCACCGCCAGCTCGCCGACTTCGGCGTCCGGGTCGACCTCAAGGCCGTATTCCGCCTCCAACCGGGTAACCTCGGCCCGGGCAGACGCCATACCGCGGGCCAACAGGGCGCCGCCCTCGGCACCGAGCAGGATATTTTCCAACACGGTGAAATTATCCACCAGCATGAAGTGCTGGTGCACCATGCCGATGCCGGCGGCCAGGGCGTCTTCGGGGCTATGAATGGCCGTCGGTCTGCCGGCGATTTCGATCTTGCCGCTGTCGGCCTGGTAAAAGCCGTACAGGATACTCATCAACGTGGACTTGCCCGCGCCGTTCTCGCCGACAATGCCGTGAATGGTGCCGGCGGGCACGGATAGGTTCACATCACGATTGGCGTGCACGGGGCCGAAATGTTTGTTGATACCCCGCAGCTCCAATGCCGGATCTGACGCCGACGCGCCGGGGACTGGCATCTAGACCAGCCCCCGGTACGGTTCGGACCTTAAGTCAGAGCTTATTGCAGACCCTATTTCGGGCACTTATTGTTCGACATATAGTCATGCACCTTGATCTTGCCGGCGATGATATCGGCCTTGGCCGCTTCCACCGCGGCCTTCATGTCCGCACTGATCAAATGCTTGTTGTGCTCGTCCAGGGCCCAGTCAATGCCGCCCTCTTTCAAGCCCAACACCTGAATACCGGATTTCCAGGAGCCGTCGCCAGCACTCTTGAAGACATTGTAAGCCGCGACGTCGACCCGCTTCAGCATGGAGGTCAGCATCGTGCCCGGATGCAGATAGTTCTGGTTGCTGTCCACGCCGATGGCGTATTTGCCGTTATCCTTGGCCGCCTGATAGACACCGATGCCGGTGCCCCCCGCGGCGGCGAAGACCACGTCGGCGCCCCGGTCAAACTGGCTTTTGGCCAATTCCGCGCCCTTGGTGGGATCGTTCCACGCGGACGGCGTCGTGCCGGTCATATTGGCATAGACCGTGGCCGAGCCATTGGCATGCTTGACGCCATGGTAATAGCCGCATTCAAAGCGCCGGATCAACGGAATATCCATGCCGCCCACGAAACCCACCTTGCCGGATTTCGAGGCCATGGCAGCCAGAATGCCGACCAGGAAGGAGCCTTCCTGTTCCTTGAAGACGATGGATTGCACGTTGGGCTGCATCACCACCATGTCGATGATGGCAAAGCGGGTGTCGGGAAACGCCTTGGCGCCTTTTTCGATGGCCGAGGCCTGGGCAAAGCCAACGCCGAGCACCGGGTCGGAGCCGCGCTGGGCCATCTTTTTCACGGCCTGTTCGCGCTGGGTCGGATTCTTGACCTCGAACTCCCGGTATTTCTGGCCGGTTTCCTTACGGAATTTCTCGACGCCATTGTAGACGCCTTGATTAAATGATTTATCAAACTTGCCGCCCATGTCGAATACCACGGCGGGCATCTTGTCCGCCGCCAGGGCGGTGCCAGCGGCCAGCACGACCGCGCCGACGCTGAGTGTGGTCAGTAGCTTTTTCATATCGCCTCCAAGTTTCTCTCTTCGCGCATCGGTTTGTGTTCCGTCCGGGCCGATGATTTCCCGGTTAAATACCCACGCGTCGCCGATTGACGCCGGAACGCCGGGCCACCCCATTACCAAACGATCATGCTGCCAATGAAGCCCGTTGCCGTCAAGGCGCAAGGGGGGCCATTTCCAGGCAGGTGCCATAGATGCTATCAGGGTGAGAACAAGAAACATTGCAGTGTTGGAGGAACCGCCAGATGAACGATGATGCCATGATCCTTGACGGCATCAAGGTGTTGGATGTAGCCAGCTTTATCGCCGGGCCCGTTTCAACCACGGTGATGGCCGATTTTGGCGCCCAGGTGATCAAGGTGGAGCCGCCCGTGGGCGACGGCTATCGTCTCCTGTCGGGTCTGGCGGGCATGCCGAAGGCCGAGGAACCCTATCATATGCTGGTGGACAATCGCTCCAAACGCGGTCTGTGCCTGGATCTAACAACGGATGCGGGGCGCGAGGTTCTGTATGGCCTGGTCAAGGACGCGGACGTACTGGTGACCAACTATATGCCCCATGTGCGGGAAAAGCTGGGCTTGCGTTATGAGGACCTGGCGCCGCGGAATCCGCGCCTGATCTACGGCTCCATGTCGGCCTATGGCGAGACCGGGCCGGAAGCGGGACAGACCGGTTTCGATACCACCGCCTACTGGGCCCGCAGCGGCCTGATGGATCTGGTGCGCCCCGACCCGGACGGCGATCCCGCCCGCTCCATGCCCGGTATGGGCGATCACCCGACCGGTTTGGCCCTGCTGTCGGCCATTCTTCTCGCCCTATTGCGGCGGGAACGCACGGGCAAGGGCGGCATGGTGCATTCCTCGTTGCTGGCCAACGGTTACTGGTCCAACGCCTATATGGCGCAGGCGGCTTTGTGCGGTGCGACCGTGCCGCAGCGGCCGCTGCGGGAGTCGGCGACGAATGCCCTTTCCAATCATTACCGCTGCCGGGATGGCCGCTGGTTTATCCTGACGGCGGCCAACGAGGCCAAAGAATGGGAGCGGTTTCCCACCGCGGTGGGCCGCCCTGATCTGGCCGAGGATCCACGCTTTGCCAGCCAGGAAGCGCGGCAGCAAAATGTCGTGGCGCTGATCGCCATCCTGGACGGGTTATTCGCGGCCGAGGATCTGGAACATTGGCGGGCGGCGTTTCGAGAAAACCGCGTCACGGTCGGCATCGTCTCCAAGACCGAGGAGATTTATCGCAACGAACAGGCCATTGCCTCGGGCGCCGTGGTGCCGGGCGGGGTGCCGGGCCTGGGTTCGGAATACATTATCGACAGCCCCATGTGGGTTGAGGGCTCGACCAAACAGGCGCCCCTGCCGCCGCCGGAACATGGCGAACACACCTTGGAAATTCTGGCGGAGGCCGGCTATGACGAGGCCGGGATCGCCGATCTGCGCGCGCGGGGGGCTCTGGGTCCGGACCAATAAGCCCGGCATATGCGATCTGACAAAGATGTCATTCCCGCAAAACCGGGAATGCGTATAACGTGGCGGCGATTTTGTTTGCGTGTCGCCGATGGAAGGAAGAAGCGAATGGTACGATTAGCTGATCTTGACGAGCCGGAACGCTCGCATCTGGGCACCATACCCTGCCCGGATTTTGACACCCAACCCTGGGTCGCGGGGGGACCTTTGAGTGAGCGCCGGATTGCCATGGTGTCCACCGCCGCCCTGCAGCATCGCAACGACAATCCGTTTCTCATCGGCACCGGCGACTACCGGGTGATCGCCGATGATACGCCGGACAAGGATCTGGTCATGGGCCATATCTCCACCAATTTCGACCGCTCCGGGTTCGAGCAGGATTTGAACGTGGTGCTGCCCCGTGACCGCCTGCATGAACTGGCCGAAGCCGGCGAAATCGGTTCGGTCGGAAAATATCATTACGCCTTCATGGGCTCCACCGATCCCATGCAGATGGAAGACGCGGCCCGCGCCATGGCCGGGCATCTGAAGGCCGACGGCGTCGATACGGTTTTCCTGCTTCCCGTATGACCCTTGTGTTCGCGCGCCGTGGGCGGGCTGGCACATTTCCTGGAAGACGAAGGCTTGGCGACAACCCAGATCAGCCTGATTCGGCCGCAGACCGAAAACACCAAACCGCCGCGTGCCCTGTGGGTGCCGTTCGAGCTGGGCCGTCCCATGGGCGCGCCCAACGATGCGGCCTTTCAGACCAAGGTTCTACGCGCCGCCCTGGCTTTGCTTGAAAGCGACCAGGGCCCTGTATTGCTGGCGGATTTCGACGAGGACGCCCCCGCCGATACCGCCGCCCAGGATGGTGAAGGCTGGTTCTGTCCCATCAGCCTGCCGCCCCTGGAAAAAGACATTACGGCCGGCGGCGGATACAAAGCAGCCATGGAAGCGGAAATCGGTGGTCTGTCCACCTGGTACGACATCGCCCTGCGGGAGCGGGGACGCACCACCATGGGCCTGAGCGGCATGACGATCAACCAGATCGCCGACTTCATTTGCGACTTTCTGGATGGTGAGGTGCCGGAGAAGCCCAGCGAAGATCTGACCCTGGCGCAGACCATGAAATACGCTGTCGAGGATTTGAAGGCCTATTACCGGGAAGCGGCCAGCGCCCAGCCCGGCCATAACACAGGCCGGCAGATGAACAACTGGTTCTATGGCCAGACCGCCGCCGGCAAGGCGCTGTATGCCTTGTGGCCGATTGCCGATAAACTGGCCAAGGAGCGGGACGACAGCTTCATGAAAACATTCGCCAACGTATTGTTGATCCCCTCCAGTCAGAAATATCGAGTAGCGGAACAGGAGGCCTGATCATGGCAACCAAATTGGCCATACTTGACGACTATCAGCGTGTGGCCCTGGAAATGGCGGACTGGTCTAGCCTTCCAGGCGGTCCGGAAATTACGGTTTTCGACGACAATCTGGCGGATCTGGATGCCGTGGCTTCGCGCCTTGAACCTTTCGAGATCATCGCCGCCATGCGGGAGCGGACACCGTTTCCCCGTGCCCTGTTCGAGAAACTGCCAAACTTGAAACTGCTGGTCACCACGGGCATGCGCAATGGCGCCTTTGACATGGCGGCGGCGGCCGAACATGGCGTTACCGTTTGCGGCACCGGTGGTTCATCCGCCGCGACGGAGGAAATGATCTGGGCCCTGATCCAGGCCGTGGTGCGGCAGATCCCGCAGGAAGACCGCGCCACGCGGGCAGGCAAATGGCAAACCACAGTCGGCTGGAATTTGGCCGGGCGCACCCTGGGTCTGGTCGGGCTGGGCCGGCTGGGCGCGCGCACCGCCGCCATCGCCAATTTCTTCAATATGCGCGTCATCGCCTGGAGCCAGAATTTGACGGCGGAACGGGCCCAGGAATGCGGCGCCGAATTGGTTTCGAAAGAGGATCTATTTCGCCAGTCGGACGTGGTTTCGATACATCTGATCCTATCGAAACGCACCCGGGGCCTGATCGGCGCGGCGGATCTTGCCCTGATGAAGCCGCAGTCCTATTTCGTCAACACCTCGCGCGGGCCCATCGTGGACGAGGCGGCGATGCTGGCTATGCTGCGCGAGGGCCGCATCGCCGGTGCCGCGCTGGATGTCTTTGACCAGGAACCGCTGCCCAGGGATCACCCTTTGTTGGGCCTGGACAACGTCATCATCTCGCCGCACATGGCCTATGTCACGGAAGAGAACCTGATCCAGTTTCACACCGAAACCGTTGAGGATATCGCTGCCTGGCTGAACGGCCAGCCTATTCGCGTGTTGGAGTAGTTGCGCTACCAGGAAATAGCGGAGAAATCAGCCACGCCAGCACCAAGATCTACGCCTTCGATTTCTTCCATATGATGCGCCTTGGCGGGCCGGGTCTCGTCCATCCAGGCCGCGCGCTCCAAAATGGCGGCATGGCGGATTTGTTGTGGCGGCGAGACACCGGCCAGGGGGAATGAGACATATTCCAGCAATGCCACCTGTACCGCATCAACGGCAAAGGATGTGACGCAACGCAAGCCGCAGGGATGCGCCATCATCAGGTCCATGGCCGCCTGAATAGGGCCGGCGGCCTGGACGCCGACGCCGGCTGTGACCGGCTGCCCCGTAGGATCATGACCCATAAAGGATAGCAATTCGGTGCCCAGCAAGCGATAGGTGTAAATACCGTCGGCGCCAAGGTCGGAGAGAATGATACGGGGCAAAAGTCTTGGGATATCAATGGGGTCGAACGAAGTACGCAACGGCCGGCTATGCTCGCGCGAAAGAGACAGCATGTAGGTTGCGAACTGCTTCGATTGCGTGTGGCGAAAGCGCACGCCGCCGGCAGCTTCACTACAAGTGTGGTCCGTCATATTGCCCTCAATAAACTGCGGCAACCAAAATACGATTCTGAAGATAGTTGCGAATTGAAATTATTCAAGATTATTATGCACTAATATAAAGAATAAATTATAAATTAAGCTCTATTTTGGAGATCTAATTGTTTCAAAATCTAGTTTTTATGACAAAATTTCTATTTTTAACACTATTATCGGGATTTATGACTATTTTATTACAATACTACCGGCAAGTTTATTTGCGGGTTTTATCGCTGCCAAACCGCTGGATTGTCATTGACTGGGCAGGGGCGTCCTGGACTGCTATGAAATGGCCATGAATGCAGGGGAAAATGATCAGAGCACAGCCGCAATGTCGGCCCGACTGTTGGCCCGGCGGGAAGAGTTGAAGGCGTTGTCGGAAAGCGCCCGGGACAGTCGCAAGCCGGTGGAGCTGGACCAAAGCAAGGTTGGCCGCCTGTCCCGCATGGACGCCATGCAGGACCAGGCCATGGCCCAGGAATCCGAACGCCGGCGGGCCGGCGAATTGCAACGGATTGAGGCCGCTTTGGCGCGGCTGAAAGCCGGCGAGTATGGCTATTGCGTGCGCTGCGACGAAGAAATCGCACCGGCCCGCCTGAACCTGGATCCGGCGGTGGCGACCTGTATCAATTGCGCCGGCGGCGGCCAGCGATAAACCATTCATGAATTACTTTCAATTCGTCCACACCAACCGTCGGTTTCTGAGCTTTGGAATTTTGGTGGCCTTTTTCTCGGCCTTTGGACAAACCTTTTTCATTGCCGTGTTCGGGCCCGATATCCGGGCGGAGTTCGGGCTGAGCCATGGTGGTTTCGGCGGCTACTACGCCATCGGTACGGCCGTCAGCGGCTTTTGCCTGATCTGGGCCGGCAAGCTGATCGACCGGTTTGATCTGCGTTGGGTCACCGCCGGCGTCGCCACGGCGCTGATTTTGGCCTGCGCCTTTATGTCGGTGATCCCGGCCGCCTGGGCCCTGGCGCCGGCCCTGTTTGCCTTGCGTATCAGCGGCCAAGGTCTGATGAGCCATACCGCCATGACCGCCATGGGCCGCTATTTCGATGCCGAACGGGGCCGCGCCGTTTCCATCGCCATCCTGGGGTTTCCGGCGGGCGTGGCGGTCTTTCCAGGCCTGGCGGTCTGGCTCAGCGGCCAGTTCGGCTGGCGCATGGCCTGGGCCGCCGTCGCCGTCACGCTGGCCGTCTTCCTGATCCCGCTTTTGCTTTGGTTGCTGAAAGGTCATGGCGCCAGACACCGCTTCTTTCTGGCCCAGACCAGCGACGATGACCACACCGATGATGCCGCTCTTTTGCGGCGGCGGCGTCGGCAATGGACACGGGCGGAAGTGCTGCGGGATCCGCGGTTCTATCTTTTGTGCTTCGCCATCACGGCGCCATCGTTCATCAGTACGGGGTTGTTTTTTCACCAGGCCCACCTGGCCGCCGCCAAGGGCTGGACCCTGGCCTGGCTGGCCTCTGCGTTTGTCGCCTATACAGTCGGAGCCATCGGCGCCAACCTTGCCTTCGGCCCCATGATCGACCGCTATGGGGCACGGCGGCTGCTACCCTATTACCTGTATCCCCTGGTTTTTGCCTGCCTGACCATTGTGTTTTTTGATCATCCCCTGGCCGCTGTCGCCCTGACACTGTTCCTGGGCCTGACCAGCGGATCCGGACAGACCCTGGTCGGCGCGGCCTGGCCGGAGTTTTATGGCGTCCTGCACTTGGGCGCGATCCGGGCGATGGTGATGTCCATGAGCGTCGGCGCCTCGGCCCTATCGCCATTTTTCCTGGGCTGGCTGATCGATCGCGGTGTATCCATGGAAACCATATCCATGGGTTTTCTGGTCTATCTGGGGTTGGCCATCGTCGGCATATTATTCGCCCTGGCCCGGCCCGTACCAATAAAAAGAGAAGGATCCACATCATGAAAGATTATGCGGACGGCAAGATCCTGGTGGAAGACCAGGGCCCGGTCACCTACGTCACGATAAACCGACTGGAAGTCCGCAACGCCCTGGACAATGACGCCGCCCGGGGCCTGGGCCGCGCCATGCGGGATTTTGATGCCGACGATGGGCAGTTGGTTGCTGTGTTGAGCGGTACGGGCGGCGCCTTTTGCGCCGGTGCGGACCTGAAACAGGTGGCCGGCAGCGCCGAATACGTGGCCTGGGCCGGCGACGAGGAAGGACCGACCAACCCAACCCTGTCAAAACCGGTGATCGGCGCCGTGGCGGGCCATGCGGTGGCGGGTGGCCTGGGCGTCGCCCTGTGGTGCGATATCCGCGTGGTTGACGACAGCACCGTGTTCGGCGTGTTCTGCCGCCGCTGGGGCGTCCCCATGAGCGATGGCACCACGGTCCGCCTGCCGCGCCTGATCGGCCAGGCCCGGGCCCTGGATATGTTGATCACGGGGCGCGGCGTGGGCGCGGACGAGGCCATCGACTGGGGCCTGGCCACACGCAAAGCGCCGTTGGGACAAACCCGCGAAGCGGCAGGCGAGTTGGCCTTGCAGATCGCCGCTTTCCCGCAACTGGCCATGCGCACTGATCGTCAATCAGCCTACGAACAGTCAGGCCGCACACTGAAAGATGCCATTGCTCGGGAAAAACAGCTCTCGCAAGCCGCCAAGGCCATGGAGGCGCGATCCGGCGCTGCCCGCTTTGCCGCCGGCGCGGGACGCCATGGCCGCTTCGCAGAGGATTAGAACAGTTCTGAGGCTACATGTCTCCGGCTCTTAAGAGCAGAATGCTTTCGCAGCTTGTCGGAATACCCACCGTTGGATTTTCCAGACAAAAGCCGCCCGCCGTATAGGGTGGCGCGGCGTTGGAGCCGCAGGCGGCAACAAATAGAGCAAGGACAATGACTAAATATTTCATGGTCGCCAATTATAGCACATTATGTAAAATAATACAGCCCGGCCTTCCTAGCGAAAGCTCGGACCATGCACCCAGCCAACCGCGGCGTAGCGGACACCTTGGGTGACCGGAGAAACACGGTGCAGCCAGTATGTTGGAAAGACCGTCATGGTGCCGATTGTCCGAACCACGTTGTTGTCCAGATTCATGTTGTGAAAGCTTAGATCGCCGCCTTCATAGCTGTCGGATTCAGACAATTGCAGCAAAAACGACAGCTTCCGCGATGCCGTGGCCGCTTGCCCCAAATCCACATGCCAATCGTTATGGCCGCGCCCATTGGCGTCGTAACGCATGACGTACGGCATGTCATCACCGACCAGACCGGAAAGCTCGAATTTCCAGCCATCGGAGTTCGCCTGGCACAGCTCGGTGACGATACGGTTCAAGGGATAGCCATTCGCGGCGATTGGTAGTTGCTGCTCCCGGCAACTGCGCGCCTCCGGCACCTCGAGAAATTCGCCGGGCTTGCCATGGCCGCCAACCGTGCCTTCCTGCCAAGCCGCTTCATCGGTCGAGGCGATGATCCCCTTGCATTCTTCAGGTGAGAAAACCACGCGATGGAAGGCGATACTGACACACGGATTCCGCACCGGCATGGCTGGAAAAATAATCATACGCGCACCCCCCCGGATACAGATTTATCCCGGCAGGGCCATTGGACTGTTATCAGTCTCTATCGCCACAGCCGTGATCATCCCGGTTCACACAAAACCGAGCGTGATCACGAAGCTATCATATTTTCGTGATTATGGCCAAATTATTTGACCAAATGAAAAGATATCAAAGACGTCTAATTCATATGATCGGAACGTTATCGCAAAAACGAATGTCTCCACGTTCCTCGGAAAGACTGTTGATTACACTGTTCCGACACCAATCCGGGCATGCACCTGCAACTGCACACGGTCACCGTCGACCAGATCCGCATAAGCCGCCCGCATGGCCCCATCGATCCGTTGGCGTTCATCGTCTGCCATGGTCGCCAGGCGGTCGCCGATGCGCAGCGCCAGTTGCGGACGCCAGAAATTGCTGGCCAGATCAACCCGGGGGCTGAACCGCAGGGCCTGCTCCTCCCAGGTGCTGAAGCCGCCGGCCTGCAGGACCTTGTTCAAGGCGCCGTCGTCACCCAGGCGTGTCGGGGTAAAGGCGCCTTCGTGAGGGTCGATGCCTGCGACCTCGCTCAACACCCGGTCGACAACAATAAATTGGCTGTTGTCGGCCTTGGGCCCCCAGACCAGAAACGCCGCCCGGCAACCAGGGCGCAAGACCCGGCAGGCCTGGGCCGCGGCACGTTCGGGCGTCGGGGTGTACATCAAGCCGATACGGCAGGTCACCGCGTCGAAACTTTCGTCGTCGAAGGGCAATTCCTCCATGGGCGTGACCTGGAATTTCATATTGGTCAGGCCCTTTTCGCCAGCCCGTTTTTCCGCTCCCGCCAGCATTTCTGGCACCAGATCCGTGGCCGTGACACTGCCGTCAGGGCCCACCAGTTCCGACATGGACAAGGCCGGCTCCCCCACGCCGGAGGCCAGATCCAGGACATGATGGCCCGCCCCTACGCCCGCCGCCGCCACCAAGGGTGTGTTCAGACCATGGGCCAACCTAGCCAGATGGTCCGCCTGTTCCTGCCATTGGCCCGCCCGTAAGGCCCAGTTTTCGCGCGTCTCCCGCTGCTGCCGGGCCGCTTCATCCCCGCTCATGATGGGTTCCGGCTGAAAGCTTGAGCCATTTCCCGCAGTTTGAATTTCTGGATCTTGCCGCTGGGCGTGCGCGGCATCTCGTCCACCACTTCCAAATGTTCGGGCCAATATTGTTTGGCGGTTCCAATTTCGCCCATATATCGGATCACCTCTTCCAGGGACAGGCTGTTGCCCGGCTGCAAGGTGACGAAGGCGCAACCCAGCTCGCCCAGACGGTCGTCGGGAATACCGACCACGGCAACCTCGGCCACGGCCGGGTGGCGGTAAAGGACGTCCTCCACCTCCACCACGGGGACGTTTTCGCCGCCCCGGATGATGATGTCCTTGGCCCGGCCGGTGATGCGGATATAGCCGTCCGGGTGCATGAAGGCCTGATCGCCGGTGTCGAACCAGCCATCTGCATCGGTACCGTGCAATTCCGGCTTCTTCAGATAGCCCACGAACATGGAGGCGCCGCGCACCTTCAACAAGCCCTCTTCACCACGATCTGCGGCACTGCCGTCGGGCCGCTGTACCATTACATCGGAATGGGGCAGCGGCGCGCCGTCCGAGGTCCAAACCTTTTCATCCGGATCTTTTGGATTGCATATGGTGGGGCAGGCGCATTCGGTCATGCCCCAGCCGGAGAGCACCTTGAACGAGAAATTCGCCGCCGCCTTTTGCACCAGGGCCGGGGGGATCGGCGCACCGGCAGAGGCGAAGGTGTGCAGCTTGGATAGGTCGAAATTCCCGACATTGGGCATTTCCACGATATCGCTGAGGAACGGCGTCGCCCCCATGGTGAAGGTGCAGCCGTGTTTCTGCATCAATTCCACCCCCGTGGGCGCATCCCAACGATCCAGCAGGATGACCTCAACACCCAGCATGATGGGTTGCAAAATGGCGTAGAGGAAGCCGGTCTGATGCGCCAGGGGCGAGGCCATGAAAACCTTGTCGCCGCTGTTCAGGCCATGGTGTTCGATCCAGGCGCTCAAATGGCCAAGGGTGCTGTTGGCGGTATGCATGACGCCCTTGGGTTGGCCCGTGGTGCCGGACGTATAGATGACCTCGTTCACGTCATTGGGCGTGGGGCGGCGGGCTTCGAGGGCGGCATCG
>JABIRL010000251.1 GCA_018667855.1 Rhodospirillaceae bacterium
GATGCCCGGCTCGTCTGGCGTATCGACGGCATAGAGCAATGATCCCATGGCCGGACGTTCCATATAGGAAAGGTCGGAATGCCAGCCGGTGCCGCCATCGGCGATGCTGACCCGGCTACCATCCGAATTGCGTTCATTGCTGAGCACCAGAATTTCCTGATGGCCGGGCAGCAGATACTGCTTGCTGACATGAATTTCCAGCGGCCCGAAGCGCCGACTGAAGGAGATATGCCGTTCGGGCGTCAGGTCCTGATCGCGGAACAGCACGACCGAATGGTCAAAAAATGCGTCCTCAATTTCGCCCATAATGGAATCGTCGATGATATCCGATAAATCGACGCCGCCGATTTCCGCGCCCAACGTATCGGATAGAGGCGTGACCGAAACTCCCATAACAAATCTCCGTAACTTCCTCCACGCTATCAGTTCTCAATCCGAACCTCCACCCCAAGGGCCGCTGCGTCATCATCGGTCAGGAGCCCGGCGGCGCGGATGCCCTGGGCGGCCAGTTCCTCGTCCATCTCCTGGGTATCGCCGGTCACGCCCACGGCGCCCATCAGCGCGCCGTCCGCGCCCCGGATCAGCATGCCGCCGCCTTCCGGAAAAATCTGGCCGTCGGAGGCGCGCATCAGGAAATCCATGAACATGGGGCGCTGTTCGGCCCGCACCCGCACCAGGCTGGATGACCGGCCCATGGCCAGCGACGCATAGGCCTTGCCCATGGCCATCTCGAAGCGCAGTTCGGACGAGCCGTCTTCCTTTTTGAAAAGCTTGACCTTGGCGCCGGGCTCAACCACCACCACACTGAGCGGTCGGAGATTGAGCTCCCTGCCCCGTTTGAAAATCGCGTTGATTATATTTTCTGCCTGTTCCAGCGTGATCATGCCGCCTAGCCCCTCTCATATATCCGATAGTCATCAATCTATTGCGACGTCACCCGCCACACGGTGACCTTGACGGGGGTCGGGTTATAGTCATTGACCGGATTATTGATCTGCGGGCAGTTGGAAATCACCGCCAGCACGTCGGTTTCAGCGCGAAGGTCCACATAATCCCCGGGTTTCGAGATACTGGGGCCCATATCCATGGCGCCGTCTTCGGCGACGGGCACATACATGAAGAAATTCACATTGGCGGTCATGTCTTTTTTGGTCATGCCATGACGGACCAGTTCGGTAATGAAATTGTCCCGACAATTGGGCTGGGGTTGGACCCCGTAGCGGAAACTGTTGAGTTCCGCTGAACAGCAACCGCCGATGGTGTCATGATTGCCGCAGACATCGTCCATAATCGTGAAAAGCGGTTTCAGGCCCACGCTATACAGCACCGTGCCGGTGGTCAGGAAAATGCCGGATTCATTGATCTTCATGGTATCGGCGGCGGCGTAGCGGTCGTCATGGTCCTTGGCGTTGTAGCACAGGAAATCGACCGCCTGCTTGCCTTCCAGATCGACAATGCGCAGCGTATCGCCCTTGGCGATCACGCGGCTCCACGATGCTCTGGCGGCGATGATCTCCTCATGAACAATCGACCCAGGAAAGGTCTCGTAAGCCTCCGCCATGGTGAATTTCCTTATTTTTCAATGCCTGGACTGGCCGCAATCAACATTGATGGTCTGGCCGGTGATGTAATCGCTGGAATTCCAGACAACGCTAAACCATCGACCCCGCGCCGTCGACCGGCGGCGGTTTTCGATGGTTGAGAATTTAAGGCCCGGACTGTAAGTTCCGTCCCAAATTCAAACCCCTTTCAAATATCGGAAATGTCCCATGGCGTCCTATCAGTATGTCTACACCATGCACAAGCTCACCAAGGCCTATACGGGCGGGCGCGAAGTGCTGAAGGATATCAATCTGTCCTTCATGCCGGGTGCCAAGATCGGCGTGTTGGGACTCAACGGGTCGGGCAAATCCACCCTGCTGCGGATCATGGCCGGGATCGAGACCGAATTTAACGGCGAAGCCCGGCTGGCCGACGGCGCATCGGTTGGATTGCTATCCCAGGAACCGGAACTGGATCCGGAAAAGACCGTGGTCGAGAATGTCA
>JABIRL010000106.1 GCA_018667855.1 Rhodospirillaceae bacterium
GACCTCCGAGTTTCGCCAGGACCATTCTTGAGAGATTCCTGAGGTCGAGTTGCGTAACCCGACCATCGTCAACTTCCTCCGTGATGTAGAGGTAGGGCGATCCATACGCCAGCCCATCCGGACGGTACAAGTTGGATACTAAGGTGACTTTCTCGCCGTTGGATATTCGAACGATCCGGCCCTGACTTTGCGACTCAAGTGTCGCGAAAATCTCATCCCCAACACCACTAAAAATAATATTGTCCACGCTGTACAGGTCCGTCATGAACGACTCAAACTGCCATCCGGTGGCGGCGATCGGATCGGGGCCTAACTCGTCCGAAAGGGCTCCTGACACCCCTAGCCCGAGTGAAATCGACGCCGCCACAATCGCCCCAAGGAATCGACAAGACCGTATTGGAGAATGAATAGTATGCATCGGATGATTACGGTTGGTCCAGGTTAAGGAAATGTTCGAGCGAGTATAGCTGTTGCAGCGCGCTCAGAGTACCGGCTTCATGCTCGCCCAGCTGCAGCACGAGAGTGCCTGATGGCCCTGGCAGTGCCGCTTGAATTGGTGAAACGAAAAATCCTTGATCCGCCGGTTCATGACAAAGGTCGAGCGAGCCATGAGCGGGCCGGTGAAGGTGCTGAGTTGTCATGAGGCCGGCTATGACGGTTTCTGGCTGCACCGTATTCTGCTTGAAGCCGGCATTATCAATCATGTCATCGACCCGGCCAGCCTGCAGGTCAATCGTCGGGCTCGGCGCGCCAAGAAGCCCTTGCCCGCATCGCCCGCTCGCGCCGCCTCGATGGTGGCGTTGAGGGCCAGCAGATTGGTCTGCGAGGCGATGTCATTGATCAGATCAACCACTTCGCCGATCTTCTGCGAGGCTTCGACCAGACCCTGGACATCCTCCGTGGCGCGCTTGGATTGGGAAGAGGTCGCCGGGGTACATTACGGCCACATTACGAGCGACGCAGGGATCCCGAAATTGGCGCCCAGCCCGGCGGTCAGCTAGATTGCCTGCCTAACCCCCTCCCCCTGGTGGGTGGTTGGGCCGGTACTTTTTGGCCAAGGGCTTGATCGATCAAGCGCGGCGCGAGCCGTTGCAGAATAACGAAAAACCTCTCCGCTCCGCGCGCATAGCTGCTGCGGGCATCCCGCCGAATGGCGGACAGGATCTGATCAGCAGCCACTTCCGCGCTATCCACCGTCATTGAGAATGGCTCGATCAAATGATCAAATTGATGCGACGTTTCGCTGTGGGTGGCACGCGGCGCGACATAGGTCACGGCGATGCCTTCCGCCATCAGCTCCCGCCGCGCGGCATCTGAAAAGCCGCGCAGGCCGAATTTGCTGGCCGAATAGGCAGCGAACAAAGGATGGCCTATATCGCCGAAGACCGAACCGACATTGACGATCCGGGGTGTCTCCGAGGCACGCAGCAAATTCAACAAATCTCGAGTCAGGGCCATCGGCGCCAATAGATTGGTTGCCAACAGGCACTGCAATTCGTCATCTCCCGTATCGCGCAAAGGTCCGACGCAAGGGACGCCGGCATTGTTGACCAAGACGTCCAGCCGGCCGAAATTGTCGGTGATGGTCTGCCGAATGGCCTGGCGGTCGGGCCCTTGGGTGACATCGGCCCGCAGGATCGTTCCTAATTCCGCCGAGGGCAGCAGGGCGCGGGTTTCCTCCAACTTCCCGACCCGGCGCCCGACCAGCAACAGCCGTGCCCCTTGCTTGGCGCAAGCCACGGCCAGCGCCCGGCCAATGCCGCTGCCCGCGCCGGTGATCAGCATTGCCTTGCCATCAAGCCGCATTGCGGTCTCCTGCATGGGCTTGCTCGATGGCGGTGAAGATATCGCCGTACAGTTGATAGATCACCTTGGCCATATCAATAATGGCACGTTGATCGTCTGGATCTCCGACGTCGTTGACCAGGTCCTGAAAGAACGCCACGTGCTCCTGATCCAAGGTGCCGTGAGAGGACAGATAGCTAAAACCGGCGTTACCTTCGATAGCCAGCGATTGTTTCAGGGTTGATGCCGCCGTCAACGCCAACGCCGCCGACATTCCTTCCAGCACGTGCACCATACCTAACAAAGCATACGGTGATATGTGTCCGATGGCATAGTAGACATAAGCGACCATCAAACGGCAGGGCAGATCACCCTGGCCGTGGCGAACCGCTTCGCTGTCGCCGCCCAGATCACGAATATCGTCCAGGATCCATTCCTCGTGGCCTTTTTCCTCTTCGATATATTGCAGCAAGCTGTTGATGTAGGTCTGATCGTCATCGCTGCACTGGGCGATGGCGCATGAGAGGAGCCGGCAGGTATGGCGAACATGATGATAGGCTTGGCCCAGGAAATCGAGATACATGGCACGATCCACGCCATCGCGAAGAGCCCTTTGGATTACCGGGGTGGCAATGAAAGCATCGCGCTCTTTGCGCGTTTGCAGCAATAGATCGTCAAAGTACGGCATGGGTGTTTCCCTTGTCTAAGGTCTCAGTCAAAAGCGGTTCGAAATGTTCGCGAATTGCGCCACGACGTGGGCGGTTATTGGCGGTAAGCAGGTCATTGTCGGCGAAGTAGCCGGCGGCCACTGCATGGGTTCGCCAGGGCCGGGCGTAATCCGGTGCCTCGGCGCATAACGCAGTCGTCAATTGTTGCAAGGCGGCGGCATCGGTGCCCTCGAACCAGGCTTGTCCCAACATCGAAGGTTCCAGTATTGCCGCAAGCCCGCCTTCAAGGGTCGGCAGTACGATCGCCCGGCCAACGCGCGGATCGGCCGCCAACATGGTCTCGGGCCATTCCGGCGAGACATTGCGGCCATTGGCTGTGACAATTAGATTGTCCTTGCGGCCCTGAACATACAAATAGCCGTCTTCGTCTAGATGGCCGAGATCGCCAGTGGGCCAGGTCTGCTCCACCACCTGCCGTTCGCCGCCAAGGTACCCCTGCATCACTGGAGCACCGCGCACCACGATTTCGCCATCGGCGGCGATCTTCACATCCAGACCCTTGATTGGCTTTCCGACGCTGCCCTGACGATCGGCATCAGGGACGTTGATCGCAACGACCGAGCAGCATTCAGACAGACCATAACCTTCGTAGGCAGGGATCCCCAGCTCCCGCGCCCGCTTGGCAATTGGGTCGGGCACGGCGGCGCCACCGACGGCGACGAAACGGAGACTATCAGGTACCGCGACGCGGCCAACGCTGGCAATCAGCACCCAGGCGGTCAGCAGCTGTGGCACCAAGACGGTGGTGGTTGCCTTGCTACTCAACGCCGTTTCGGCCAGGGCGACGGCCATCTCGGCGGGCGGCAGTGACAGAATGGAGGCTGCGATATGGGCCTGACCGCCGACCAGGATGGGTAAATAGATACCGCAGATATTCTCTAGCAGCATCGAGAACGGCAATACGGAGAGATGCCGGTCGCTACTATTGGGCCTTGCCGCCGCCAATAGACCCCCACAGGTATTTTGCAGCTGCGCCGGACCGAGGACCACGCCTTTGGGATTGCCAGTGGAGCCCGATGTATAAATGATCCGGGCACCGTCACCGCTACTGGGATCAGGCATCTCGGATTCGCTTTCGCCGATTATCACGGGCCGGGCGCCGAGGGCCTGGACCCTGGCGGCGCGCTCTTCCGTCGTCAACACAGCATCGATACCGCCATCGGACAGAATATGAGCAAGTTGGCCGTCGGCAAAAAATTCGGGCAGTGGCACCAACGTCCTACCATTCGCCCACATTGCCAAGTCCGCGACGATCCAATCTATGCCGTTTGGTGCCAACAGACCGACCCGTTCCGGCAGCATCGCCGTTTCGGTGGCCAGCCCGCCGACCCGGCGCCGCAGTCGGCGATATGAAATGGTCTCGCCGCCGGTGGTGAAAGCGATCGTATTCGGGCTATCCATGGCCCAATTGGACAATGCCTGCAGCAGGAAATTCATTGGGCCGTCACGCTTTTCCTGGGGCTGCAAATCGACAGCAGACCACTGTTCAAATGACCCTGTGCGGATCTGCCTTCGACGGCGCACACCATGGGCTGTTGATCGTAATAACTGCCCCAATTTTTCGGGTCCGGGACCCGGTCTTGTCTCGCCTCCGACAGCTCAATCAGGTTGATGCCGATCCGGCCAGCCATCCGGCGCAAGCGAGCAGTGGCGGTAAATAGTCCCCAGCGGTATCCGGCTTCCAATCCGATCTCTGCAAAGCCTTGCAACAACGCTGCCATGGCGCCTGGCCGGGCGGCCGCCAGAGCGGTTA
>JABIRL010000217.1 GCA_018667855.1 Rhodospirillaceae bacterium
GATCGGCCATGGCAGTCTCCCAGGCTGAAAAATTCGCCGCATCCTAATGCCCCTGCTTGGTGGGAGCAATGAAGACGTCCTATGATGGGGGCAAAGAAAAATACCAAGCGTGGGAGAGACAACATGGCCGTTCTGAACATCGAGCCGATCCACCAGGATTTCGGTGCCCGCATCACCGGTATCGATATGCGTGCGCCCATCAGCGGCGAGGCGGTGGTTGAGATCAAGGCGGCCATTGATGACTATTCGTTCGTGCTGTTCCCCAACCAGCCGTTCGACGATGACCGGCAGATGGCCTTCACCAAACTATTGGGCGAGCCGGAGGAAAGCCACGTCGCCTTGGGCGAAACGGGCACGGTCACCTATTTCGGCACCATCGGCAATGTACAGCAGGACGGCTCCAAGCTGGGCAACGATCACAGGAAAACCAAATTCCTGACCGGCAACAACATGTGGCATTCCGACAGCTCGTTCCGGGCCGTGCCCGCGCGCCTTTCCATCATGTGCGCCTATGAAGTGCCCGAGACGGGCGGCGCCACCGAATTCGTTAGCCTGCGCGCCGCCCACGGACGTCTGGATGAAGAGACGCAAGACCGCATCGACCCCTTGGTGGCGATCCACGACTATGTCTTCTCCCGCTCCAAGGTGGCGCCCGACGCGGTCAGTCCCTCGCTGGCCGCCTCGCTGCCCCCGGTGCCGCAGAAACTGGTGCGCAGCAATCCCGCCACGGGCGCGAAAAACTATTATCTCGGCTCCCACGCCAGGACGATCCAGGGCTGGGACGATGCGCCGGCCCGCGCCCTGCTGGATGATCTGCAGGATCGCGCCACGCAACCCGAACATGCCTACGCCCACGCCTGGCAGCCGGAGGATCTGGTGATCTGGGACAACCGCTGCCTGCTCCATCGCGGCGCCGGCTACGACGCCGACCGCAATCGCCGCTATATGCGCCAGACCAGGGTCAAGGGCGACGGACCGACGATGGGTGAGTGAGCTGTTCGGGAATTAACCTTGAACATCATATTTTATTCTGCTGATTACGCTGGTTTTGGGAGTTGAAAGCATGGGCGACGATCTTCATTACAAAACGATTTTGGAACTCGCGACCGAGATCAAGAGCGGCGCGCTGTCGCCGGTTGCCTTGACGGAAGCCATGCTGGCCCGGATCGAGGCCATCGATGGTAGGTTGAAGTCATACGCCACGGTGATGGCGGAGGCCGCCATGGCCGAGGCGCGGGCGGCGGAGGCGGAGATCAACCAGGGCCGTTATCGCGGTCATTTGCATGGCATTCCCATCGCCGTGAAAGATTTGTGTTTTACCACCGGCGTCCGCACCATGGGCGGGCTGGCGGTGCTGGCCAACCATGTGCCCGACTATGATGCCACCGTGGTGGCGCGGTTCCGTGACGCCGGGGCTGTTATGTTGGGTAAGCTTAATCTGACGGAAGGCGCCATGGCCGGCTACAACCCCGCCTTCGACGTACCGGAAAACCCCTGGAAGGAAAGCCATTGGGCGGGCGCTTCCTCATCCGGCTCGGGCGCGGCGACGGCAGCCGGACTGGCCTTCGCCACGCTGGGCAGCGATACGGGGGGGTCTATCCGCCATCCGGCGGCGGCCTGCGGCACGGTGGGCTTGAAGCCGACCTGGGGCCGGGTCAGCCGTCACGGCGTGCTTGATCTTGCGCAATCTCTTGATCATGTGGGGCCTTTGACCCGCTGTAGCGCCGATGCCGGGATTGTTCTGCAGGCCATCGCCGGCCGGGATGCCAATGATCCCACTTCGCTGACGGCGCCGGTGCCCGGCATGCTGTCCGGGCTGGAAACGGGCGCTAAGGGTCTGCGGATCGGCTGGGACGAACGCTATGGCAGCGATGACCTGACCTCGGATCACGCGGCGGCTGTGTCGGCGGCGGTGGAGGTCATGGCGGGCCTGGGGGCCGAGATTATCCCCGTCTCCATGCCGGAGCGGCTGGCCGAATATCTGCCCGCCTGGATCGTTCTGTGTACGGCGGAAGCGGCCGATGCACACCAGGATACCTATCCCAGCCGGGCCGATGAATACGGCCCCTGGTTCCGGGAATGGCTGGCCCGGGGACATGGCTTTTCCGCCGCAGACTATGCCGAGGCCAATAACCTGCGCGCCGCCTGCGTTGGTGGCCTGCGCCAGACCATGGCGGATGTCGATCTGCTGGCCTGCCCCGCCACGCCGCGCGCGGCGCACGCGGTTTCGCCCGAAATCTCGTATGGCCCCATACCGGACGACCGGGACCCGTGGCAGACCCGCTATACCGTACCCATGGATTTCGCCGGCGTGCCGACCATCAATCTGCCCTGCGGTCTGTCGAATGACGGCCTGCCCCTATCCGTGCAGTTCGTCGGCCATGCCCTGGCGGAACCGCTTTTGGTGCAAGCCGGCGCGGCATTCGAGCGCGCCACGGACTGGCACCAAATGCATCCGCCGGGCTGGTAGAGGCGCGCGGTTATCTTCGCCGTGGCCAGGCATACCAGATGAAGGCCAGGACCTGGGTCGCCGTCACACCGATGAAGGCCCAGATATAGGCGATCCGTGGATAGCTGCCGTTCGCCATGGCCGGCCACATCTCGATCACCCAGCCGATGCCCCATTGGTAGGTAAAGGCCATGCCAAAGACCAGAACATTGGCCGCGGTGTTCGCGCGGGCCGCCTGCTCCAGGGGAAAATGTTGGGTCAGCGCCGCAAAGACCAGGGCCGTGAGGATGACCACAAGTCCGACAAAGCCCCATAACACGTAACTCGACGGCAGAATGTCGGAGATCAGCAGCAACATGCCGGAAATCGAAAAGGCGGCGGAAAAGCCGCAGACCGCGACCATGTCGAAGCCCATGCGCATCAACAGGGCGGCAAAGACACCGCTGCCCATGACACCGACGATCATGCCGATGGCCATGATGGTCAAATGACTGGCCGTATCGGCCTGGGAGAAACCATCCACCTCCGTCAACCAGAGCCCCGCCCACAGCCCCTGAATGGCCATGTAAGCGGCCGAACAGGTGAACATCAACGGCGTGATGCGCCAGAAATAGGGATCGCGGAAAATCTGGCCGATTTCCCTGACCTGCTCGCCCAGGGTGCCCGTGGCGGCACTGTCGGGCCGCTCGGGCACCACCAGCAGGATCAGCACGCCGGCGACCAGGGTAATGGCGGCCAGGGCCATGAACATCTGCCGCCAATCCATGCTCTGCATGGCCACCTCCACCGGACCGGTCGCGCCCAGCACGCCCAGGCCGCCGCAGGCCAGATACCAACCGTTAACCAAGGCGATGCGGTTCAAGGGGAACCACATCACGATGGCCTTCAATGCCGCCATGAGACCGCCTGAAACGCCGAAGCCGATCAAGGCCCGAGCCAGTATCAAAGTGCTGACGTTTTCCGCCATGGAGAACAACAGGGCGCCCAGGGCGGCGACGCAGTACAACGTGCCCTGCACGCGCCGCGGCCCATAACGGTCCAGTAACAAGCCCAATGGGATCTGAAAGGCGGCGAAGGTCAGGAAATAAGCCGCGCTCATCAGGCCCAGGTCCGCCGGACCCAAACCGATATCCTGACGCAGATAGGGCGCCACCACCGCATTGACGCTACGGAAAAAGTAGGAGAAGAAATAGCCGCCGGCGAATGGCATGAAGACAAGAAACATGGCCCGTGCCATGGTGGTGGCCGGTGCGGCTTCTGTTTTTTCTGGCTCGATGGTGCTCACGGTGACATGACTAGATCAAAAGGCCGGAAAACGGAATCGTTTTCGGCCAATAGCTTGATCTAATTTGAAGATTTGGCGCAACCTGTCGGCGTACCGATGAACGCCGGTTGCGCCAGGGCATCATGCAGACCGGCGCAAACGTCCCGTCCGAATTCCGGAGTAAATCAATGAATGAAAATTTGCTGCTGACGGCCGAAGTGGCCGATGCCCTGGCGGAAAACCGGGCCGTGGTGGCATTGGAAAGCAGCATCGTCGCCCAGGGTCTGCCGGCGCCCGATAACATCATCGTCGGCCAGGCCATGCAGGATGCGGTCCGCGAACAGGGCGCGGTGCCCGCCATGACGGCGTTGCTTGACGGCCGCTTGCGGATTGGTTTGACGGCAGATGAAATGGCCCGCCTGGCCGCCGCTCCCGATGTGCGCAAATGCGGCGGCCGCGATCTGGGGCCCGCGATGGCGCTGGGGCTGACGGGCGCCACCACCGTCTCGGCCACGGTCCAACTTGCCGCCGCCGCCAAGATCGCCGTGTTCGGTACGGGCGGTATCGGCGGTGTGCACAGAATTCCGGCAGGCAACGCCGCGCCTGCCCGGGTCGACATATCCGCCGATCTGCTGGCCATGTCCCGGGCGGCGGTGGCGGTGGTCAGCAGCGGCGCGAAGTCGCTGTTGGATTTACCCACGACCCTGGAAACGCTTGAAGCCTTGGGCGTGCCGGTGCTCGGCTTTGGCTGCGATCGGTTCCCGGCCTTTTACACCGCCGAAAGTGATCTGTCGGTGACCTACCGCTTTGATGATCTGGATCAGCTGGCGGACGCCTTGCGCAAACATTGGTCATTGCCCAACGCCGGCGGCGCACTGGTTTGTAATCCCCCGCCCGCTGATCTGGCCATGGCCGCCGATGAGGTGGAAACCCTGGTGCAAGGCGCGAACGCCGCCGCCGCCGCGGCGGGGATTTCGGGCGCCCCATTGACGCCCTTCGTGCTGTCACATATGCGCCAGGCGTCCCAAGATCAAACCCTGCGTCTGAACGGTGCGCTGGCCATCGCCAATGCGGCGCTGGCCGGGCAGCTTGCGGTCCAGCTGGCCGCCTGACAAGCGGCACCCGTAATGATGGCAGTAATTGAGGTTCCAATCGATTTGGCGTTTGGATAGAATTTCGGCTGATCGAAATGGGCCAAATTAAATGTTGGAAACATTCATCTTCACGACGGGAAAATGGCCATACCGGCTGCTTTTTGCCTTGTCATTGATGTGTGCGCCCGTTGCTTCACAGGCGGCGTCGCAATCCGCTCAGATCTGCTTCGGCACCTTTGATCTGCCGCCCTATGGATTTTACGACGATAAGAATCCGCGCCGCGGCATGCTGCGTGACATGAACAGCGCGGTTGCCGAACGGGCGAGCCTGACCTACACCGACCGCGTGATGCCTCTTAAACGGATAAATAAGGAGTTGGTAAAGGGCGGCGTGACCTGCGCCACATTCCTGCCGGTCCCCTGGACGAAGCGGGACCTGATCCAGGTCGCGGAAATTATTCCCAACCTGGATTCCATCGTTGTGCCCAGGAAAGGCTTGTCCATCACCCGGCTCGAAGATTTGTTCGGGCTGACAATTGCCGCTCCCCGCGGCAGCTATGCTGGCACGCCGATCATGACCAATCCAAACATCAATCGCTTGCTGACCAATGGTTACAATCAAAGCGCCGCGATCCTGAAAGCCGGCCGGGTTGACGCGATGGCCGGTTCTGAAATTGCCGTCTACCACAGCCTGAGCGTCGCCGGCGTCTCTACATCCGACATGGGCAAGCCGTTCATATTTCTGAAATCACCGCTCTGGCTGCAATGCCGTAAGGATACAAATCCGGCCCATATTGAACGGCTGCGAGAGGCGGCGGTCCAATTGCGGGCCGAAGGCGCCTTCGATCAGATCATGGCCCACTACGCACCCCGGCATACCGAGTGATCCGGCATGGATGCCGGTGAAAGTGGTTTCGATGGCCAACGGGTGGAAAAAAGGACGCACCTGAAACGTCTGTCGCAAAGCCTGTCCTTTCGCCAGGCCCGGGTCGCCGTGTTGGTGGCGTTTTCCCTTGGCGTTGTTTTCAGCATCTTTCAGATCCATGCCGATCTGCGCAACGAGCGGGAGCGCACCGAAACAACCTTTCAACGGATTTTGCGCGTTGCCGACGATTCCGCCGTGCAGGCGGCTTTCGGCCTTGACGAAATTCTGGCGCAAAAGGTCGTCGATGGCCTGTTCGAATACCGGGCGGTTTTCCGGGCGGAAATTATCGACAACCACAATGACACGATGGCACGGCGGCAGCGGCCTGAAAAACGGGGCCGGATGAAACCGTTGGCGGAATATTTTTTCGGCCCCGCCAAGACTTTCAGCCTGCCGTTGCGGGTACGCGAGAGCCAATATGATGTGGGCAGCCTGAACATCACCATCGACACATTCATTATTGCCGAAACATTTTTCGAACGTTCGGGCCTGATCCTGCTGTCGGGTGTGCTGCGCAATTTGCTGCTGGCCGGCATCTTGGGCGTGCTATTTCATTTCATGCTGACCCGGCCTCTGAAAATGGTCGCCGCGGATATCAAGATACATCATGCTTCGGTAAAGCTACCCAAATCCCATGAAGACGATGAACTGGGTGAGTTGATACAAGCCTATAACGAGCAATTCCACCTACGGACGGCGGCGCAGGAGCGGCTGCATCGTCTGAATAAAGGCCTGGAAAACAGAGTTGCCGAACGCACGGAACAGATCGAGCAAACCAAGACGGATCTGGAACAGCGGGTGCAAGAACGTACCCACGATCTGGTCCAGGCCATGGAGATGGCGGAAAGCGCCAGTCGGGCCAAATCCGAATTCCTGGCTCATATGAGCCATGAGTTGCGGACGCCCCTGAACGCCATCATGGGATTTTCCCAGATCTGGGTGAATGAAACTTTCGGTGCGGTTGGTCATCCGAAATACAAGGAATATGCCGGCGATATCAATACGGCCGGCCAGCATCTGTTGTCCCTGATCACCGATATTCTTGACGTGTCCAAGGTCGAGGCCGGCGAGATGACGTTGGACGACGATATCGTTGTCGTCCGCGATTTGATCGAAAGCTGCGCGATCCTGGTGCGGGACTCCGTGGTCGAAAAGGATCTTCATTTCACCACGAATTTGGCTCCGGGCATCAGTAATATCACGGCCGATACCCGGCTGCTTCGCCAGACCGTGTTGAATTTGCTGACCAATGCGGTGAAATTCACCGACCCGGGCGGCAAGATCGGCATCGATGTCACCATGACGCCGGAACGCGCCGTCGCGTTCACCATCACCGACAATGGCTGCGGCATCCGCGAGGGCGATTTGGTCAGAGTGCTTGAGCCGTTCGGGCAAGTGCGAACAAGGCCAGATCTAAGCCACGATGGAACCGGGCTGGGCCTCCCCCTGGCCAAGCGTTTCACCGAATTGCATGGCGGTACATTGACCCTGGAAAGCACCTTTGGCGAAGGCACCACGGTCCGCGTCACGATGCCGGCGGAACGTACATTGGCATAAACCGCGACCACGACCGAGACCAGCACGCTTTATGGTTATCAATACGGCGTCTATTGGCGGATTGGCAGCCTTGTTTGCCACGAGAAGGGCGTCGGTATTGGTTGCGTTGAGGGTGATCCATTCGACGACCCGCGATCAGGCGATGAGATCTTGCAAATAGGGCGGCATGGCGAACGCGCCAAGATGAACGGCCGGGCTGTAATAACGCAAATCCAGGCGCCGTTGTTTCAACCGGGCCGCCAGATCCGCCTCATTCACGGCGCCCGCGTCGGTCTGCTGGCTGGCGCAGCCAAAGGCCATGGCGCCGCCCATATACATGGGCACGGCGGCGAAATAGAAGCGCGGATGCCTGAACAACTCAGCGAAGGACCGTGCCGATGCGGAGAGCTCTTCCCCCTGAATGAAAGGTACGCCGTTCTGGGTCACCAGAATGCCCGTTGGTGTGAGGCAGCGGCGGCAATTGCCATAGAACGCGGGGCTGAACAAAACCGCGCCCGGGCCGATCGGATCCGTGGAATCGATGATGATCACATCGAATACGCGGGTCGTTTCTGCCAGGAACCTGGCGCCATCCTCGATCCGTAGTTCGGTACGCGGATCGTCGAAGGCATCGCCGCAGATCATATCCAAATGGCGCCGTGACAGCTCAACCACCTCGCGGTCCAACTCGATCATCGTGACCCGGTCCACGGGGTGTTTCAGCACCTCTTCCAGACAGCCGCCGTCGCCGCCCCCGATGATCAGGATCTCCCGTGGCTGCTCCAATGCCAGCAAGGGCACATGGGCCAGCATCTCGTGATAGAAGAATTCGTCCCGCTCGGTGGTCTGTATCACATCGTCCAGAACCAGAACCCGCCCCAACAGCTCATTGTCGAAAATCAACACGGATTGAAACGGCGTGCGGCCCTGATGGATGATGCGGTCCATGCGGACGCCGGCCTGCAATTCGGGATGCAGGGTCTCGCGAAACCATTGGTCTTTCGTTTGATTTGCTATTTCGTCCGCCATGGCCTTGCTCTCCGCTCAACCGCAGAGGGTCACCATAGGGCGATGTTTGCCCGGATCAAGCCGCCTAGAGCAACCTGCAGTCAATTGGATTCAATTGACTGCGAATAAGTTGCTCTATCTTAAAGGTTTTAGCGGAGGTGACTTTCTTCGTTCAACGATTGCTGACGAATGGCCCAGAAACGCATGGCGCGCTTGGCGGTTTCGATCGGAACCTGTTTATACAATTCCAGCAATTCGGCAACTTCCTCGGGGCGGCGCAGTTGTTTCTGCAGGCCCAAATTCGAATCATTCTCGGCGGCGCCGTCAAGCAGCAGCACGATGGTCGAGAAGGTGGACAGATCAAAGCCCTTGGCCCGACAGGCCACGGCCACGGCCTCGTGGCCAGTGGTGTAGACGATGCGCCGGGCGGTTTGTTGATCAACCTCGGTCAAATAACCCAGAGCGGCGATGAACTCGTCGACCTGGCCGCGGCGGAGATATTGCACCAGCGCATCCTGGTTTAACTGGCCCAGGCGCATGCGGCGGCGGACCGTCCGCTCAACCCGGTTCAGCTTGTCCTCTTCCTCTTCCGCCTCGGCCACCATGCCGCGCTGGGCCTCGGCCAGCATTTCATCGACCAGGGACTCGTCCACATGGGCCTCGGTCAGAATATGTTTTTTCAATTCGGCGCTGACCCACCAGAACATATTGTGCATCAAATCGGGTGGCAGATCCGTGCGCTTCAACAGCGGCTCGCACAATGTCTCGGCGGATTCCGATCGATCCACGATGGTCGCCATGGCGTCGCGGGAGATTATTGCGCCCTCGTTCTTGACCAGTGACAGCATCACCTCGTCATCACCCTGGGCCACCAGTGCCTCGGCCACACCGATACTAACTTCGGACCGCTGGCTGACCGAGAGTTGATGTTCCGCGCCATGACTATTGATGATGTCGATCAGGTCCCGCTCGCTCAAGGCGCCGCTGCGTTCCAACAGTGGACGGGCGACCTGGATCTCGTCGTTGGCCAGTTGCCGGATCAGATCGACCGGCGCATTGTCCAGATCCGCGAGGCGATAACTCAGCCGCGCGCGCACCTCGCGCTCGACCTCGGTCGCGACCCGACCCAGGATCTCGGCGGCGATATGCTGTTCGCCGTCATTCAGTCCCTGACCCGGATCCAGAAAAAGGTCGGTGACCCCTTCCAGCAGCTCGCGCCGCTTGTCCGAGGAGGCCTCTTGGGCGACCTCAATCAGATTTTCTAGTTTGCTCGACTGTGCCGACATGCCCTCGCCCGGCTCGAAATTACCGCCAAATGGGTGAAATACAAGATTGGCCCGAATTGGTTAAGAAAGGGTGATGCCGCCGCCCGCAATTTCGATAGTGCACAGCTTTCGCGGCCACCGTCGGACCGCCATGGCCCTGGCCGCTGGCTAGCGGTCCGATCCTCACGGATGGCACCCATCCGTGAGGATCGAAAGACCACTAGACTCTACAGAATAGTGGTGCGCAAGACACCAAACTGAAGGACTCTTCTGTTTGGTTCGCACCACTTGGTGGTAGCCTGCGGGTCTGAAGGGAGGCGAGATATGGACGATTTTGCTGGTGGGTTCGTAATCGGCATGTCCATCATCTTTGCAATCGGGTTCGTCCTTACAGGCGTATTGGGTGTGCTGTTTGTCCGGCTGTTGCAGGGTTGGTGTAGCGGTTATGTCAGGCTGGCCGTAGGGCACGGGGCATCCCTGATCATCGCGCCCATGATCGTTCTGGCTCTTATTCTGGGCCTTGTGTTCGCCTCGGTGGATGCGCCATTGCCAAATCGGGAAGAAATTTCATACGCCTTGCCACAGCTTTTAGAGGGGCAGGCGATGTTCATGATGCTCTTCGCGCCGGCGCAACTGGTTTGGTTCCTGATTGCGTGCCGGCGTCAAAAGCGAAAACAGGACGATATGGTCCCAATATGTTGAAAGTTTTCGCCATAGCCACCGCTTTTCTGCTGCCGTGGGGCTTGGTGGCGGCAGATGCCTGGGCCAAGGGGCGCTGGCAACAACCGGAGAACTCCCCGCCTTGCCTGGTCTGGAATGCTAGCCCGCAAGCAAACGAGACGGCGCGTTGGAGCGGTCAATGCGTGCACGGCAAGGCCGAAGGGGAAGGCCGTTTGATATGGCGGTATTTGACGGATGGCGAACCTAAGGAAGAGCGTTACAAGGGCACCATGCGGGCCGGACAATTGCACGGCCGCGGCGCCTATCTATGGGCCAACGGGGGCAGATACCGGGGCGACTGGAATAACGGAAAACTGCACGGCGACGGTCAGATTTGGTACCCCAACGGCAATGGGTATCAGGGTCAGTGGGCGGACGACAACCGGCATGGCCAGGGCACTTTTTTGTTCGCCGATGGCGACGAATGCCATGGCGGCTGGCACGACGATAATCTGGTGGGAATAGGCCAGGGATGGCGCCATAACGAAGGCCGGATCGTGAAATGTCACATGGAAGGCAGCATCATCAATTTCACGGACTGAAGACACGGATTGAAAACACGGACTGAAAACAGGGAGAAAATTGGAGCGGGCGATGAGATTCGAACTCACGACTTCAACCTTGGCAAGGTTGCGCTCTACCCCTGAGCTACGCCCGCGCCGGGATAGGCCCGGTCATTTCCGGGCAGCCGGATATATACGCCATTTCACCAATCTTGCAAGGGCCTATGATGGTGAGGCAATCATCGGAAGGATCGAAAGCATGCCCGCCCGCCCCGAAGACCTCTTTCAGCGCCTGGATGAGCTGGAAATAAAACACCAAACCACCCACCATCCGGCCCTGCACACGGTCGAGGAAAGCCAGGCGATCCGGGGGCAAATCCCCGGCGCCCACAACAAGAATTTGTTTTTGCGCGACAAGAAAAAGCAAAACTGGCTGGTCTGCACCCTGGAAGACAAGGAAATTGATCTGAAACAGCTGGCGGGGCGGATCGGCGCCGGGCGGCTAAGTTTCGGCTCGGCCGACCGGCTGGCGGAATTCCTCGGCGTCATGCCCGGCGCGGTGACCGCATTCGCGCTGATCAATGATCCCGAATGCCGGGTCAAAGTGGTCCTGGACGGCGCCATGCTGGCCCATGAACAGGTCAACTTTCATCCCCTGGTCAACACCATGACCACGACGATTTCCGCCCCTGATCTGCTGCGCTTCGTCACCGCCTGCGGGCACCAACCCCAAACCATAACGCTCTAACTCTATTTTTCCGCCGAAGCGCTTGACGCCGGGCCCTGGCTGTCATTGTATGCGCCTGCGCCAGCGAAAAGGATAAGGTTGAATGGAACCGATAATTGGAGAAATGTCCGCACCGGCGGACGCCGTCAAGGATGGCGACACGGCCAGCTTCGCCGCCGATGTGATCGAGGCAAGCCGGGAGGTTCCCGTTATCGTCGACTTCTGGGCGCCGTGGTGCGGCCCTTGCAAGACCTTGGGCCCGACCATCGAAAAGGCGGTCAAGTCGTCCGGCGGCCAGGTCAAGCTGGTTAAGATCAACGTGGATGAGAACCAGCAATTGGCGCAACAATTGCGGGTACAGTCGATCCCGGCGGTGTTCGCATTCAAGGACGGCCAACCGGTGGACGGTTTTGTCGGGGCACAACCGGAAAGCCAGATCAACGCCTTCATCCAGCGCCTGACCGGTGATGCAGGCCCCTCGCCCATCGAAAAAGCCGTGGAGCAGGGCAACGCGGCCCTGGCGGCGGGCGACACCAACACCGCCGCCGATATTTTCGGCCAGATCCTGCGGGCGGACGGGGAAAATGCCGCCGCCGTCGCCGGTCTGTGCCTTTGCCTAATCGAAAGCGGCGATCTGGAAGATGCCCGCGCCATGCTGGACGGTCTGGAAGGCAAATTGGCCACCGATCCGGCGGTGCAATCGGCCCGGGCCGCCCTGGATCTGGCGGACCAATCCGCGGGCGCCGGCGACGCGGGCGAAATGACGGAATTTAGGACCCGGCTGGAAACGGACGGCAACGACCACGAGGCCCGGATGGAATTATCGAAAGCCCTGTTGGCGGCCGGGAACCGGGAAGAGGCGGTGGATGAATTGCTGGAATTGATCCGCCGGGACCGCGCTTGGAACGATGAAGCGGCGCGCAAGCAGCTTTTGACCCTGTTTGAAGCGTTTGGTCAGATGGATGAATTGACCGTCTCGGCCCGGCGGCGTCTCAGTTCCATTTTGTTTTCCTAGGCCACCGGGATCCTTCGGACATGACAGAGGATCAGGCGACAGAAGATGCCCTGCCCGCGCGGATACCTATTTTTCCCCTGGCCGGCGTGCTGTTACTGCCCGGCGCCAAGCTGCCGTTGAATATATTCGAGCCGCGCTATCTGGATATGGTGCGCGATGCCATGGCGGGAAACCGCATTGTCGGCATGGTGCAACCTTTACCCAGGGGCGAGGGCGACGACAAACCGCAAGTCTATGACATTGGCGGGGCGGGGCGTATCACCGCGTTCGAGGAGACCAAGGACAACCGGTTCGAGATTACCCTGACCGGGCTGTCGCGCTTCGCCATTATCGAGGAATTGCCCGTTACCACCAGATACCGCCAGGTGGTGGCCGATTGGGACCGTTTTGCAGCTGACCGCTGGGCCGATGATGAAGCCACCGGCGTTGACCGCAACCGCCTGCTGACCGCCTTGCGCGCCTATCTGGAACTGGCCCAGATCCCGGCGGAATGGGACGCCATCGCCAAGGCCGAAACCGGGCCGCTGATCACCTCGCTGGCGATGATCTGCCCCTTCGGACCATCGGAAAAACAGGCTTTGCTGGAAGCCCACGATTTATTCGAGCGTAGCCGGATCATGACCGCGCTGGTCGAAATGGCCCTGCTGCACCGCGCCAGCGGCGGCAGCGACGACCAGGACGGCGATGATCATAAGATCCATTGACGGCAAGATGAATGACGGAAGGGCAGGCCCAACATGAGCGATGACAGCCCAAAGACCGACGCTGCGCAAGGGCAAGCGGATAGTGTCGATCCGAAGTTGCTGGAAATATTGGTCTGCCCCCTGACCAAGGGGCCGCTGGAATACGACCGCGCGGCGCAGGAGCTGATCAGCCCCCAGGCCCGCCTGGCTTATCCCATCCGTGAAGGCATTCCCATCATGCTGGTGGATGAAGCCCGCAGTCTCGACGACTAGATCGGGTTCGCTCGTCATCGACATAGATTGCACGGACCCCTAATCATCGGCGCGGAAGTCTTGTATAGTCATGACCTGTTCGTAGTACGAGAAGAAGGATGTGGGGCAGTGTCTGTATCATCCATGACCGGTTTCGCCCGGGCGTCGGGCGGTGTCGGAGACGATAGTTGGACGTGGGAGCTGAAAAGCGTCAACAGCCGGGGCCTTGATCTGCGCTGCCGTCTGCAAGGCGGTTTGGATGGCCTGGAGGCGGCCGCCCGGGCGGCGGCTACCAAACGCTTTCATCGCGGCAATATATCCATGAGCCTGAATCTGAACCGGGCCGGCGCCACGGCCGAGGTGCGAATCAACGACGATGTGTTGGAGACCATGCTGGCGGTGGCCGGCGATCTGGCCAAACGTATCGACGCCCCGCCGCCCAGTGTCGAGGGCCTGCTGGCCCTGCGCGGCGTGGTTGAAACCGTGGACCGGGAAGACAGCGAAGATGACCGCCAGGCGCTGGAAGCCGGCGTTCTGCTAACATTGGAGGAAACCCTGAAGCTGCTGGCCCAGGATCGCGGCGCCGAAGGTGCCCGTCTGGGCGGCATCATTGACGGCCAGGTCGATGCCATTGCCACGCTGACCCAAAGCGCCGGTGAATTGGCCGCCCTGCAACCGGCCGCCCTGAAGGCGCGGTTGCAACAGCAGGTGGCCGCTATTTTGGAAGATGCCGCCGGCCTGTCGGAAGACCGCCTGTTGCAGGAGGCGGCGCTTTTAGCCACCAAGGCCGATGTGCGCGAAGAGCTGGACCGCCTGTCCGCCCATGTGGAGGCCGCCCGGGAATTACTGGCCGATGATGGCGCCATTGGCCGTCGGCTGGACTTTCTGGCTCAGGAATTCAATCGCGAGGCCAATACCCTTTGTTCCAAATCCCAGGATGCGGCGTTGACAAAGATCGGCATTGAATTGAAAACAGTGATCGATCAATTCCGTGAGCAGGCACAGAATATTGAATAGCCAAACCTCCGAACCGATCACCTTGGATGGCGAAGTCTCCCGCCGCGGCTTGATGCTGGTGTTATCCTCGCCTTCGGGCGCGGGCAAGACCACCCTGTCTCGACTGCTTTTGGCCGAAGATCCCGATCTGATCATGTCCGTCTCCGTCACCACGCGCCCGAAACGACCCGGTGAGCAGGCGGGTGTTGATTATGAATTCGTTGACCGGACGACGTTTGACCTGATGGTCAACCGTCGCCAGCTGCTGGAACATGCCAAGGTATTCGATCACTATTACGGCACGCCTGTTGATCCGGTGGAGGCCGCCCTGGCCGCCGGCCGCGACGTCCTGTTTGATATTGATTGGCAAGGGGCCCAGCAACTGAAGCAGGCCAAGGACGCGGATCTGGCCAGCATATTTATTCTGCCCCCCTCCACCAAGGAGCTGGAGCAACGCCTGAAAAGCCGCGCCCAGGACAGCGACGAGGTCGTCGCCCGGCGCATGTCGGAGGCTTCCGGCGAGATTAGCCGCTGGTCCGATTACGACTACATTATCGTCAATCACGATGTGGAGGACGCCCTTGAGCAGGTGCGCGCCATCCTGACCGCCGAGCGCTTGAAACGGGCCCGGCAAACTTATTTGGTAAACTTCGTCAAACGCCTGCAGGACGGGCAATAGAAAAACTTTGGGGATACGATCATGAGCAAGAAAAAAGTTGTCGGCACCGGTGGTGAATTATTGATGCATCAATTGGTGGCGCAAGAGGTGGAATACGCCTTTACCAACACGGGCAGCGCCGAGGCCGGATTTTTTGACGCCTTTCTGACCGTGCCGGGGGTGCAGCCGATTTTGTTGTTGGCGGAATCCCTGGTCCTCTCCGCCGCCGATGGCTATGCCAAGGCCTCGAAAAAAGCCGCCTTCGTCAACGTGCATCTGGCCGCCGGCACCCGCCAGGGTTCGGGGCAGCTGCAGAACGCCTATTTCGACGGCTCGCCCATGGTGGTCACGGCCGCCTATCGCGACAACGGCTCCTTTGGCGATCACAACACCCTGGGCGCCTCGGGCGGGTTTTCGCAAATGGGCACGGTCGAGGATATCACCAAGAACCGCTGGGAGGTCAACGATGCCCAGGGTATTCCCATGGCCACGCGCCGGGCCTTCAAGGAAGCGTTGACCATGCCCACGGGGCCGGTCTATCTGGCCTTTTCCTCACCGGCCCTGGATGCCACCGGGGTCGAGGGTACGATCCAGGCCGCCCAGGCGCTGGAGATGGCCCAGACGCCCAACGGCGCCACGTTGGAGAAAATCCACGACGCGCTGCTGAATGCCGACAATCCGCTGATCGTCGCCGGTTCCGACATCCGCGCCGCCGGCGCCCAGAACGAGATGCTGGAGTTGGCGGAAAACTATTCCCTGCCCGTGGCCGTGGCCTTTTTCGATTACGGCGGCTTCCCCCTCAAGCACCCGAACTATGTGGGCATGCTGGATGCCATGTCAGACAAGGAGTACGACGTGGTCTGCTGCGTCGGCTACCGCCAGAATACCCGCGCCAGCCTGGAGGACGACAAATTCACCAATGCCGAGACGGTCATCGGCATTGGCCAGGACCCGGCCATGCTGGGCAATACTTTTGCCCTGGATCTGGATGTCCTGGGCGATGTGAAACATACCCTGCGCGCCCTGAACGCCATGTGGAAACCCGATCACGCCAACCTGGCCCATATCCAGAAGCGCAAGATGAAGCTGGCGGCGCAGAGCGAGGAGCGGGCCGCGAAGCAGGCGGAGCAAGCCATCAAACTGTCAAAGGACAACCCCATCCATCCGATCTATCTGGGCGACGCCATGGCCCGGAACCTGGCCGGGAACACCATGTTGGTGTCAGAGAATTTTCGCGCTTCCGACCACTTGATGCCGTTCGGCTACACCGACAATGATTGGAGCCTGGTGCGCACCTCGGGCGGCAGCCTGGGCTACGGTCTGGGCGGGGCGATCGGGGCGCAACTGGCCGCACCCGACCGACCCGTCGTCCTCAGCATCGGCGACGGCGGGGTGATGTACAGCTCGTCCGGGTTCTGGACCATGGCGCGTTATAATCTGCCGATCCTCACCGTGGTCTGGAACAACATGAATTATCAGACCGTGCGGACCAATTTCGCCGCCTGGGGCGGCAATATGGAGGCCCAGAACAAATATCCCGAGACCTTCCTGGGCGATCCGGCCATTGACTTCGTCATGTTGGCAAAGGCCCAGGGTATCGAGGGCGAGCATGTGAACGAGCCGGGCGAGCTGGAAGCGGCCCTAAAACGCGGTGCGGCGGCCCAGGCGGCAGGCGAGCCCTATCTGCTGGACGTTCACATCACCAATGTGGGCGCCGGTTCGGATTCCACCTGGTACCGGGCCTTCGGTTCGCAGATTTAGCGGGCTGGTGAATAACTAGGTTATCCGACCCTTCATCGTCATTCCCGCGAAAGCGGGAATCCACACGGAGTCCGAAACTTCATAATTTTCAATATCTTATACGACGCAGCTGATACAGGCATGGATTCCCGCCTTCGCGGGAATGACATTGATGGGCCGGAATTTCTCGTCTTTTAGCAGCTTGCTAGACTCGATCAGATGCCTCAGATACCGATGTCTTGCAGGTTGTAATCCTTGATCTCGGCCCTGGCGGCATCGCTCCAGCGCCAATGCTCATCGGCCTCGGCCAGGGGGGCATAGACATAGGGCGTTTCCTCGGGGAAATGCTGCCGCCGGGCATCGATGCCGTACATGATCATGCGGGATCGTTGGCGAATATAGTCCTCGTCGTAGGTGGTGACGGGGCTGTGGACGCCGCCGCTTTTGATCCCCAGCACGAACTTCCGCCTCTGGAATCCCATGTTGATGGTGACCCGGACATTGGGTGAGGTATTGGCGAAAGAGCCATGCACCGCCTGGCGGTTGGTGATGGCCACATCGCCCGGCGCACAGATCAGGGGCACGGCCTCCGGCAGCCGATCGGAACCCGCCGCCGCGACCATTGCCTTGATATCCACCCGGCCCTGGCGGTGCGAACCGGGCACGACCCATAAGCCGTTGGCCGCATCGCAGCCGTAAAGCTGACCCATGTAATTGAAACCATGGGAGCCTTCATCCAGTTCAGGGCTATCCCAATGGGTCCAGCCGTCCTGATGCCAGGCGACGGAGCCGCCCAGGCGCGGATGTTTGATCCAGACAGCTTCGTTGAACGGCGTGAAGTCAGGGCCGTTGATGGCTTCCGCCACCGCCAGCAGATCCGGATGGCCATAGACCCGCAGACAGGCCTCTGAAAACTGCAGGCTACCCAGAACAATCTGCATGACATGCTCGGGCGCGTCCGCCGGCGCAGTGGGTTCATTCATTTTTGCCGGATGCCGGCCATAGCTGGCGTCCGTGCCGCCGATGGGGTCCGACAATGGTTTGACCCAGCCCACCGTGCGGGCCTGGCAATCCGCGCCTAGGGCAGGGCGGCCTTGCTTGTCCAAGGGGGCATCCTTGGTCGCCGGCGCGTTCTCCAGCATATGGGCCACGTCACGCTCAAGCTCCGCCCGTTCTGCTGCGCCCAGCACGCCCTCGAAGATATAAAAACCTTCGCGGGAGTAAGCCTCCAGGATTGTCGGATCCAGCTTGCCGTCGACGCCAAAGCGGACCGGGCCCCGGTTGTTCATGGCCAGGGCGCGTTTGGTGCCCGCCTCTCGATAGCGGATCATTTCCGCCTCGTCGTCGCCGTAATCGGCGCCGGATATTTCCAGTAGGGGTAAATTGACCGTGACCATGGCGTCCTCGTCGAATTGTTTGTTGACTGGAATTTATGCCTAATTGTTACCATTCTAACACAACCGGTGGATTTTATCCGGATTCAGGATTCAGGACTCAGAAGGAAGCACACATTGAAACAATCTGTATCCGTCGGCATTCACGTGCCCAGCGTCTCTGTCACGGGGCTGGATGACGGCCCAGCCTATGCCGCCTTCTTCAGGGACGTGGAAGATTTGGGTCTGGATGCGCTGTGGGTTGAAGATCGCATCTTTCATCCGGCTGCAATGGCGGATTCGCTCACCCTGCTGACCTGGGCCGCGGCCAACACGGACCGGATCCAGCTTGGTACCGCCGTCATGGTGCTGAATTTGCGCCAGGCGCCCATCGTCGCCCGCCAGGTTTCCACGCTGCAGCATCTGTCGGGCGGCCGGGTTTCGCTTGGCGTATCCATCGGCGGGCGGGAGGAGGAATATCAGGCTCTGGGCGTACCCATGAACCGGCGGGTGGCTGTGTTTCGGGAAAGCGTATCGGTATTGCGGGGGCTACTGCGGGGCGAACCCGTCAGCCGCGACGGCACCTATTTTCCCATGACGGATGCGATCATACGGCCTGCCGCGCCGACGCCCATCCTGATTGGCGGCATTGTCGAGGCGGCGATCTGCCGTGCTGGGGAATTGGGCGATGGCTGGATCATGGGGCCGTTCGGCAGCCCGGAAGATTTTCAGAAAGGCTGGCAAATAGCGGCCGACGGCGCCAGGGCGGCGGGCAAGAACCCCGATGATCTGACCGCCGGGCGCCTGCTGTATGTGGCCGTCGATGATGATCGCGCCAAGGCCCGGGCGGATTTGACCCGGTTCCTGCACGGCTACTACGGTCCCGGCTTTGATGTGGAAAAACATGGCATCTTTGGCCCGCCAGGGGAGGTCACGGCCCGTCTGCGGGAGCAGGTTGACGCCGGTATCACGCATCTGATGCTGGGTGTGCCGAACCTTGACCGGCTTCACCTGCGCCGTTTGGCCGAAGAAGTTGCGCCTGCCCTGCGTTAGTTGTGTGCGTTAGATTATTGAAAATATTCCGGTATTGATGGCTTAGGTGCGGCGCAGCAGGTCCCAGGAATATTTGCCGGCAAGAACGCATAATGCGGCAAAGATGATGGGGGTTATAACGGCACCGTGGGGGCTCCAGAAGGGAACGGAGGGAAACATCGTGATCCAGACGGTCCAGTAGGTGTCGATCGTGAAGCTGATACTGGTAAGCATGGCTCGTCTCCTTCGGTAACCCCGCTGCCTGTCCACGTTGGAAGGCCGGTGGCTTTGCGTCCCGCCGTCGCCGGCGGTTTGCCGTTTCGGGAACGTTGCTTCGCGCTCCACAACAATTAATATAGTCGAGGCCATATTGGTTAACAGTGCGCCTTATCACTAAATACGGATTCATTTTCCAGGCGCCAAACGAACACGAATTGAAAAGGAACACCGCATCATGGATGAACTGCCGATCCTGGAAGTCCGCCGTATAGAGGCCAATATCATCAAGCCCATATACGAGGAAATGGTCATTGCCCTGGGCGAGGAGCGGGCCCGGGAAATATTAACCACGGCGATCAACAAGGACGCGGTTCGCCAGGGCGCCGAACTGGCCGCCAGTACGGATGAACCCAACGATCTGGAAACCTTCACCACATTGATGGGCCGATGGTCGAAGGGTGATGCCCTGACCAAGGAACCGCTGCATTCAAGCAAGGATCAGCTTGATTTCAACGTCACCCGCTGCCGCTATGCTGAAACCTATGCCGAAATGGGCTTGTCCCACATTGGCACGATCCTCTCATGCGGCCGCGACGGCTCCCTGTGCGAGGGCTATAATCCTGATGTCACGTTGACCCGCACCCAAACCATCATGGGCGGCGCCACGCACTGCGATTTCCGCTTCAAAGTCGATAAATAAACCACTGGTGCGGTAAAGGCCGCGACGGCGGCCCGGCGCTTATGCGCCGCCCCCCAAGGCATTTTGTGGAGCGGTGCGCTTTCTCGCACAAGCGTGAGCGAAAAAATCAGGGCGCTAGCGGCAGGGGGACGCCGTCGGGCAGGGGCATCTCGAACGCGTTCAGGGTCATGGCGACCAAAACGTAGTAGCCCAGCACGCCGACCAGATCGACCACGCCCTGGTCGCCCAGCCGCGCCGTGGCCTCCGCATAGGTGGCGTCGGTTATTTTGTTGTCGTAGTGCAATTCCATGGCGAAGGCATAGACGGCGGCTTCGTCCGGCGCTTCGAAAGTGGGCGTTCGGCGTTCCTTGATATCGGCGATGATCCCGGCCGAGAGCCCGCCTTTCAGGGCGATGGGTTCATGGGCGAACCATTCGAACTGCGCGGTCCATTTCCGTGCCGTCACCAGGATCGCCAATTCCGACAGGCGCGGCTCCAGTACAGAGTTGAAACGGCAGTACTCTCCCACATTTTGCGCCCGGTCGGCGAAGTCTGGGCTGTGGATCCAGGCCTGAAACGGACCGCCCATGCCGCCCCGGGGTCCGGCCACGATATTGTCGTAAAAACGGCGCTGCTGGTCATTCATAGCCGATGGCTCGATGGTCGGTATGCGGGGCATGCTGGGGATCCTAAGACGGTGGGCGAGGCGAACACCATGATGATAACAACCCGGCTGATTTGCGCAATGTCATAGATCGGAAGGCAAATCCGCCGTCCGGGTCAGGGTGGAAAACGGGGCGGCAACAACCTTGTCCCGCACCGCATCGGCAATGGCCAGGGCCAGGGGCGTGGCGCGGAAATCCGGCAAGGCGGCCGCCAGTTTGGCGCCGTCGATGGCGTGCGGCGTCTGCCAAAGGTAGGCCATCTCCGCCACTTCGCGGATTTGCGGCATGACCAGACCGGCCAGGCGCAGCAAAGGCCAGGGCAGGCCTTTGATCGTCAGGTCCTGACCGCTGGCCAGGGCGATGGCATCGACTAATTCTTGGCCGGTCAGGCTGTAGCCGGGGAAGCCGAAGTCTTCGAAAGCGGCGAAAGAATGGCGAATTTCGGCCAATCCGGCTATGGCGCGGGCCATGTCGGGCAGGTAGGCCCAGGCGTGGATTTGATCCAGGGGGCCGGGATACATCACGCTGCCCCTGGCCAGGTTCTTGGTGATCTGACTGTCGAACCAATTGCCGGTGGCCGTCCGTTCCATGAAATCGCCGGCGCGCAGAACAATCGTCCGCACGTCCGGGGCGGCGGCGAAGGCGCGCTCCATCGCCACCCGCAGGCGGCCCTTGCGGGTGGTCGGCGTCTGGGGCGTGGCTGCGGTCAAGCGGGCCGGCATGGCGTCGCCATAATTATAGACGTTGCCCGGTATCATGACCGTGGCGCCGGTTTTGCGGGCGGCGGCGATAACGCTGGTGGTCAGGCGGGGCAGATCCTCGGCCCAGTGGGGATAGGGCGGGTTCAGGGCGTTGACGATCACGTCGCAACCGTCGCAGGCGGCGGCAAGGTTCTCGCTGTCGAAGGCATCGCCCCTGATCCGCCCGGCCCGGCCGGACGGCCCCTCGCCGTCCCAGTTCCTGGCCAGGGCGCGCACCTGCCAGCCCCGGTTAACGAAAGCATCCACGCCGGCCCGTCCAAATCGTCCCTTGGCGCCCAAAACGATGACATTTCCCTGCATTTCCATACCCTTTTCTGTTGGTTTGGTGTTGGTTCCATGTTGGTCTCATCAACATAAGAATTTGTATTTGAATTGAAATACGATAAATATTGACTCCTAATATTCAAATTTGAATGGAATGTTTGCATGAGCTCAATGGACTGGACCCATCTGCAAACCTTTGTCGCCGTCGCCGGGGCCGGGTCCCTATCGGGGGCGGCCCGGGCCATGGCGGGCAGTCAGCCGACCATGGGCCGGCATATCGCCTCGTTGGAGGCGGAGCTTGGCGTGCGCCTGTTCGACCGCACCGGTCATGGCCTGGAACTGACACCCACGGGCATTGAACTGCTGGAACATGCCCGGGCCATGGCCCAGGCCGCCGACCGGATGGCGCTGGTCGCCCAGGGTCGGGCTGAGACCATCGCCGGCACCATTCGGATCACCGCCTCCGATCTTGTCGCGACCTATATTCTGCCCGACATCCTGGCTGATCTGCACGGGCTGGAGCCGGAGATCCAGGTGGAGGTTGTCGCCTCCGACCGGACCGAGAATTTGCTGCGCCGGGACGCCGATATCGCCGTGCGCATGTACCAGCCGACCCAGGCTGATGTCATCACCCGCAAGGTGGCGGAGCTCGAGATCGGCATCTACGCCGCCCACGACTATCTGGCCAAGGCCGGGGTGCCTGAAACGTTGCGCGATGTCCTTGACCATGACGTGGTCGGTTATGATCGGGGCGAGCAGATCATCCAGGGCTTTAGGGCGGCCGGCGTGGCGGTCGACCGGGATTTCTTCAGCTTTCGCAGCGATAATCAGGTGGTGGCCTGGCGCATGGTCGTGGCCGGCTGGGGCATCGGTTTCAACCAGTTGCAAGTCGGCGATGGCGAACCGCTGGTCCGCCGCCTGTTCCCTGATGCGCCATTGCCAAGCCTGCCGGTCTGGCTGGCCGCCCACGCCGAGCTGAAAACCTCCCGCCGTGTCCGCCGGGTGTTTGATTTTCTGGGCGAGCGCCTCGGGGCTTAAGAGCGGATGTCGTTGCAGATGGCGTAGAGGGCGTCGTTGATGGAATTCCGGGTTTCCGTCGCCGCCGCTCTGGCGGCTTGGGCGAAATCACGGTCCGCGCCGGCATAGATGACCGCGCGGGAGGAGCTGACGATCACGCCGCCGCCGCGGGCGGCTTCGATCATGGCCGCGACGTCGCCGCCCTGGGCGCCGATGCCGGGGATCAGCAGGGTCATGGCGCCGACGATATCGCGAATACGGCGCAACTCGCCCGGATGGGTGGCGCCGGTGACGAGAAGAACGTTGCCGTTGCCGTTCCACTCCCCGGCGGCTTTTCGTGCCACGACTTCGTAAACGGTTTCGCCGCTTTCGGTGACCAGGTTCTGGATCTCGCCGCCGCCGGGGTTGGACGTGCGGCACAGAATGATAATCCCCTTGTCCTGGTAATCCAGGAACGGCTGCAGGGAATCCAGGCCAAAATAAGGATTCACGGTCAAGGCATCGGCGCCATAAACCTCGAACGCTTCCCTGGCGTACATGGTCGAGGTTGAGGTGACGTCGGCCCGCTTGGCGTCCAGGATCACCGGGATCTCGGTGTTGGCGTGAATATATTCGATCAGGCGGCGCAGCTGACCCTCCGCCGCCTGGGCCGCGAAAAAGGCGATCTGCGGTTTGAAGGCCAGTACCAGATCATGGGTGGCATCGACGATTCCGCGGCAGAACTGGAAAACGCCGTCCGGTTCACCGGCCAGGTGCGCCGGCATGTGGGCGGGATCGGGATCCAGGCCGACGCAAAGGAAGCTCTTGTTGTTTTTTTCCGCCGCCATGACGCTGTCGAGAAAATCCACCATGGCGCTAACCGGCCACCATGGCCCAGGCGGCGACAGCACGGTCGCGGCACTTGTCACCATAGGTTACGGCCTTGGCCGAGGAGGAGATACCGTCCAGGCCGCGCTTGTAGACGCCCTGGACAATGGCCGCCAGGCGGAACAGCTGGAAGACTTTGTAGAAGGTCCAGTCGGGAATGCCGCCCCGGTCGGTCAGGGCGCAATAGCCGTGTATGAATTCATCCTCGCTAGGCAGGCCGGGCAGCAGTTCCAGCGGCTCCCCCGTGCCCATGAAACAGGCCACATAGCAATAGGCCAGATCGGCCAGGGGATGGCCCAGGGTGGCCAGTTCCCAATCCAGCACGGCGCTGATGCGCGGCTGGGTCGGATGAACGATGGCATTGCCCAGGCGATAGTCCCCATGCACCAGGGTCGTGGTGTCATCTTGGGGGACGTTTTCCGGCAGCCATTTCATCAAATGATCCATGGCCGGGATCTCGTCGGTCTGCGAGGCGACGTACTGCTTGGTCCAGCGGTTGATCTGGCGGATGTAATAGTTCCCGGGCCGGCCGAAATCACCCAGGCCCACGGCTTCGTAATCGACCGCATGAAAAGTGGCCAGAACCTCCAGCATATGATCATAGACGGCGCTGCGTTCGGCGGCCGAAAACGCCGGCGCGAACTGGTCGTCCAGAACCCGGCCGTCCACCTTGTCCATGACATAGAATGCGGTGCCCAGAACGTCATCGTCCTCGCACAACAGATAGGTCTTTGGTACGGGTACCTCTGTTGGGCCAAGGGCGGTGATGATGCGGTATTCCCGGTCCACCGCATGGGCCGAGGGCAGCAGGGTGCCCGGCGGCTTCTTGCGCAGGACGTACTCCCGGCCCCCCGTGGTGACCATGTAGGTGGGATTGGATTGCCCCACGGCGAACTGATGCAGGGCGATATCGTCGCCGATGCCGTCCATATGGGCGCTCAAATAAGCCCGCAGCTTTTCCTCGTCCAGGCGATGCGCCTCGCGCACGGGGATCGTTTCGTTCTGATATTCGCTCATCTTATCCATACTCGTTTTATCTGTGCGGCTTATCGGTGCGGCCTGGATGTGGGCTATCTGGCCAGACGTTCCACTTGTTGCCAGGCCGCCTCGGCCAGGGGGCCGGCGCGGCGGCCCTGTTCCATTGCGTGCGGGCTGGCGGCGGTGCCGTCCTGGGCCCGCTTGGCGATACCCTGCAAAATAGCCGCCAAACGGAACATGTTATAGGCCAGATACCATTCCAGGTTCTGAACTTCATCGCGCCCGGTGGCGGCGCAATATTGCGCGATATATTCGTCCTCTGTCGGAATGCCCAGGGCCGGCAAATCCGCATCGGCAATGCCACGGAACAGATCCTTGCCCAGGCGCCAGCCCATCAGGGTATAGGTGAAATCGCCGACCGGGTGGCCAAGGGTGGCCAATTCCCAATCCAGCAGGGCGATAACTTTGGGCTCGGTCGGGTGAAAGACCATATTGTCCATGCGAAAATCGCCATGGATCAAGGTGGTCTCATCACCGGGGGGGATGTTTTGCGGCAGCCATTCGATCAACCGGTCCATGGCCGGGATCGCATCGCCTTCGGATAGGCGGTAGGTCTTGCTCCATCGATGGATCTGGCGTTCCCGGTATTCGCCAACCTTGCCGAAATCACCCAGCCCGATAGCTTCATAGTCCACCTTGTGCAGGGCGGCCATGGCTTGGTTCATGGATTGATAGATCTGGCCGCGCTCCGCCCGGCTCATATCGGGCAGCGCCGAATCCCACAAGATACGGCCCTGCACCATCTCCATGATGTAGAAGACCGTGCCGATCACCCCTTCATCTTCGCACAGGCA
>JABIRL010000130.1 GCA_018667855.1 Rhodospirillaceae bacterium
AAATTTAACCCGTTGGTAGGGGCCAAAACCCGTACTATCGCTGATATCCTTGCCAACCGGACGCCCCTGCATGGATGGCTGCATGGACGGTCGTACGGTCGGCGCCCGGTCCACCAGTGCCAGTCCTTCGGGCAGGGTCTCCGATATATTCAGCCAGGGCAGGGGCAGGGGTTTCCGATTTTCGATCACCAGGGTCAGCTCGAACATCTCACCGACCAGCAGACGTTCGGACGAGGGGAGGCATTGATAATCCACGTCCACCAAGGCCAGCCGGCTCCATAACCGGGAGACGGCGGCCAGTACCAGGATCAGGCCGCACAGGGCGGTCACGAACATTTTCCCCGTCGCCGCGCCGACGATGGCGACGACAATCAGGATGATTACGATCAGGTCCGAGACAACGGCGCCGGATCGCGTCCAGCGCTGGTTTATGGGCCGCTGTCTGGATGTGTCGCTGATGGCCATTTCTTGCCGCTTTCAGCCTTCCGCGGGCGCCTCGATGGGTACAGTGACCGTATCCAGGATTTCGCCAACGATCGTGGTGGCGGTTACCCCGCGCAACCGTGCGCCGGACTCTACCACCAGGCGATGGGCCAGGGTCGGTATGGCCAGCGCCTTGACGTCGTCGGGCATGGCATAGGCACGGCCCTGGATGGCTGCCTGGGCCTGGGAGATCCGTTGCAAGGCCAATGCGGCGCGGGGACTGGCGCCCAGCCGCAACCTATCGTCATTCCGGCTGGCCGCGACGATGGCCAGGATATAGTCGCGCACCCCGGCGCCAACCGTGACGCCGTCAACCGCTGCCTGCGCCCGGGCGATATCGTCCGGCCCGGCGACGGGCGCCGCCTGAATGCCGTCACCATCGCCCAGGAAACGCTGCAACATGGCCGACTCTTCCTCAGCATCGGGATAGCCCAGGTCCAGGCATACCAGGAAGCGGTCCAATTGGGCTTCGGGCAATGGATAGGTGCCTTCCATCTCCACCGGATTAAGGGTCGCGACCACGAAAAACGGCTTCGCCAGCGCCCTGGTTTTGCCATCGATGGAGACCTGGCCCTCTTGCATGGCCTCCAGCAGGGCGGACTGGGTGCGCGGCGTGGCCCGGTTGATTTCATCCGCCAGCAGAACCTGGGTAAACACCGGCCCGGGGCGAAATTCGAAGTCGCGCTTATTCATATCAAACAAGTTGACGCCTAATACATCGGCCGGAACCAGATCGGGCGTAAATTGTATGCGGCTGAAATCACAGCCCAGGGATGTCGCCAAGGCCTTTGATAACGTGGTCTTGCCCGTGCCGGGGACATCCTCGATCAGGACATGGCCCCGGGCCAGCAAGGCGGCAATGGCAAGATCGATGGCGGCGGATTTGCCGACGATAACCCTTTGGATACCTTCCCGCACGGCTGTCGTGAATTGTTGCACCGCCTCGATCGGTGACATCTGTTCTTCCGCCGTCGACATCGCGGATGCTCCTATCAGGATTAAGTCGGTGATTGTCGTCTACATACCGAATGTGGCAAAGCAAAATCTCCGCTTAGACAGGTCTTATGATCGGGCCTCGAAACGAACTCGAATCGACTGTTATGGGAAACCACTTGAATAAGAAATTCTTAACGTCTTGTGGATAACTTGCAACATGCGGACACGTGCGCGCATTTGTCCGTAAGGCAAACCGTTGGCAACAATGGGACGCAAAGCCACCGGTCCAGACGTCAATCCCGGCGTTTTGGATAGCGGAGCTGCCGAAAGGAGTACAGAATGGAACTCAGCCTTTCGCCGTCCTCGGCTAATGCCGTGGACAAATTCCGTCAATCCGACGCGAAATCTTCGCGTCCGGTTGAGGAAACCGTAAAGTCCGGGGGTGAAAAAACCTCGGAAGAGACGGAAGCCCTGGAGGTTAAAGTCGCCGCCAGGGACGGTGATGAGGAGCAGCCCAGAAAGTCGGCTGTGGATTCGGATACTGGCCAACATTTGGACATTTCCGTCTGATCAACGCGATCCGTCGCCCCGGGCCTTCATCCCTTTATGTCGCGACAAAAGCAGGCATGACGGGTAAGGTCCGGGGCGATGCGCGTTTTATGTCTGATCATAGTCTGCCTGTTTTTGGCATCCGGGGCCGCGGCGCAGTCGGGCGGGGCCAAGGGTTCGACGTGGCAATTGCTCACCGGTCAGGATTTCCTTGAACTGGCCGAGTATGACCGCGAAGTCTACGTCACCGGCGTCAATGATGCCTATAATTGGAGCTACGTCGCCGGTTTCGAGCGGATGAAATGGCTGGTGCCATGCGTCTATGGGCGCAAGGCGCAGCAACTGGCCGCGATGTTCGGCAAATGGCTGCAGGCGAACCCGGAACGATGGCACGAACCGGCGGCCAAACTGTTTCCCTTCGCCATGTTTGACAGTTGTCGCAAGCCGAAAAAGAAGCGCGGCAAATCAACTGGCAAAACATCGGGCAAAACGAAGGGCTGATTCACTGATCGCCGCTTGACACCCAGGGCGGGGGGGCGGTACATGGGGCCCGCTTCGTTGGGGGTGTAGCTCAGCTGGTTAGAGCGCTGGCCTGTCACGCCAGAGGTCGCGGGTTCGAGTCCCGTCACTCCCGCCACGAAGCGTCTATTTTCGCGGCTCCGCTTCCTAGCCATTTTGAACAGAAAACCGCGCCCCACTGTCGCAGCGCCATTGCAGCGCGGAAGAGAAGCCGCTATAGGATTGTCTGCCTCATGGCGACAGTATGGCCGGAGACTTCTTGGGAGGCTTGCAAGCGTGGACGACCTGTTACGGGAATACCTGCCCATCCTGATATTCTTTGCCGTGGCCGTCGGCCTGGCGGTTGTTATGGTCGTTGCGTCCATGGTTGTGGTGCCGAGCCATCCTGATACCGAAAAACTATCCGCCTACGAATGCGGTTTCGAAGCCTTTGATGATGCCCGGGGCCGCTTTGATGTGCGGTTTTACCTAGTTGCCATCCTGTTCATCATTTTTGATCTGGAAGTGGCCTTCCTGTTCCCTTGGGCGGTGTCCCTGGGGCAGATCGGCTTGCTTGGCTTTTGGTCCATGATGGTCTTTTTGGGCATCCTGACCATCGGTTTCGTCTATGAATGGAAAAAGGGTGCGCTGGAATGGGAATAGAAACGCCTGTGGCGGCGAACCCGGGCGCCGCCGCCGATTCACCGCAAAATGACGCCTTCAGCGATTTTTCCGACGAACTGGTGGACAGAGGCTTCGTGACCACGCAGCTTGATAAGGTCGTCAACTGGGCCCGCACCGGCTCTCTTTGGCCCATGACCTTTGGTCTGGCCTGTTGCGCGGTGGAGATGATCCACGCCTACATGCCGCGCTATGATCTGGACCGCATGGGCGTCGTGCCCCGCGCCTCACCCCGGCAATCGGACGTAATTATCGTCGCGGGCACCCTGACCAATAAAATGGCCCCGGCCCTGCGCAAGGTCTATGACCAGATGCCGGAGCCGCGCTACGTCATCTCCATGGGCAGTTGTGCCAATGGCGGCGGTTATTATCATTATTCCTATTCCGTGGTACGCGGCTGCGACCGCATTATCCCGGTGGACATCTATGTGCCCGGCTGCCCGCCGACGGCCGAGGCGCTGGTTTACGGCATTCTGCAGCTGCAGAAGAAAATCCGCCGCACCGGTACCTTTCTGCGATAAACCCTGGTTAGTAATAGTCGACACGGACGAAAACGGACAACGGAATGGCTGACGAGGGTGCATTGCAGGAATTGGGGCAACATATCGGCTCGGTGCTGGCCGATCAGGTGATCTCCACATCCGTGGCGCATGAGGAATTAATGGTCTCGGCGCGGGCCGATCAGATCGTCAAGATCTTGACGTTCCTGCGCGATGACCCGCTGTGTCTGTTCAAGCTGTTGGTGGATATCTGCGGCGCCGATTTTCCCGAACGGCCCAAGCGTTTCGATGTGGTCTATAATTTATTAAGCCTGGTGCATAATCAACGGATCCGCATCAAGGTCGAGGCGGATGACATAACGCCCATCCCATCGGTCACGGGGGTTTATAATTCCGCCAATTGGTTCGAGCGGGAGGCCTGGGATATGTACGGCATCATGTTCGCCGAACACCCAGATCTGCGCCGCCTGTTGACCGACTATGGCTTCGAAGGGCATCCCCTGCGCAAGGATTTTCCCCTGACTGGCTTTGTCGAGGTGCGCTATGACGACGAGCGCAAGCGCGTTGTGTACGACCCGGTCAAACTACCCCAGGAATTTCGCACATTCGATTTCCTCTCACCATGGGAGGGCGCGGCGGCCGTGCCGCAAGGTGTGTTGCCCGGCGACGAGAAGGCAGAAGGGCAGGAGTCAAGCTGATGGCCGAAGTCGACATCAAAAACATGACCCTGAACTTCGGGCCCCAGCATCCGGCGGCCCATGGTGTGCTGCGTTTGATCATGGAATTGGATGGCGAGGTCATCGAACGCTGCGACCCCCACATCGGGCTGTTGCACCGGGGCACGGAAAAGCTGATCGAATACAAGACCTATCAGCAGGCCATCCCCTATTTTGACCGATTGGACTATGTCTCGCCCATGGCGATGGAACATGCCTATGTGCTGGCTATCGAGAAGCTGCTGGGGCTGGAAGTGCCGGAGCGGGGTCAGGCGGTTCGCGTGCTGTTCTCGGAAATTACCCGGTTGTTGAACCATCTATTGAACGTGGTCAGCCAGGGCATGGACGTGGGCGCCATAACGCCGGCGCTGTGGGGTTATGAAGAGCGCGAACGGCTGATGGAGTTTTATGAAGGCGTATCGGGCGCCCGCATGCATGCCAACTATTTCCGCGTTGGCGGTGTACACCAGGACATGCCGGCGGGCATGGCCGAGGCTATCGGTACCTATATCGATGGCTTCCATCACTTCATCGACGACATGGAAACCCTGCTGACGGAAAACCGCATTTTCAAACAGCGCAACGTCGACATCTCGATCATCAACGCGGAAGAGGCCATGGATTGGGGCTTCACCGGCGTCATGCTGCGTTGTACCGGCCTGCCGTGGGATCTGCGCAAATCGCAGCCCTATGACGGTTACGAAAAATACGATTTTGATATTCCCGTGGGCAAGAACGGCGATTGTTATGACCGCTACCTCTGCCGGGTCGAGGAAATGCGCCAGTCCTGCCGGATCATCAAACAGGTGCTCGAGACCATGCCCGACGGTCCCGTCGCCAGCACGGACCGCAAGGTGGTGGCCCCGGCGCGGGCGGAAATGAAACAATCCATGGAAGCGCTGATCCATCATTTCAAACTCTATACCGAGGGCTTCAAAGTGCCGGCGGGCGAAACCTATACGGCGATCGAAGCGCCAAAGGGCGAGTTTGGCGTTTACCTGGTGGCGGACGGCTCCAACATGCCGTATCGATGCAAGATCCGCTCGCCGGGCTATGTGCATTTGGCGGCCATGGATCACTTGTGCAAAGGTCATCTACTGGCCGATTCCGTGGCCGTGATCGGCAGCCTGGATATTGTTTTTGGTGAGATTGACCGATGAAGCGCGTACCAGCACCCGACGATCAACAGCCCGATAGCTTTGCCTTCACGGCGGAAAATGCGGCCAAGGCGGAACAGATCATCGCCAAGTATCCGCCCCGCCGCCAGGCCAGTGCCGTCATGCCGTTGCTCGATCTGGCCCAGCGTCAGCACAAAAACTGGCTGCCCCGCGCCGCCATGAACACGGTGGCCGAGATGCTGGATATGCCCCGCATCCGGGTCTACGAAGTGGCGACGTTCTACACCATGTACAATTTGGCCCCGGTGGGGGAGCATTTTGTCCAGATCTGCACCACGACGCCCTGTTGGCTGCGCGGCTCGGACGATGTGGTCAGCGCCTGCAAGAACAAGCTGGGCATTGATTTGGGTGAGACCACGGCGGACGGCAAATTCACGGTGATCGAGGTGGAATGCCTGGGCGCCTGTGTCAACGCGCCGATGATGCAGGTCAACGACGATTATTTCGAAGATTTGACGGCGGATAGCACGGCGGCTGTGTTAGATGCCCTGGCCAGGGGCGACAAGCCAAAGGTTGGCCCGCAAGGCGGCCGCCATACCACGGAACCCAGCGGTGGGCCGACCACCCTAACCGATTTTATGGGGGACGGCTGATGCTCAGGGATGAAGACCGCATCTTCACCAATCTCTACGGCTTTCAGGATTGGGGGCTCGACGGCGCGCGCAAGCGCGGCGATTGGGACAACACCAAGGCCATTCTGGACAAGGGCCCGGACGCCATTGTCGACGAGATCAAGGCTTCCGGTTTGCGGGGCCGGGGCGGGGCCGGTTTTCCCACCGGCCTGAAATGGTCATTCATGCCCAAGGAATCCGACGGCAAGCCCACCTATCTGGTGGTCAACGCGGACGAGGGCGAGCCCGGTACCTGTAAGGACCGGGAATTGATGCGCCACGACCCCCACAAGTTGGTGGAAGGTTGCCTTATCGCTGGTTTCGCCATGCGCGCCTCCGCCGCATACATTTATATTCGCGGCGAATTTTTCATCGAAGCCAACAATCTGGAAGCGGCTGTCCAACAGGCCTATGACGCCGGGCTGATCGGCCCGGATGCCTGCGGCTCGGGTTATTCATTCGACGTTTTTGTCCATCGCGGTGCCGGTGCCTACATCTGCGGTGAGGAAACCGCGTTGATTGAAAGCCTCGAAGGCAAAAAAGGCCAGCCGCGCCTGAAGCCACCATTTCCCGCTGGCGTTGGCGTCTGGGGCCGGCCAACCACGGTGAACAATGTGGAAAGCATCGCCGTCTCGCCCACCATCATGCGGCGCGGCGCTAATTGGTTTTCCGGCCTGGGGCGGGAGAATAATACCGGCACCAAGGTGTTCTGCATCTCCGGCCATGTGGAACAGCCCTGCAATGTGGAAGAGGAAATGTCCATTCCCCTGCGGGAGCTGATCGAGAAGCATGCCGGCGGCGTGCGCGGCGGTTGGGACAATTTGCTGGCGATCATTCCGGGCGGCTCTTCCGTACGCATGCTGCCGAAGTCCATCTGCGACACGGTGTTGATGGATTTTGACTCCCTGGCGGCGGAAAAATCCGGTCTGGGCACGGCGGCGGTGATCGTGATGGATAAATCCACCGATCTGGTCCGCGCCATCGCCCGGCTTTCGAAATTCTATGCCCACGAATCCTGCGGTCAGTGCACACCCTGCCGGGAAGGTACGGGCTGGATGTGGCGGATCATGGAGCGGCTGGTCACGGGCGAGGCGGATGTGGCCGAGATCGACATGCTGCTTGAGGTCTCCACCCAGATCGAGGGACATACCATCTGCGCCCTGGGCGATGCGGCGGCCTGGCCGATCCAGGGTCTGATGCGCCATTTCCGTCCCATGGTCGAGGAACGCATCATGGACCGTAAGAATAAACAGCCGGCCGCGGCCTAGATAGAGCGAGAGCGAGGAAGCCAAGCATATGCCCACGCTAACCATCGACGGCCAGGAGATCGAGGTCGAGGCGAATACAACGGTGCTGCAAGCTGCCGAGGAACTGGGTATCCAGATCCCGCGCTTCTGCTATCACGACCGCCTGTCCATCGCCGGCAACTGCCGCATGTGTCTGGTGGAAATGGAAGGGCCGCCGAAACCCATCGCCTCCTGCGCCATGCCGGTGGGCGAGGGCATGGTGATCCATACCAACTCCGAAGTGGCGATCAAGGCCCGCAAAGGCGCCATGGAATTCCTGTTGATCAACCATCCCCTCGATTGCCCGATCTGCGATCAAGGCGGTGAATGTGATCTGCAGGACCAGGCGGTGGCCTTTGGCCGGGGCGACAGCCGCTATTCCGAGCACAAACGCGCGGTAAAGGACAAATATCTCGGCCCTCTGATCGCGACGTCCATGACACGCTGCATTACCTGCACCCGTTGCATCCGTTTCGCCACGGAAATCGCCGGTGTCGAGGAACTGGGCGCGACCTTCCGGGGCGAAGAGACGGAAATCGGCACCTATGTAGAAGAGGCGCTGACTTCAGAGCTATCGGGCAATCTGGTGGACGTCTGCCCCGTGGGCGCGCTGACCAATCAGGCCTATGCCTTCAACGCCCGGCCGTGGGAATTGCGCAAGACGGAAAGCATCGATGTTCACGATGCGGTGGGCTGCAACATCCGCATTGACTGCCGGGGCAATGAGGTCCTGCGCGTGCTGCCCCGCCTGCATGAGGACGTGAACGAGGAATGGCTGGGTGATCGCTCCCGCTACGCCGTAGACGGCCTGGGCCTGCAGCGCCTGGACCGCCCTTATGTGCGGGTTGATGGCAAGCTGAAGCCGGCCAGCTGGGATGCTGCCTTTGCCGCCATCAAGGCGCGCATGGATGGCGCGGACGGCGGGCGTATGGCGGCCATCGCCGGCGACATGGCGGATGTGGAGGCCATGCTGGCGCTGAAGGAAATGTTCACCGCGCTCGGCTCACCCAACCTTGATTGCCGTCAGGACGGCGCTAAGATCGGCGGCAAGCATCGTGGCGGCTATATTTTCAACAGCTCCATCGCGGGGATCGAGGACGCCGACGCCATTCTGCTGGTCGGGACCAACCCCCGCTGGGAAGCGACCCTGGTCAATGCCCGGATCCGCAAGCGCTGGCTGCGCGGCGGACTGGCGGTTGGCGTGATTGGCGGCGTAATGGGATCAAATGATGATCTGACATACAAATATGATTACCTCGGCGCCGGACCGGCCACCTTGACCGAAATCGCGGACGGTAGCCATGCTTTCGCCAAGGTACTGGCAGATGCGGAGCGGCCCATGATTATTCTGGGCAGCGGCGCCGTGGCCCGCGACGATGGCGCGGCGGTGCTGGATCTGGCCCGCCGGGTGGCGGAGCAGAACGGCATGATCAGCGGTGATTGGAATGGCTTCAACATCCTGCACCGGGCCGCCTCCCGCGTAGGCGGGTTGGATCTGGGCTTTTTGCCGGGCGACGACGGCCGGGATGTGGCCGGGATCGTGGCTGGCGCCGGCAAGGGCGAGATCGATCTGGTCTGGCTGCTGGGCGCCGATGAAATCGATATGCAGGCGCTGGGGCAGGCGTTCGTGGTTTACCAGGGCCATCATGGCGATGCGGGCGCCCACCGGGCCGACGTAATCCTGCCAGGCGCGGCGTATACGGAAAAAGACGCCACCTGGGTCAATACGGAAGGCCGGGTGCAATTGGGGCGCCGGGCCGCCTATCCGCCGGGTGAGGCACGGGAAGACTGGTCCATTCTGCGGGCTTTTTCGGCCGTGCTGGACCAACCCTTGCCCTACGACAGCCTGGCGCAACTGCGCCAACATATGGTCGAGGCAGTGCCAAGTCTGGGCGAAGTGGATGAAGTCGGGCCGGGTGAGATGGGCGCCATGGGCGTGGCGGGTGATGTGAGCGCCGCGCCGTTCGAAAGCCCGGTCGCGGACTATTACCTGGCCAACGCCATCTGCCGCGCTTCGGCGGTGATGGCGGACAGCAGCCGATTGTACCTGAATGGCGAAGAGGCGACAGGCACCGATGGCTGAATTCTGGTCCATATATCTGCTGCCGGGCATCATCATCCTGGCGCAAATCCTGGCGATCGTGGTGCCGCTTCTGCTCACCATGGCCATGTTGACCTATGCGGAGCGCAAGGTCATGGCAGCGATGCAGTTGCGCAGGGGGCCGAATGTGGTGGGCCCCTTCGGTCTGCTGCAGGCTTTTGCCGACGGCGCCAAGTTGTTCTTCAAGGAAACCGTGCTGCCCACGTCCGCCAACAAGATCATCTTCGTGATCGCACCGATGTTGACCTTTCTATTGAGCCTGGTGGCCTGGGCCGTAATCCCGTTCGATGAAGGTATCGTCGTCTCCGACATCAACGTCGGCATTCTGTACCTGTTCGCCATTTCCTCGTTGGGAGTTTACGGCATTGTCATGGCGGGCTGGGCCTCGAATTCAAAATATCCCTTCCTGTCGGCCCTGCGTTCGGCGGCGCAGATGGTCAGTTATGAAGTCTCGATCGGTTTCGTGATCATTACGGTCTTATTGTGCGTCGGTTCCCTGAACGTCTCGGACGTGGTCCGGGCCCAGGCGGATGGGGTTTGGTTCTTCATTCCACTGTTCCCGATGTTCATTATCTTTTTCATCTCGACCCTGGCAGAGACCAACCGCCATCCCTTCGATTTGCCGGAGGCGGAAGCGGAATTGGTGGCCGGTTATCAGGTGGAATATTCCTCCATGACTTTTGCCCTGTTCTTCCTGGGCGAATACATGAACATGATCCTGATGTCCGGCATGACGGCGATCCTGTTCCTTGGCGGCTGGTTGCCTCCATTCGACATCGCGCCGTTCAATTGGATCCCGGGCCCGATATGGTTCTTCCTGAAGATTGCCGCATTGCTGTTTGTTTTCATCTGGGTACGGGCAACCTTGCCGCGATACCGTTATGACCAGTTGATGCGCCTGGGCTGGAAGGTATTCCTGCCGTTCTCGCTGTTCTGGGTGGCCTTGACGGCGGGCGTATTAGTGGCTTTCGACTTGGTACCGCAGACATGAGGAGGGCCTAAGCCATGAGTTTCATGAGACAAAACATTCGCGCCCTGTTGCTGTGGGAGATTGTCGAGGGCATGGCCCTGACCTTCAGCTATATGTTCCGCAAGAAGGTGACCATCAACTATCCCTATGAAAAGGGCCCATTGAGCCCGCGGTTTCGTGGCGAACATGCCCTGCGCCGCTACCCCAATGGCGAGGAGCGCTGCATCGCCTGCAAATTATGCGAAGCGATCTGCCCGGCCCAGGCCATCACGATCGAGGCGGAGCCGCGCGACGACGGCAGCCGGCGCACCACCCGCTATGACATCGACATGACCAAATGCATCTACTGCGGCTATTGCGAGGAAGCCTGCCCGGTGGACGCCATCGTGGAAGGCCCGAATTTCGAATTCGCGACCGAGACCCGGGAAGAGCTGTTTTACGACAAAGACAAGTTGCTGGCGAACGGCGAGCGGTGGGAGCGCGAGATCGCGGCCAATATCGCCGTCGATGCGCCGTATCGATAGGCCCGGATTAGAAAGAGTGGATGAACGAGGATGATCCTGCAGGGACTGACATTCTATCTTTTCGCGGCCGTCGCCGTCGCCGGTGGCGTCATGGTGGTATCAGCCCGCAACCCGGTGCATTCGGTGTTGTTTCTGATCCTGACCTTCTTCACCACCGCCGCGCTTTTCGTGCTTATTGGCGCGGAATTCCTGGCCATGGTGCTGGTCGTGGTCTACGTCGGTGCCGTCGCCGTGTTGTTCATGTTCGTGGTCATGATGCTGGACATCAATTTCGTCGAAATGCGCGAAGGCTTCCTGCAGTACATGCCCATTGGTGTTTTGGTCGGCATCATCCTGCTGGTGGAGCTGTTGATGGTGCTTGGCACGGCGTCCATGTCGCCGGAGGTTCTGGCCACGGGTACCGAGCCAATCCCCGATTTGGCGCAACGGCACAATACCGCCGCCATCGGCGATGTCATCTACACCAAATACATATATCTGTTTCAGGCCGCCGGCATGATCCTGTTGATCGCCATGGTCGGCGCCATCGTGCTGACCCTGCGCCAACGGCCAGGCGTGCGAAAGCAGAAAATAGCGGATCAATTGGCACGGCGGCGCGAGGATGCGGTGGAGCTGAAAAAAGTACAGCCTGGGCAGGGAATTTGATGGTGCGGATATGATTGAGTTTCTGACCATAGGCCTGGGCCATTATCTGACGCTGGCGGCGGTGCTGTTCACCATCGGGATCTTCGGGATTTTCCTGAACCGCAAGAACGTCATCATTATTTTGATGTCCATCGAATTGATGTTGCTGGCGGTGAACATCAATCTGGTTTCGTTCTCGGCCTTTTTGTACGATTTGGTGGGCCAGATTTTCGCCATGTTCGTATTGACCGTGGCGGCCGGCGAGGCAGCCATCGGCCTGGCCATTATCGTGGTCTACTTCCGCAATCGCGGCACCATCGAAGTCGAAGATATCAACCTGATGAAGGGCTGAGCGGTAGATGTATCACGCCATTGTTTTTCTGCCCCTGATCGCCTTCCTAATTGTCGGCACCTTGGGGCGCGTCTTGGGAGATCGCCCTTCGCAATGGATTACCTGCGGCGCGGTGATCATCTCGGCGGTGCTGTCCCTGGTTGCCTTTTGGCAGGTCGCCCTGGGTGGCCAGCCGGTCAAGGTTGAGGTCGCGTCCTGGATCGTCTCGGGCACCTTCGATGTCTCCTGGTCTCTGCGCATCGATCAATTGACCGCCGTGATGTTGGTCGTGGTCAACGGCGTTTCGGCCCTGGTGCATGTCTATTCCGTAGGCTACATGTCCCACGATCCGCACAAGCCGCGCTTCATGGCCTATCTGTCCCTATTCACCTTCGCCATGTTGATGCTGATCACATCCGATAACTTCCTGCAGATGTTCTTCGGTTGGGAAGGCGTGGGGCTGGCTTCGTATCTGCTGATCGGTTTCTGGTATCACAAGCCGGCCGCCAACGCCGCAGCGATCAAGGCTTTTTTGGTCAATCGGATCGGCGATTTCGGTTTCGGCCTGGGCATCATGGCCACCTTCATGGTGTTCGGCTCGGTTGATTTCGATACCGTGTTCGCGGCTTCGCCGGATCAGGTTGGCAAGACCTTCCATTTCCTCAGTTGGGAATGGGACGTCATGACCACCATCTGCATCCTGCTGTTCATCGGCGCCATGGGTAAATCGGCCCAGGTGCCCCTGCATACCTGGCTACCCGACGCCATGGAGGGCCCAACCCCGGTCAGCGCCCTGATCCATGCCGCCACCATGGTGACGGCAGGTGTCTTCCTGGTCGCGCGTTGCTCGCCCATGTTTGAATTCTCGCCCACGGCCCTGGTGGTGGTGACCATCGTCGGCGGCACCACGGCGTTCTTCGCGGCGACCGTTGGCTTGGTACAGAACGATATCAAGCGGGTGATCGCCTATTCCACCTGCAGCCAACTGGGTTATATGTTCTTTGCCCTGGGTGTCGGGGCCTATCCGGTGGCAATTTTCCATCTCTTCACGCATGCGTTTTTCAAGGCACTGCTGTTCCTCGGCTCCGGCTCGGTCATTCACGCCATGTCGGACGAACAGGACATGCGGCGCATGGGTGGAATTTATAAGTACATACCGCAGACCTATATCATGATGTGGATCGGTTCTCTCGCCTTGGCCGGATTGCCTATATTTGCCGGTTTCTATTCCAAGGATGCGATCCTGGAATCCGCTTTCGCGGCCCATACGGGCGCGGGGCAGTATGCTTTCTGGCTTGGTCTGGCGGCGGCCGTGATGACCGCGTTTTATTCCTGGCGCCTATTGTTCATGACCTTCCATGGCCAACCCAGGGCCAGTCAGGAAGTTATGAGCCATGTGCATGAATCTCCCTGGTCCATGCTGGTGCCGCTGTATTTCCTGGCCGCGGGATCGATCCTCTCCGGTATTCTGTTCGTGCATTATTTCGTTGGCGATGGCGCCGGGGCGTTCTGGGGCAATTCGATCTTCATGCTGCCGGATAACAATATACTCGAGGCGATGCATCACGTGCCCACCTGGGTCAAGGTCGCGCCCATCGTCGCCGGCCTGTTTGGCATCCTGGTGGCCTGGCAGTTTTACATTCGGCGCACGGATATCCCCGCCCGGCTGGCTAAAGTGCATCACGAGGCCTATTTGTTCCTGCTGAACAAATGGTATTTCGATGAATTGTACGATCTGACTATCGTCAACCCGGCAAAGTGGCTGGGCCGGCTGTTGTGGAAGGGCGGTGACGGCCGCATCATTGACGGCTTTGGCCCCGACGGCATCGCCGCCACGGTCATGCGGGTGGCGCGCCGGGCCTCGGCCCTGCAAAGCGGCTATCTCTATCATTACGCCTTCGCCATGCTGATCGGCGTCGCCGTGCTGGTGACCCTGTTCTATACATCGACCGGCGGGGGGCACTGATCATGAGCGATTGGCCTCTGCTAAGTCTCGCGACGTTCCTGCCCCTAGTGGGCGCGGCGTTTATATTCCTCTTCGCCCAAGGTGGTGACGAGGCGGCGGACCGCAACGCCAAGGGCGTGGCGCTGATGACCACGGTGCTGACATTCCTGATCAGCCTGGTGATCTGGGCCAATTTCGACAACGGCACGGCGGATTTCCAATTCATCGAACGCTATGCCTGGCTGGGCGGTGATATCGACTACCGCATGGGTGTCGATGGCATTTCCATGCTGTTCGTGGTGCTGACCGCCTTCCTGATGCCTATCTGCATTTTGGCGTCGTGGCGGGCCATCACCATGCGGGTGCGGGAATACATGATCGCCTTCCTGTTGTTGGAATGCATGATGATCGGGGTGTTCTGCGCCTTGGATTTCGTGCTGTTCTATCTGTTCTTTGAAGGCGGCCTGATCCCGATGTTCCTGATTATCGGGGTCTGGGGCGGGGCGCGTCGGGTCTATTCGTCGTTCAAGTTCTTTCTTTTTACCCTGCTCGGTTCGGTGTTGTTGCTCCTCGCCCTGATTTATATGTATTTCGAGGCCGGAACGACGGATATCCCGACCCTCATGGCGCACGGCTTCACGGCGGAAGCGCAAACTTGGTTGTGGTTGGCGTTCTTCGCCTCCTTCGCCGTGAAAATGCCCATGTGGCCGGTCCACACCTGGCTGCCCGATGCCCATGTGGAGGCGCCGACCGCCGGTTCCGTGATCCTGGCCGGTGTGTTGTTGAAAATGGGCGGATATGGCTTTCTGCGGTTCTCACTGCCCATGCTGCCGCTGGCATCCGATCTGTTCGTGCCATTGATCTTCACGCTGTCGGTCGTGGCGATTATTTATACCTCCCTGGTCGCCCTGATGCAGGAGGATATGAAGAAGCTGATCGCTTATTCCTCCGTCGCCCATATGGGTTTCGTGACCATCGGCATTTTTACTTTCAATACCCAAGGCATCGAAGGCGGCATTTTCCAGATGCTCAGCCACGGCATTGTCTCGGCCGCACTGTTCCTGTGCGTCGGCGTGGTTTACGACCGCATTCACAGCCGCGAGATCGCCCGCTACGGCGGTCTGGTGAATAGAATGCCCGTCTATGCCTTTACCTTCATGATTTTCATGCTGGCTTCGGTCGGGCTGCCGGGCACGGCCGGGTTCGTGGGCGAAATTCTTATTCTGGTCGGGGTTTACCAAGTGAATACCTGGGTTGCCGCCCTGGCCGCATTTGGCGTGATTTTGGGCGCGGCTTATATGCTGTGGCTCTATCGCCGCACGGTTTTCGGGCAATTGGAAAAAGATGATCTGAAACAGATCATGGACATGGATAGCCGCGAAATTGCATTTTTTGCGCCGCTGATCGTGCTGG
>JABIRL010000253.1 GCA_018667855.1 Rhodospirillaceae bacterium
ATGTCATGCATGTTTCTGTGGATCATTTGATCCAGCAATATCAGACGGCGATGCAGGCGGCGGCGGATGGCGCCACCCAACTGGGAGCGTCCGCTCCCAGCCTGTTGGCGGCGAAATAGGGAAGCGGGAAGATGTCCATCGCACATGATTACGCCACGGCGGCGCCGGAGATTTTTCTCGCCATAGCGGCCATGGTGCTGTTGATGATCGGTGTGTTCCGTGGCAACGGCTCCACCCGGATGTTGAGCTGGCTGGCGGTCCTGTCGTTTGCCATCGCCCTGTTCATGGTGCTGCAGGGCTCGGGCGTCAGTAGCGTCAGTTTCGCCGGCATGTATGTCGCCGACAGCTTTACCGCCTTTGCCAAGGCCATGGTGCTGATCGCGGCGGCCGCCGGTCTGATCATGTCCCTTGGCTATATCAAGGAAGAGGGCATGAACCGGTTTGAATATCCGGTTCTATTCGTCCTTGCCACCCTTGGCATGATGATGATGATTTCGGCCAACGACCTCATGGCGCTCTACATGGGGATCGAGCTGCAAAGCTTGGCGCTTTATGTCATCGCCGCCTTCAAGCGGGACAGTCTGCGTTCGACCGAGGCTGGGTTGAAGTATTTCGTCCTTGGCGCCTTATCCTCCGGCATGCTGCTTTATGGTTGCTCGCTGATCTACGGCTTCACGGGCGCGACCGGATTCGATGCCATCGCGGCGGCGTTAAAGGATCAGGAACACGCCTCCATCGGACTGATCGTGGGCATTGTCTTCCTTTGTGCCGGCCTGGCATTCAAGGTCTCCGCCGTGCCGTTCCATATGTGGACGCCGGACGTCTATGAAGGCGCGCCGACACCGGTTACGGCCTTTTTCGCCGTGGCGCCTAAAGTAGCTGGTCTGGCGCTGTTCATGCGCGCCCTGATCGTGCCGTTTCTGGCCGTCAGCGCCGATTGGCAGCAGATCGTTATCGTGCTGTCCGTGGCGTCGATGTTGCTGGGCGCCTTTGCCGCCATTTGGCAGGACAATATCAAGCGTCTGATGGCCTATTCCTCCATCGGGCACGTGGGTTACGCGCTGATCGGCCTGGCGGCGGGCAGTGCCGAGGGCGTGCGCGGCGTATTGATCTATCTGGCGATTTATGTGGCCATGAATATCGGTACCTTTGCCTGCATCCTGTGTATGCGGCGCAAAACCGGCATGGTGGAAAACATCTCTGACCTTTCCGGTTTATCCAAGACCAACCCCTTGATGGCGTTGGCTCTGGCCGTCTTCATGTTCTCCATGGCGGGTATTCCCCCGTTGGGCGGTTTCTTTGGAAAGTTTTATGTTTTCATTGCCGCCGTGAACGCTGAATTATATGTGCTGGCGGTGATCGGCGTGCTGTCCAGTGTGGTCGGGGCTTTTTATTACCTGCGCATTGTCAAGGTGATGTATTTTGACGAGGCGGCCGAACCGTTCGAAGGCCCCATGAGCATGGAAATGCGGGCCATCATCGGTCTGTGCGGAATTTTCGTCACATTCTTTGCATTCTATACCGCGCCCTTTGTCGCCTCCGCCCAGATCGCCGCGTCCGCCCTTGTTCCGTGACTGTTCCGTGACGGATCTACCGGCCTTTTTCCGGCCGATCTATCTCGTTAGCGTCGCCTCGACCAATGATGAAGTGAAAGACCGCGCCCGTACCGGCGCGCCCGAAGGCACCCTGGTTGTTGCCGGCGAGCAGCGGGCCGGCCGCGGCCGTTCCGGCCGGCAATGGACTTCCAAGCCCGGAAATCTGTATATGTCGTTGCTGTTGCGTCCCGATGGTGATGCCGGCAGGGCAGCGCAAATATCTTTCCTGGCGGCAGTGGCTCTTTCCACCGCCATAGCGGACATCGCCCCGAATTTGACGCCATTGCACAAATGGCCCAACGACGTGCTGATCCAGGGCGCCAAGGTTTCCGGCATCCTGTTGGAATCTTCCGCGCGTGCGGGTGGTGCCGTGGACTGGCTGGTTCTGGGCATGGGCGTCAATGTAGCCCACCACCCCGATGACGCAGGACAGGCGGCAACCTCGTTGCATGCCCATGGTATCACCGATTGCACACCACACACCTTGCTCGGTGCCCTGGCGCCGGCCTTGCTGAATTGGTTGGATCGGTGGCGAGAAGAAGGTTTCGCACCCTTGCGGGCCGCCTGGCTGGCGCGGGCGGCGGGTCTGAACGGTCCCATTCGCGTGCGCCTGCCCCGGGAGGAGTTCACCGGCACCTTCCGTGATCTGGACGACAATGGTAGCCTGCTGGTCGAACAGGCCGACGGCACCTTGCGCACCATCACCGCCGGCGAAGTTTTTCTGCCACGAAATTAAGGTCCGCCGTCATGTTGCTTGCGATCAATGCCAACAATACCAACGTCAAATTCGCCTTGTTTGATGGCGATACCATCGTTGGCGAATGGCGGCAGCATACTTCTGCCTTCCGTACGGCGGACGAGCATGCGGTATGGCTGTCGCAGCTGTTTGACTTGAATGGAATTGACCGTGCCGCGGTTACCGATACGGTGATCGCCTGTGTGGTGCCCCAGGCATTGTTCAATCTAAGCCGGTTGTGCAGTTTCTATTTCAATTCAGAGCCGTTGGTGTTGGGTGATGAAGAAACGAACTATGGGGTGGAAATTCGGGCCACGCCGCCCGTGGGCGCGGACCGGATCTGCAATACGGTTGGTGCCGGGATATTGTTCCCCGGGCAGCCTGCGGTGGTTGTCGATTTTGGCACGGCGACGACCTTCGATGTGGTGGATGAAGATGGCAATTATTGCGGCGGCGTCATCGCGCCGGGTATCAATTTGAGCCTCGAGGCCCTGCATAACGCGACTGCATTACTGCCGCGCATCGTGGTCGCGAAACCGGAAAAAATCATTGGCACGGATACGGTGGCCTGCATGCATTCTGGCGTATTTTGGGGTTATGTCGGGTTAATCGAAGGTATCGTGCATCGAATTTGCGCTGAATTCGGCCGCCCCATGAAGATTATTTCCACGGGTGGTCTGGCGCCTGTATTCGACGAGGCCACGGATGTGATAGAAGCCATCGTGCCCGATATTACCCCACGGGGATTGCGGGAGATTTACCGGCGCAGCAGAGGCGTCTAAATCCAGGATTATTGTGTGACAGAGTTTGCTGAAGACGAATTGATCTTCCTGCCCCTTGGCGGGTCGGGAGAGATCGGCATGAACATGAACCTGTACGGCTTCGCCGGGCAGTGGCTGCTGGTCGATCTGGGCGTGACCTTCGCGGATGGGGAGCAGCCGGGCATCGATCTGATCACCCCTGATCCCACCTATATCGCCGAACGACGCGATGATCTGGCCGGTCTGATCATCACCCATGCTCACGAGGATCATTTGGGCGCCGTGGCGCATCTGTGGCCGCGCCTGCGCTGCCCCGTCTGGGCCACGCCGTTTGCGGCCGCCCTGTTGCGTAATAAGCTGGAGGAGGCAGGCCTGCTCCGCGAGGTGCCGCTGCACATCATCGAACCAGGTGAAAATTTGCAGATCGGTCCCTTTGGCCTCGATTTCATCCCCCTGACCCATTCCACGCTGGAGATGAATGCCCTGGCCATTCGCACAGAGGCGGGGTTGGTGCTCCATACCGGTGATTGGAAGCTGGACCCAAATCCCCTGGTTGGTCCGAAAAGCGATGAAGAGGCCCTGCGCCGGCTCGGTGATGAAGGCGTCATGGCCATGATCGGTGATAGTACCAACGCCTTGGTCGACGGCACCTCCGGTTCGGAATTGGACGTGCGCGACAAACTGATGGAAATTTGCGCCAACCGGAAGGGCCGTATTGCCGTCGCCACCTTTGCCTCCAACGTGGCCCGCATCGATACCGTGGCCAAGGTTGCCGCCGCCCATGACCGCCATCTGGTCCTGGTCGGTCGCTCTCTCTGGCGCATCATGGCGGCGGCCCGGGAATGCGGCTATCTCGATGACATGGCCCCTCCCTTGAAAGATGACGAGGGCGCCTATCTGCCGCCCGACAAGGTGATGTTTATGTGTACCGGCTGTCAGGGTGAATCCCGGGCCGCCCTGGCCCGCATTGCCAGCGGCGAACACCGGCACGTGATGTTCGAAAAGGATGATTTGGTGATCTTCTCTTCCCGCGTTATTCCCGGCAATGAAATGGCCATCAGCCGGGTACAAAACCGCCTGTTATGGAACGGTGTGGAGGTGATTGGCGAAAAGGAGCGGGGGGTTCATGTTTCGGGCCATCCCTGCCGGGACGAACTGGCCGAAATGTACCGTCTGGTCCGGCCCAAGATCGCCGTGCCCGTACATGGTGAATACAAACACATGCTGGCCCATGCGGAATTGGCTCGATCAATGCAGGTGCCGGAGGCCATGGTGATCGAAAACGGTCAGGCCTTGCGCCTGACCCCCGGCGCCGTCGAAGTGGTGGCGGAGGTGCAAAGCGGCCGCTGTTTCGTGGATGGTGATGTGGTGGTGCCGGCCAATGACGACGGCGTGCGTGCCCGGCGTAAATTGATGTTCAGCGGCAGCGGCGTGGTCGTTCTGGTCGCGGACCGGGACGGGGAATTACTGGCGGACCCTGAATTGATCCTGCAAGGGCTGGCCACCGACAACGGCGCGACAAGTCTGCTGGTGGAGGGCATGCGCGTGGTCGAGGATGCGGTGGATGATCTGCCCAAGTCCGCCCGGCGCGACGATGGCCGGATGATAGACGCCGCGCGTGTCGCCTTGCGCCGTCTGATCCGCGATCGATTGGGTAAACGGGCGGTCGTGGAAGCCCGAATCATACGGGTCGATTGATGCAAATGAACATATTGAGGATATTTCGATGATTGGACGGTTGAACCACATTGCCATCGCCGTGCCCGATTTGACCGCCGCCGCGGCGCTTTACCGCGATACCTTGGGGGCACGGGTCTCGGATCCCATCGACCTGCCGGATCATGGTGTCACGACCGTATTTGTTGAGTTGGACAATTCAAAGATCGAGTTGCTGCACCCGCTTGGTGATGGTTCCACCATCGCCAAGTATCTCGAACGTAGTCCCGATGGCGGCATGCATCATATCTGTTTCGAGGTCGGCGACATCATCGCCGCCCGGGACAAATTAAAGGCCGAAGGCGCCCGTGTTCTAGGTGACGGGGAACCCCGTACAGGGGCCCATGGCAAGCCTGTTTTGTTCCTGCACCCCAAGGATTTCTGCGGAACCTTGATCGAAATCGAACAGGACTAGGGGGCGACAATGAACCTGGTCAGCGGCCTGATGATCTATGCCATCATATGGTGGATGGTGCTGTTCATGGTGCTGCCTTTTGGTGTGCGAACGGTGCGTGAAGAGGGTGGCGAGGTGGTTGAGGGGCAGGCGGCTTCGGCGCCGGTGAAGCCCAGGGTGTTCAGGAAAATGCTGGTAACAACCTTGATTGCCACCCTGATCATGGCCGGGATCATCGCCGTCGTGGAAGCTGAATTGATTGATTTTCGGGGTTATTTCAAACCGCCATCACAGCCATGAGCCGGCCATGATACTGTGATAAATTTGTATCATTTGATCGTTGTAGAAAATAAACCCAATAAATTTCTTGATTTTTAATAATTAAGAACCATTATCAAAAGTGTCGTTGGAGGCTCGACTCCCGACAAAACGCTCGATGGCGTTTCCTCCTATTTAGGCCGCACCCTTACCGGTGCGGCCTCTTTTTTTGCCCAGATGGAATTACGTATGGCATTAATCAGAGATTAAGGGCCATGGTGCAGGATGGTGCCATGGTGATACGAATTTTCATTGCAGGCCTGCTGACGGCGATTTTGGCGTTGCCCGTTTACCCGGCGTATTCGGCGGGAAACCTGAAGGACAAAATCAAGATCTCTAATAAGGACTGTCGGTGGCTGGTGCGCCATCGCCCGGCGGCGGATGTCGCCTATAAACCAGGTGTCGGCGTCAACGGCCGGCGCGTGAAGCCGGCGGATTTGCAGCCTGACCGACAGATCAAATTGCCCCCAATAATAGCCATTCCCTTGACGGTGCCAGTCGGCAGTCTGTTGAAAAAGGGTGCGACCAGCCCGGTCGGCGCCTCTGAAGTTGGTGTTGGTCTGGTCACGGTTGATCGACAAAGCGGCGAAGTTCAATACGAAGGGCAGACCCTGGCCGGGGGAGACTCCAAACGGATGGTCGCGGCCTGCCGCAAACTGCTGCGTGGCAAATACTAGTGGATTCTGCTTCCACCCCCTCCCTATACTGATCCCTTCCAAATGAAACCGTCGCGGCGCGGACGAAAAATCTGCATTGATACCGCGGCGGAAAATCAAACAGGGGAGGGTGGGTTAATGAAATTTCAGAGAGTATTACTGGGTTTGATCGCGGCATCGGTCATGGCCATGGGCGGCGCCCAGGCCGCGAAGGTGAAGATCGGCGTTGTTTTGCCGTATTCGGGCGGGGCAGCGCAATTCGGTGAGCAGATCGACCGGGGCATGAACCTGTTCATCCAGCAGCACAAGGGCGCTTTTGGCGGCCACGAGATCGAATTGATCAAGCGGGATTCCAAACGTCCGGGCGGCGATATCGCCAAGAATGCCGTGCAGGAGCTGATCACCAGGGAAAAAGTTGATCTGCTGACCGGCTTCGTATTCTCGCCCAACGCAATGGCTTCCGCGCCGCTGATTAACCAGGGCAAGGTACCCATGGTGATCATGAATGCGGGCACCGCCTGGATCCCCTCGCTATCGCCCTATATCGCCCGGGTATCGTTCACCATGTGGCATGCGGGCTATCCCCTGGGCGGTTACGCCATGAACAAACTGGGCTGTAAGACGGCCGCTATCGGCTACACCAACTATCCCCCCGGCAAGGACAGCCGCAACGCTTTCACCACCGGTTTTGAAAAAGCCGGCGGTAAGGTGCTGGAAGCCATTCCCATGGGCGGCCCGCGGCAGGTTCCCGATTTCACACCGTTTTTCCAACGTGTGAAGAACGCCAAGCCGGATTGCTTCTATATTTTCGTGCCGGCGGGCAATCATGCGGTCGCCGTCGTCAAGACCTATGCCAACCTTGGCATGAAGGGCGCCGGTATCAAGCTGATCGGGCCTGGCGACATTACCCAGGATACCAAGCTGCAGGATATGCCCAAGGAAGCCGAAGGCATGATCACGGTGCATCATTATTCCGCCGACTATAAGACGCCGGTGAATATGGCTTTCGTCAAGGCCTGGAAGGCGGCTTATGGCGCCGATACCACGCCTGACTTCATGGGCGTTGCCGGCTACGACGGCATGGCGGCCATTGCCCATGCCATCACGGCCCAGGGTGGCTCCGTCTCGGCGGAGGGTACCATGAAGGCGTTGTCGGGTTGGAGTTACGATAGTCCCCGGGGCAAGATCACGATTGATCCCGAGACCAGGGATATCATTCAGGATTCCAATGTGCATAAAATCGTCAGCAAGGGCGGTCGGATGATGGTGGAAGTGATTGATACCATTCCCCAGGTCAAGGACCCCTGCAAGGCCAACGGCATCGGAAAATGTAAGTAACCATCGCCTGCCGATATGGAGCAGGTCGTAAACGCGGCCATTTCCATCCTGTTCGATGGCGTGGCCTATGGCATGTTGCTGTTCATTATCTCGGTCGGGTTGTCGATCACCATGGGTCTGATGGGCTTTGCCAATCTGGCCCATGGTGCCTTCGCCATGGCGGGTGGTTATGTCCTGGTCAGCCTGATGGTCGGCCTAGGCTTTCCGTTCATACCCGCTCTGGTACTGGCGGCGGTCTGTGTCGCCGTGATCTCGGTGCCGTTTGAGCGCTACCTCTACCGACCGCTTTATCAGGCGGACGAGTTGGATCATGTACTGCTATCCATCGGCCTGGTCCTCATGGCGACGGCGGCGATTACCTTTGTCTACGGTCCGTCCACGGTCAGCATTACCGTGCCTGATTATTTGAACGGTCAAATCGACCTCGGGATCGGCTTGTTTCCCGCCTACCGCACCTTCACCATCGCGGTTGGCGCGTTGCTGATCCTGGGTCTGTGGTATGGCTTTGAAGGGACGATCGTCGGTGCCAAGATCCGTGCGGCGGTGGATAACCGGCGCATGGCCCAGTCAATCGGGATCAATGTGGACCGGCTGTTCGTGATCGCCTTTGCCTTGGGCAGCGGACTGGCGGCCCTGGGCGGCGGGTTGGCGATCGAGATTATTGGCATGGAGCCGACGTTCGCGCTGACCTATCTGGTATTCTTCCTGATCGTGGTGGCGGTGGGCGGTTTGGGCAGTATTCGCGGCGCCTTTGTCGCGGCCTTGCTGTTGGGTTTGATCGATACCGCCGGCAAATACCTTTGGCCCGACGGCGGCGCGTTTTTCATCTATGCGGTGACCATCGCGATCCTGCTGGTCAGGCCCATGGGACTGTTTGGCCGATCATGAACGGGGGCGTGAATGGGGGCATGACCGTGGCCATGACAGAACGAGCCCTCGCAGCTCGAAATTTCATCAAGGCGCGGGAGCGCTGGCATTGGGCCGAGGCGCTGCCCTGGCTGGCCATCGCCGGCGCCTTCTTTGTCTTTCCAGACTATCTGGCCTTGGGCACGCAGTTAATTATTGCCATTATTTTCGCCCTGTCCCTGGATCTGATCCTTGGTTATGCCGGCATCATCACCCTGGGCCATGCCGCCTATTTTGGCGCGGGTGCCTATGCCACGGGCATGTTGTCAGCCCATCTGGGTTGGGGCGAGCCGATCTCCGCCATGCTGTTCGGCGGTTTGGTCGGCGGTGTCCTCGGTTTCCTTTCCGGCTGGATTCTATTGCGTTATCACGGTCTGACCTTGCTGATGTTGACCCTGGCCACGGCCATATTGCTGCAGGAGGGCGCCAATGCGGCCGAGGAATGGACCGGCGGCTTTGACGGTCTGGTAGGAATTTCCATACAGCCGCTATTAGGCAGCTTTGAATACGATCTGTGGGGCAAGACCTATTTTTGCTACAGCGCGGTCGTTTTATTGCTGTGCTTCCTGATTGCCCGGACCATCGTGCATTCGGCTTTCGGCCGTTCCCTGGCCGGCATCAAGGGTAATGTGGAACGCATGCATGGAATAGGCACGCCGGTGCATGGCCGTCTGGTGACAATCTATACAATCTCCGCCGCCATGGCCGGGGTCGCGGGGGGGCTGTTCGCTGAATCCAATGCGTACGTGACCCTTGATGTCCTCAGCTTCGCCCGCTCCGGCACGGTTTTGATCATGTTGGTGCTGGGTGGTACGGGGCGTTTGTATGGCGCCTTCGTCGGCACCGCCGTTTACATGATCTTGGAAGATGAGCTGGCCAAGCTGTCGCCGGAATTCTGGGAATTCGGTATAGGGTTGTTGCTGGTGATCGTAGTGTTGTTCTTTCGCCGCGGGCTGATGGGAGCCCTTGAAGATTTGCGCCGGC
>JABIRL010000255.1 GCA_018667855.1 Rhodospirillaceae bacterium
ACGGGAACGACCGGCACCGACGGCACGACTGGAACGACAGGCACCACCGGAACGACTGGCACCGATGGAACAATCGGCACGACCGGGACCACGGGAACCACCGGCGCTAATGGAACGACCGGCACGACGGGAACGACCGGCACTGATGGAACGACCGGGACCACGGGAACGACCGGCACCGACGGCACGACTGGAACGACTGGTACGACCGGCACCACCGGAACGACTGGCACCACGGGAACGACCGGCACGACCGGGACCACGGGAACGACCGGCGCCGATGGAACAACCGGCACGACTGGCACCACCGGTACGACCGGCACCGATGGAACGACCGGTACGACAGACACCACGGGAACGACCGGCACCGATGGAACGACCGGTACGACTGGCACCACCGGAACGACTGGCACCACGGGCACCACCGGTACAACAGGAACTACGAGTGCCAGCAGCACGACAGGCACCACCGGTACGACGAGCACCACCGGCACTACGGGAACGACCGGTACCACCGGGACCACGGGAACCACCAGCACGACGGCTACCACGGGGACGGGTACTGCCGCCGGATCAGCTGCCCTCAATATGGATGTCACGGGAAGCCTGACAGCCGGTACGTCGACCAGCAGTGTCGGTTCCAGCTTGCTTGCCATTCTGTTGGAAGCGGCAACCGGATCAAGCAGCGCCTCGAGTTCCTCGTCTGATTGAACCCGCCGTCCCGCGGCCGCCCGCCGTGTCCCTCCGCCAACCGGCGCAGACAAAAAGTATGTCGCATACCTGTCGTGGTTTCGGCTATTTATAAAGATTCGGTGTGGCGCGTGGGAGATCGGACTATGACGATGCGGGACGAAACAATTGGGATTGATGGGCTGGCTCTAGAAAGCATGGATGTCAGCGATCCCGCCATGTATCAACAAGACACCTGGCGCGACATGTTCGCCCGCCTGCGTCGGGAGGCGCCGGTAAATTACTGCGCCGATAGTCCTTACGGCCCTTATTGGTGCCTCAGCAGTTATGAGGAGATCATGCAGGTGGAGTTGGATCATGACACCTATTCCTCCGCCTCCGCCGTTGGGGGGATCCGGGTCGATGATCAACCGGCCGGCGAGGAACTGCCGAATTTCATCCGTATGGACCCGCCGCGCCATACTGCACAGCGCAAGACCGTCGCACCCATTGTGGCGCCTACCAATCTGCGAAATATGGAGGAGCTGATCCGCCAACGTACTTCCGATGCGCTGGACAGCCTGCCCCGGGGCGAGACCTTCGATTGGGTTGATCTGGTCTCCACCGAATTGACCGCCATGATGCTGGCCACGTTGTTCGATTTCCCCTTCGAGGATCGGCGTAAGTTGAGTTTCTGGTCCGATGTGGCCATCGCCGACATCGGCTCTGAAGATGCGGTGGTCAAAAGCCACGAAGAACGCATGGGCCACTTGCATGAAATGGCGGCCTATTTCGGCGAATTGTGGAAGCAACGGGAGAGTGGCGAGCCGGGTTTCGATCTGATTTCCATGATGGCGCGCTCGGAAGCCACGGCGAACATGCCGCCGCGTGAGTTCATCGGCAATATCGCCTTGTTGATCGTCGGCGGCAACGATACCACCCGCAATTCCATGAGCGGCGGTCTGCTGGCCTTTGCCGAAAACCCCGGCGAATATGAAAAGCTGCGCGCCGATCACTCTCTGGTCAAAACCATGGTGCCGGAAATCATCCGTTACCAGACGCCGGTCATTCATATGCGTCGCACCGCCCTGAAGGACACCGAGCTGTCCGGCCACAAAATCGCCAAGGGCGACCGCGTGGTGATGTGGTATATTTCCGGCAATCGTGATGACAGCGTTATCGAGGATGCCGATCAATTCACCATCGACCGCCCCCGCGCCCGAAAGCATCTCTCCTTTGGCGCCGGTATCCACCGTTGCGTCGGTGATCGTCTGGCGGAATTACAGCTGGAAATCCTATGGCAGGAAATCCTCTCCCGCGATTTAAAGATCGAAGTCATGGGCCCGCCCGTGCGCCTGTATTCGAACTTTATTCGCGGTATTCGCTCCCTGCCGGTGCAAATCCGCGAATAGGCATTTGGCGGCACGGCGGCGGCGTGGCATCATTGGGCCAAACCAGATAGGAGAGCCCAAGCCGTGAAAGCCGTCGAAGCCATCGTTGAAATTCTCAAGCGGGAAGAGGTCGAATATCTGATCGGCTATCCCGTCAACCATATCCTGGAATATGCCGCCCGTTGGGACATCCGGCCCATTATCGTGCGCCAGGAACGCATTGGGCTGCATATGGCGGATGCCATGTCGCGGTTGTCTTCGGGCAAGAAGGTGGGTGTTTTCGCCATGCAGCACGGCCCCGGCGCGGAAAACGCCTATGGCGGCGTGGCTCAGGCGTTTGGCGAGGGGGTGCCGATCCTGGTGCTGCCCATGGGCTATGCCCGGCGCATCGCCCATATCCGCCCGAATTTCAATTCGACCGAGGCCATGGCCCAGGTCGCGAAGACCACGGAACCGGTCACGTCCGCCGATGAAGTGCCCAATATCATGCGCCGCGCCTTCACCCAGTTGCGCAACGGCCGGGGCGGCCCGGTGGTGGTGGAAGTACCCACCGATGTCATGGACGAAGAGATGTCGGGGGAGCTAAATTACACACCCGTAACCGGCACCCGATACGGCCCCGACCCGGCTGACGTGGCGCGGGTAGCGAAGACGCTGGTGGAGGCGAAAAATCCAGTGATCTATGCCGGCGGCGGCGTCCATTATGCCGAAGCCTGGCCGCAATTGACCCAGTTGGCGGAATTGCTGGCCATTCCGGTGTGTACGTCTTTGGGCGGTAAAAGCACCATATCGGAAGAGCATCCATTATCCCTGGGTGCGGGCGGTTTGGCGTACCCGAAGGCGGTGCATCAATTCCTGCATGGGGCGGACGTGATTTTCGGTATCGGTTGCTCCTTCACGGAAACCTCCTTCGGTATCCCCATGCCCAAGGGCAAGCGCTACATCCACGCCACCCTGGATCCGCTGGATTTGAACAAGGATGTGGAGGTGGAACAAAGCCTGCTGGGCGATGCGGCCCTGACCCTGGATGCCGTGATCGCGGCGGTCGAGGCGTTGATCGATGGTCCGCGGGACAATGCCCCCATCGCGGCGGAAATCGCCGCCGTGCACGCGGCATGGCTGGCCGAATGGAAGCCGAAATTGACCTCCGACCAGAACCCCATGACGCCCTATCGGGTGCTGTGGGATCTGCAGAACACGGTGGATAAGAATAACACCATCATCACCCATGATGCCGGCTCGCCTCGGGATCAGCTGTCGCCATTCTGGCGGGCGACAAAGCCGCTCAGCTATATCGGCTGGGGCAAGACCACGCAGTTGGGCTATGGCCTTGGTCTCGCCATGGGGGCCAAGCTGGCCCGGCCGGAGGCGCTTTGCATCAATGTCTGGGGCGATGCGGCCATTGGTTTCACCGGCATGGATTTCGAGACGGCGGTGCGCGAACGCATTCCCATTCTGTCGATCCTGCTGAATAATTTCTCCATGGCGATTGAGTTGAAGATCATGGCGGTGTCAACCGAGAAATACCGCTCCACCGATATCTCCGGCAATTACGCCGCCATGGCCCAGGCCTTCGGTGCTTACGGTGAAAGGGTGACGGCCCCGTCCGAGATCATTCCCGCCATCCAGCGCGGTATCGCCCAGACGGAAGCCGGCGTGCCGGCGCTGTTGGAGTTTATCACCGACAAGGAAGTGGAAATTTCCCGCTTTTGAGAATTGGAGCCGACCCAATGACAGCCTCTACATCCCAAGCACGTCCGATGACTGTTTCCGCCATCCAGATCACGGCGGTGGATGATCAAAAGGATGCCACGGTAGAAAAGATGCTCGGCTTCCTGGATGTGGCCGGGCGGCGCGGCTCGGAACTCGTGGTGCTGCCCGAGATCTGGACCGGAACAGGATTTTCCTCCGATGAGGCCTATCTCGATATCGCCGAAACCATCCCCGGCCCGACTACCGATCTGCTGGCGGAAAAGGCCAAACAATACGGCATGTATATCGTCGGTTCCATGTACGAGAAGGACGGCAATCAGCATTACAATTCCTCGCCCCTGATCAATCCCGATGGCGAGATCATGGGCAAATACTGGAAGACGCACCTGTTCGATGCCCCCAACCGCCCGGACATCAAGGGCGGTATTCGGGAATCCGATCATGTGGAGGCGGGAACGGAACTACCCGTATTCAAGACCAATCCAGCCAATATCGGCGTGTCGGTCTGTTCCGATCTGCGCTTTCCGGAGGTCTATCGCGAACTGGCCCTGAAAGGCGCCGAGGTAATCGTCTGCGCCTCGGCCTTCCTCAGCCCCCGATTTGATCATTGGGAATTTTTTCTCCGTGCCCGCGCTACAGAGAACCAATGTTGGGTGGTCGCCTCCGGACAATATGGCGTCGATCCCCTGACAGGCATCGGCTATGTGGGTCGTTCCATGGTGGTGGACCCCTGGGGCACCATCGTCGCCACGGCCTCGGACGAGGAGGGCATCATCACCACCGAGATCGACCTGAACTTCGCCGACGAGGTCAAACGCCGCTACCCCCTGATGGATCAACGGCGCCCTGATCTGTACGAACACATCGGAAAATCAAAGGACCAAGTGCCGCTTTACAAATAAGCCATGCCCGTCACGCCCGAATACCGCGCCTATATCGAGGATCTGGTCGAGCCGTTGGGTCATGTCACTTCGCGGCGCATGTTTGGCGGCCTGGGGGTGTTCTACCGCAGTTTGATGTTCGCCCTGATCGTCAATGATGTGTTGCATTTCAAGGTCGATGACGAAAACCGCCCCGACTACGAAGCGGCGGGGATGGAACCGTTCAGCTATCTGCGCAAGGGCAAGAAGCGCGGCTTGAACAGCTATTGGACCGTGCCGGTGGACCTGCTGGATAACGAGGATGAATTTCTGACCTGGTCGCGCAAGGCGGCCGATGCCGCCTTGCGGGCCGATGCGGCCAAGGGGCAGAAGAAGAAGGCCCGCACTTGACCTTCGCGTCCGGTGGGGAAACACTGGCGCCATGGCTATAGCGAAACAATCATTGGACGATTACCTGGGTCAGGAGCGTGCGGCGCTGATCACGGACTGCACCGCGTGCGGCAAATGCGTTGAGGTCTGCCCCGTCACGCCCTTCACAGACATAAATTCCGGCGACGAACCCGGTGTGATTGGCGGCGTCTTGGGGCTACTGCGGGATGGCATCCCCCTGGAAGGCATGGCAAAGGACTGGGCCCATCAATGCAACGGTTGCGGTCTGTGCATTCCCGACTGTCCCGAGGGGGTCAACCCCCGCCGCATGCTGATGCTGGCCAATACGGTGGAGGCGGAACAGGACAGCCCGACGCCGCAGCTGTTCCGAAAAATGTCCCGCGCCATTCGCATCATGGCGGCCATGCAACTGGCCCCGCCGGAATTTGATAGGCTGCTGCGCAATCCCCGCGCCCATCCGGCCGACGTGGTGTTCTATACGGGCTGCAACCCAATCCGCACACCGCACCTGCTGTTCAATGCCATGACGATCCTGGATGCCCTGGATGTGGATTATGAAGTGGTCGGCGGGCCGGGCGCCTGTTGCGGCATTATCCAATCAAAATGGGAGGGCAACCAAGGCAGCGCGGAAAAAGTCGTCGACGGCACCATCAACCGCTTCGCCGGCTTCCAGCCCAAGAATGTATTGAGCTGGTGCCCTTCCTGTGTGCTGCATCTGGGCGAAACCATATCGGGCTTCCGTCAGGCCAGCTTCGAATTTGACCATGTCACCAATTATCTGATCGACCGGGCGGAGGGGTTGGCGGATAAATTCATTCAGCCGGTGAACAAGCGCGTATTGCTGCACACCCATGACGGTATGGACAAGATCGGCCGAAATGTGGCCGCTATGCTTGCCGCCGTGCCGGGCCTGACCTTGGTCGATACGGTTTCCGAGCCCGGCTATACCTGCGGCGGTTCCGGTGCCGACCGCTCGCCCGGCCTGAAACGGGCGGCGCGTTCGGCGACGATTGCGCGGGCTGAAGCGGCGGGCGTGGATATTCTGGTATCGCTCTATCACGGTTGCCACGGCCAGCTTTCCGGACTCGAGGCCAACGGAAATTTCACGGTCATGAACTGGACCGACATTCTGGTGCAGGCCCTGGGCCAGCAGCCCCACGACGATATCTCAAAGCGCTATCGCATGCAGGACGATTGGGACATGGTTCTGGATGAGGGCGAAATTTTTCTTAAAGCCAATGGCATCGACATGGACCGGGACTGGCTGAAGGGCCTGTTGCCGGATATCTTTGGACAAACGGAATTCAAGGGCGGCCTGGAAGCTTTCGCCTGCGAACGTGAAGTGGGCGAAGTTGTAGGAGGTGCGGAATGAACGACAATCTTTTGAACGAACGGGTGGTCTATCTGAACGGCGAATATGTGCCGGAAAGCCGGGCCACCATTCCCATATCCGATCGTGGTTTCATATACGGCGATGCGGTGTTCGATACGGCGCGCACCTTCGGCGGCAAGATCTATCGCCTGGAAGAACATGTGGAACGCCTGATGCGGTCCCTGCGTTATGTTCAGATCGATCCCGGTCTGGGCGTTGCCGAATTCTGCGCCATCGCCAACGAAGTGGTCAGTCGAAACGCACATCTGTTGGGACCGACCGATGATTACTGGGTGTTCCTTCGTGTCACGCGTGGCCCCAACTATCCCGACGGTCCAGGCGCCGGCGCCGGACCCACGGTGATCGTGACCTGCGTGCCGCTGCCGCTGGCCAAACGGGCGCCGCTGTTTCGGGACGGCATCGATGTGGTCGTACCCGCGACCCGGCGTACCCCGCCCGAGGCCCTGAACCCCGCCGCCAAGACCCACAATTATCTGAACCTGATCGTCGCCGGGCTGGAGACCCAAACATCATCGCCAGATGCCTGGCCCGTGTTGTTGGACACTCGTGGTTTTCTGACAGAGGGTTCGGGTAGCAATATTTTCCTGGTTCACGACGGCAAGGTCCGCACGCCCAAGGCGCAATATGTTCTGGCCGGCGTCAGCCGGGCCGTGGCAATGGATTTATGCCGCGATCAGGGCATTGAAATTCAGGAGGACGATCTGGCGCCCTTTGACGCGGCCACGGCGGACGAGGCGTTCATTACCTCGACCTCGCTCTGTCTCTGCCCCATGGGGCATTTCAACGGCGCCGCCATCGGCGATGGCTCGGTGCCGGGCCCGGTGACGGCCAAATTGATGGAAGCCTATCGGGCCGAAGTAGGAGCCGACTACGTGGAACAGTATCTGAGCCATCTTTCGTAAATATCATTCGTAAGTAGGGGGCTGGGGCATGCATGATCTGGTGATACGGGGCGGCACCATCGTCGATGGGTCGGGCGCGGAAAAATATTCGGGCGATATCGCCATCGACGACGGCAAGTTGAGCCAGGTCGGCGGTACTGTCGGGCCGGCGCGCGAGGAACTGGATGCGGACGGCGCCATCGTGGCGCCGGGCTGGGTCGATATTCATACCCACTACGATGGCCAGGTGACCTGGGATCCACATCTCACCCCATCCGGCTGGCATGGCGTGACCAGCACGGTCATGGGCAATTGCGGCGTCGGTTTTGCCCCCGCGGCGCCGGACAAACATGACTGGTTGATCAGCCTGATGGAAGGCGTGGAGGATATACCCGGCTCCGCCCTGGCCGAGGGGATTGAATGGACCTGGGAAAGCTTTCCCGAATATCTTGATGCCCTGGACGCCATGCCCCGCTCAATCGACGTGGGCACGCAGGTGCCCCACGGCGCCATTCGCGCCTATGTCATGGGCGAGCGCGGCGCCAACAATCAGCCGGCCGAGGCCGATGACATGAAAGGCATGGCGGATATCGTGGAGCAGGGCCTGAGGGCCGGCGGCTTGGGTTTCTCAACCTCCCGCACCATGCTGCACCGCTCGGTTGACGGCGTGCCGGTGCCGGGTACCTTCGCCGGCGCCGACGAGCTGCTGGCCATCGGCCAAGGCATGAAACGGGCCGGCCATGGCGTGTTCGAACTGGCCACCGACTTCGGTCTGGGCGGCATGGACGGCAAATTCGGCCAGGACATGGACTGGATGGTGCAACTGGCCAGGGAAACCGGCCTGCTGGTGACGTTCATCCTGGGGCAGGCCGATACGGTGCCGGAGGAATGGCGCAAGATTTTGCAGATGACCAAGGCCGCGCGGAACGGCGGCGCCGATGTGCGTGCCCTGGTGGCGGGCCGTCCCGCCGGTTTGCTGCTGGGTCTGCAAAGCTCCCTGCATCCCTTCATGGCCCATCCCACCTATATGCGCCTGGCGGATCTGCCGCTCGACGAACGGGTCGCGGCCCTGAACGATCCCGCCAATCGCGCCGCCATACTGGCCGAGGCGACCACGTTCACGGGCCGTTTCAATCCCACGGTCGCAAGTTCGTTCGACAAGATGTTTCCATTGGGCGATCCGCCCGATTACGAACCGACCCAGGATAAATCCATCGCCGCCATCGCCCAGCGCCTGGGCAAGCCGGCCAACGAAATCTGCCTGGACCATCTGCTGGGCCGGGACGGCAGGGAGCTGCTGTATTATCCCCTGGTCAGCTACACCAACGGCGATTTCGAAGCGCTGCGGGAAATGCTTGAAAGCGAGGATACGATCCTTTCTCTCTCCGACGGCGGCGCCCATTGCGGCTTGATCTGCGATGCCTCCATGCCCAGCTACATGCTGGCCCACTGGGTCCGCGACCGCCAGCGCGGCCCGCGCCTAGGCCTGGAACAGGCGGTAAAATACCAGACCCGTGACACCGCCCTAAGTTATGGTCTGGCGGATCGCGGTCTTCTCGCCCTGGGCCTGAAGGCGGATCTGAACATCATCGACCTGGATGGTTTGCGCCTATCGCCCCCGCATATGGTCAACGACCTGCCCGCCCAGGGCCAGCGTCTGGTACAGGAGGTGGACGGCTATCTGGCCACGGTCAACGCCGGCCAGATCACCTACCGCAACGGCGAGGTGACAGGCGCCATGCCCGGCAAACTAATTCGGGGGCCGCAGGCGCTTTAGAAATTACTTCGCGGCTGGTTTCGGCGGCGGGGAGCGCCAGGCGAGTTCTTCGAGGCGGTTTCGTTCGAAGGTCTCGGGCGACATGGTCTCGACGTTGAAGAAATCCAGCTTCCAGTCCGGGTTATCGCGCCAGGGTTCGGGGAATTGGACGGTGGTGCGGGGACCGGGCGCGGTTTCGAGGGTGTGCAGGGCCCATTCCAGCGCGGCTGATTGGGAGTCCGGGTCGTTGGGACGTCCCGCCGGGCAGCCCAGGGGGAAGTCGCTGTAGAGGAACCTCGGCACGCCGCAATATTCCACGATGTCTTTGCCACAGCCCATGACCACGGTGGGGATGCCGTTGGCTTCCAGGTAGTTGGCGATCAGACTCACGGTCTGATGACAGACGGGTCAGATGGCTGGAAGCAGGGCAATTTCGGCCCCATCCTCCCGCAGCGCGGCCAATATCTCGGGGCCATCTTTCTTCAGGGTCAGGCGGTGGCTGTAGCGGGTCGGCACGCCATGCACGCGCGGCGCCACGGCGCCAATGCGTCCCGATGTTACTGCCTTGGCCAGGGTGGGCAGGGGCAGAAACGCGGCTTGATCGCCGCCATCAGTATGGTCCCGGTCAAAATGCAGATGCGAGATACTTAATTCCGGCATCGGGTCACAGGGGGCAGCATAAACTTGTTGCAAAGCCCCTTCCGGATTGATCCGTGCGCCGGGACTTTGGTCGCCCTTGCCGTCCTCCACCGGCGCTGCCGTGGTGATCAGCGCAATGGAGGATCGGGCCAGAGGCTTTTTCAGGGGCGTAAACGGCACCTCCGCCAAATGGGCCCATTCGTAGGGTTTGGTGTATCCCATTGCCTCGTAATAAGTTCGGCTGCGTTCCATGTAGGACACGGGGACATCATGTGGGGCGGCAAACGGAAAACCTGGAATTGGTATGGGCATGCTCTCTCGCTCCAAAAACAAGGTTAAGCCGACTATAGCCGATCAGGGACGGAACCGCGCTAGTGGTCTTTCCGGGCGACAATTCTGCCGCCGCCCAGTTTACCGTCATCGAAGGCGCGGCGAATGCGCCCATTGAGATTATGAATGATGCTGTAGAGTTTTGCGCTGAAGGTCTCTGAAATCTCGCCCTCCATGCTTTCCAGCCGGGCGATGATATCATTGTATTGGGAAATGAATACGGCGCTGATATCATCCTGTTTCAGGACCGTGAAGCCATGTCTGTCCAGGTTCGCCGCATGGCTGGCCAGGGTTGCCAGGTTTGGCGCGGCCATCGCGGCCAGAACCTCGTCCCGATCGGCGCCGTCCATCTCTCCCACCGCCAGCCAGTCGGTGAAGGCGACCATGCCTCCCGGCGTGATAACACGGGCGCATTCCGCGATCAGTTTGTCTTTGTCCGGTACATGACACCAGGCGTCCTGCCCGACGATCACATCGAACTGCCCGGCTTCGAACGGCATCGCCATGGCATCGCCTAGACGGAAGTTTGCCAACTGATCCAATCCCCGCGCTGCGGCCCGTTCGTTAGCTGTCTGTACGTTGCTTTCAACAATATCCAGGCCGGTAACCCGGCAGCCATGGTTTTGGGCCAGGTGCAACGCGGGCCCGCCCAGACCGCTGCCGACGTCGAGGACATTCGAGGCGGCGGTGATGCCGGCCTCTGCTGCAAGTATGTCGGTGGAGCCCGTGCCGCCGATGGACAGATAATCGTCGAAATAAATGCTTTCGATCAGGGCTGTGCCGAGGGGGCTGTAAAATTCACTCAGATCAATTTCGCTGGATGACATTCGAATACTCCACTACCTGTTCTTATATGTTCTCGAAATCGCCGCCCCGGCCCTTGCCGGCTGCAAAGCGCGCGGCACCGGCCTGGGTTTCCGACCCCATGGGCGCCAGGCCGCCTTCGCCTTCATTGATCAAAGCCTCCGTTAAGTCCAGATCCCACTGTTCATAGGATGACTTGCGGTCGGCCCGCATGCAGATCTGTGGGAATTTGGCGATCTCCCGGGCCAGGTCTTCCGCCGCCTGCCGGGCCTCGCCCGCCGGCACCAGCCGGTTGGCCAGGCCCATGGCGTAAGCTTCTTCCGCCGCGACACCGCGCCCGGTCAGGATCATATCCAGGGCCCGGCTATGGCCGATCAGGCGGGGCAGGCGGATGGTGCCGCCGTCAATCAACGGCACGCCCCATCTGCGGCAATAAACGCCGAACACGGCGGTGGCGGAGGCCACCCGCATATCGCACCACAATGCCAGCTCCAGACCGCCCGCCACCGCATGGCCTTCGACGGCCGCGATCACCGGTTTCGACAGCAAGGCCCGCGTCGGGCCCATGGGGCCCTCGCCCTTGGGGTCCCAGGCGCCACCGCTGCCCTGGGCCGCGACCTTCAGATCATAGCCGGCGCAAAAGGCGCCCTCCGCGCCCGTAAAGACGGCGACGGATTGCTCCTCATCCTGGTCGAACTCCTGAAACGCGGCCCGCAGTTCCAAGGCCGTTTCGGGGTTCACGGCGTTGCGGGCGCGCGGGCGGTTAATGATAACGGTGGTAATTGGGCCGTCGCGTTCAACAAGAATGCTCATTTGAATTTCCTCTACGACTGGGAAATTTGGTTTATATACAAGTTTCCATGCAGGGGGGATGGCTCATGACGGCGAACAAGGTGAAAGCACGGGCGGATCTGGTC
>JABIRL010000256.1 GCA_018667855.1 Rhodospirillaceae bacterium
CGACGTTTAAGGCCCTGAAAGCACCCCCCAAACGAGTTTGCGCCCTGCAGGTGCCGATCCCCTACAGCCCCGATATGGAGAACCACGTCTTTCCCGACCGCAAGCGTATCATCGCGGGCATTCGCGAGGTCATGGAGGCGGGCTGATTGTTTCGACGTGGGGCGCGGGTATGAATCAAGACAGGCCTGACTCCAGATTTAAGACAGTAGCCTTTGTTCGAAGGATTCCATTATGCCAGTAGAGATGATCGGCTGGGTTGCTCCGCGCGTGAGTTCTGAGATCATTGCGCCCGCGGGGCCTGCCTTTAATGGTTCGGTCATCGCGGAAGCCGCCAAACTTCATGAAAGGGCGGATTTCGACCGCGTCCTGATCGGTTATTTTTCCAATGCGCCCGATGGCTTCATGGTGGCGGCATATTCCGCCGCCAATACCGAGCGCCTGGCCTTTCTACTGGCGCACCGACCGGGTTTCGTCTCTCCCACCGTGGCGGCCCGAAAGTTGGCCACCTTGGATCAATTGACGGATGGACGCCTGGCCGTGCACCTGATTGCGGGTGGCAGCGAACTGGAACAGGCCATGGACGGTGATTTTGTCGATCACGATGAGCGATACCGCCGGTTGGATGAATATGCCGGACTGCTGCGCCGAACTTGGACCGAGCCGGCACCCTTTGATCACGATGGAACATTTTATCGCCTCGAACGGGCCCATGCGGATATCCGTTGTCATCAGACGCCGCACATTCCGGTCTATGGCGGCGGCGGCTCCGATGCGGCCATCCGGGCGCTGGCGCCGCATTTGGATGTTTTCATGCTGTGGGGGGAGCCGCTTGCCGATACCGCGGCTTTTATGGCGCGCGTCCGTGCCGCCGCCGCCGAACACCGCCGGACGCCGACGTTCAGTCTGTCGACCCGACCCATCCTGGCCGAGACCGACGACAAGGCCTGGGACCGTGCGCGCGCCATTTTAGGAAAAATTGAGCAAAGCGGGCGCAAGCCGCAGCTTCAGGAAAATGTAGGATCCCAACGTCTGCTCGCGGCCGCCGAAACCGGAGAGCTTCAGGATAGTTGCCTATGGATGAAATTGGCCCAGGCCACCGGCGCCCGGGGCAACTCGACCGCTCTGGTGGGTGCCCCCGACACCGTCGCCCGGGCGATGGTGGAATATTACAAACTAGGCGCGACCAGCCTGCTCATTCGCGGCTATGACCCCCTGCCCGATACCGAGCAATATGGCGCCGAATTGGTTCCCTTGGTGAGGAAGCTGGTGGCCGAGGTGGATGCCGCCGCATAGCTGTACGGGGCTATTGAAATTAAAACGTTAGTCCAGACCTGCCTGTTTGAGTTGAAAATATGAGTTCATCGAATATTCGCCATTTCGCAGCTGGTAGCCATCCATCCAAATGCGGGCTCGACAATCGCCATCGAAAGACTCCAAATCTACATATTACGCAAGTCAGAACGGCTTTCTTTCCGACTGCGGCGTCCAATTGCGTTGCCGGCGGGCGAGGCGGTCATCGACAGTCTCGCCTTCGAAGTCGGTTGGCGCACTGATGAACGTGGACGGATCGACATCGTTGAAGGTTTTGATGTTGAGGACGGCGTATTGCCGTCCCTCCATCTCGCAGGTCACGATGGGTATGACACCGCAGGACAGGCAGACATGGAAATCGGCGGTCTTGGTACCGAAGCGATAGGGCGCGGCCTTCGTCTGATCGGCGATGTGCAGCTGAAATGACCCTGCCGGATTCGAGGTCCAGACGGCGCCGTGTTTGGTGCACAGCTCGCAACCGCAGGCGCGCACGGGGATGGTTGCCGTATCTTCGGGCCAATGGAGTGTGAAGCCGATATTGCCGCAATGGCAGCTGCCTTTGAAGTCCCGGCTCACAGCTTATCCCTCCAGAAACCGCCGCAACACGTTGCCGGTCAGCTTGGAAATATTGTTGTCGCCGCCATTCCACGGCAGGCAGCCGCAATAGGTGATGGAACCGGTGGAGAAGACCTGGCCGCCGCCGGGCACCGTGTAATAGATCATGTCGGCGCGGATCAGATCTTCCGTACTTTCCTTGGACCAGTTCATCACATGGGTCAGCATTTCCTCCGGCACCATGATGGTTTCCTCATCATGGTTTTCCGACTGGGCAACGATGACGGCGTTTTCCGGCGTGCCCAGGCGGTAGTCAGTCCGATCCACTTCGAAACCGGCCGCGCCGCCGCCGCTCAATCCGAAGTCGCCGATGATTTCGTCGTCGATGCCTTCGAACATCCAGGCGAATTCCGGTTTCTGGGAAGCTTCCAGGCGGCGGTAGTAGGAGGCCGTGAAGTTGCCTTGCGCTGTGAAACCCAGCCCGGCGATTGACTGCGGCGCCCGGCCATTGCGCCGCCACAATCCACCATAGGTACCGTCGAAGGCATTGAAATACTCCCCCGGCTCGGCGGCCCAGGCGCGGATGCCGCCTTCGCCGCGGCGGATTTCCAGCGTGCCTGCCTCGCTTTCGTGCAGGGCTATGCGCCAATAGAAGCCGTTGCCGCCCAGATACATCAAGTTCCCGCCGCCATCGCGATAGCCCTCGATGGCATCCAGGGTTTTGGCGGTATGGTATTCCGGATGGCTGCCCGTGGTCATCACCGGATAGGGCGCAATGGCGGCCAGGCCGTCTTCGTGCAATTGCTGATCCGTGATGATGTCGTAGTCGATGCCTTGCTGATCGAGCCAGTACAGCAAATGACTATCGGCCGGCAGATGCCGTAATCCGGAATCCTCGCCCGTGCCCGTGGACAGGAAGCCGGGCCGCACATTGAACAGCGGGCGTAGGTGGGAGGCATGACAGATGCCGCTGCCGTCGCCATGGAAATTATAAGTCGACAGACCGTATTCGGGATGCACCGCCGGGTTCCAGGGATAGGCGTCCCACTCCGATACCCGGGTATGCCAGGATTCGTGATAGGCCGGTCGGGCGTAGTTGCCGTAGATCACATAAGTGAAAGTGGAGACCAGCACACACAGTTTCGCTGACGGTTTACCCAATGGCGGGCAAACAAAAAACGGAATGGCGTCTTCATGGCCGTCGCACTGAATGCGGGCGATGTAGGCGCCTGAAGGCAGGTCGTCGGGAATGGTGAAGCTGAAATCCGTCTCCCATCCGAGGTCGTAGATGTCATCGTCATGAAAATGGACGGCGCCGTAATGTTCAGGACGATGGCGAAAACACATATCCTCGCCATTCCAGGCTGATCCCGTCATGGCGCGTGCCGGCAGGTTGATCAATTGCCCGTGCAGACCGTGGGGTCCCGTATCTTCAATGCGGGTCGTCGAAAAATCACGGGTGAAATCCCAGCTGGCGATGAGCTCGTCACCATGGCCATGGATCGCGGGCGTTTCGATCTTGCCGTTGAAATGTCCCTTCATGCCGTCGTCATCCCGGGCGGCAATGACCGGGCGGCCGGACAGGGATTGTCCCGGCGCGGAGACCGTGCCATGGGCTTCGTCCCCGGTCTTGATGGCTTGCTGGCCGGCCGTCAGTACGCCGCTGTCACCGTCATAGGATAACCAGACCCGGTACCAGGTACGGGTGTGTAACGGGACGCCGCTGCAGGCGGTGACCGATCCGGCGCGGGCGGCGGTGGCACCGGTCTCGTCGATCATTAAAGCGATATCGCCGCATGAGAGGATGACCTGTTCGCCCTTCAGGGGCAGGGTCGGCCAGATGACGGCGCTAAGGCGAAAGCTGCCATGGGCTGCCGGCAACTCGCGATCCGCGACGCCGGCGGAGCCCGCATTGATCGACTGCCGCCGCGAGGGGTAGTTGCCGTCCATGGCGGACGGCACCGCCCGTTCAATCATGCCGGGCCCGGCCGGGTTCGGATCGGCGGAGATGGAGCGGAACAGCGACACCGTAAATGGCGTGTCGGAAATGGAGCTGACTTTAAATTCGATGGTATCGCCCGCCCGGCCGGACAGACGGTCACCATAACCAATCAATGGGATCACGAAGCGAATTCCTTTACAGGTAGGGACTGGGCACAGGTAGGAACAGGGCCGGAGATTAAACGTATTGGCGGTGCATGGCCATCACCCGAAGGGTGAATTATGATGATTGTCAAAGAGGACCCGTCGAATGATCGATCTTTATACCTCCCCCACGCCGAACGGCTGGAAAGTCGCCATCGCGTTGGAAGAGTTGGAATTGCCCTACGAGACCCATGTGCTGAACCTGGGCGAGGGTAAACAACACCAGGACTGGTTCAAGAAAATGAACCCCAACAGCCGTATCCCCGTCATCGTCGATCGGGGGGCCGGCGATCTAACTATCTTTGAATCCGGCGCCATATTGTTTTATCTGGCCGAGAAGACCGGCCGCCTGATGCCCAAGGACATGAAGGGCCGCATGGCGGTGATGCAATGGCTGATGTTTCAGATGTCGGCAATCGGCCCCATGCAGGGCCAGGCCGTGTCGTTTGAGCGGTACTTTCCCGAAGACGTGCCCGCCGCCCGTAGTCGTTATCACAACGAAACCCGGCGCCTGTACGAGGTACTGGATGGACATCTGGCGAACAATGAATGGTTGGCGGGGGACTATTCCATTGCCGATATCGCCAACTGGTCCTGGCTGCGCAGCCATAAATGGGCCCGTGTACCCACTGACGGTTTGCTTCACCTGGAACGCTGGATGGCGGCGATGGCCGCCCGTCCCGGCTGTCAACGGGGCGTCGAGGTGCCGCCCTCGCCGGGCAAGGCGGAATTGGTCGCCAAGGGCGGCGCGAAAATTGTCACCACTTAATAACCACCAAAAAAGGACGAGGCTGTGAGTGAATTTGTTGACTACGCGGTGGCGGATGGTATTGCCACTTTGACCATGGATGACGGCAAGGCCAATGCTTTTGGACTAGGCATGATGGCGGCCATTTCGGATGGTCTTGATCGCGCGGGCGAGGAGGCTGACGTAGTGGTGGTGATCGGCCGGCCGGGACTGCTGTGCGGTGGGTTCGATCTGAAAGTCATCAACGGCCCCAAGGATGGCGTTCGCGAAATGGTCGAGGCGGGGGCGGATTTGTTGATGAAGACTTACATGCACCCGCAGCCGGTTATCATGGGCTGTACGGGGCATGCGGTGGCGGCCGGCGCGCTGTTCCTTTGTACGGCGGATTACCGCATCGGCATGGCGGGTGATTTCAAGATCGGCCTGAATGAAACCGCCATCGGCCTTAGCCTGCCGACATTCGGGTTGGAGTTGGCCCGTGACCGCCTGGACAACCGGCATCTGAACCGGGCCACCATGGGGGCGGAGTTGTATCCGCCGACGGCGGCGACCGAGATTGGCTATCTGGACGAAACCGCCCGAGAAGGGCATTTCCGGGAGCGCCTGTTGGAAAAGGCGGTCGAGTATCAGGCCTTGGACAAGGCCGGCTATGCCCAGGTGAAGCAGCGCCTGCGCACGGCACGGGAGACATTGATAAGAAGCGGCCTGCAGGCCGAAATGGAAGCGCGATAGAGTTTGAGGAGAGATCAATATGGAAGCCGGCGTATTTTTGGCCCTGAATGAAAGCACCCCGCCCAGCCTTGTGGCGGAGACGGCCAAGGCGATCGAGGAGCGCGGCTTTCACGCCGTCTGGGCGCCCGAACATGTGGTGTTGTTTGAAGACTACGAATCCAAATATCCCTATTCCGAGGATGGCCGTATCGGCGGTTTCGGCAAGGGCATGATGGAACCCTTCGCGGCCCTGACATTCCTGGCGGCCCATACCTCCACCGTGCGTCTCGGCACCGCCATCTGCCTGGTCTCGCAACGCAATCCCGTCTACACCGCGAAACAGGTGGCGGACCTGGATTTCCTCTCCGGCGGACGGGTCAATTTCGGCATTGGTCTGGGCTGGTTGCGGGAGGAGTTCGAAGCTTTGCAGATGCCGTTCGAGAAGCGCGGCCAGCGGGCCAACGAACATATCGCGGTAATGAAATCCTTGTGGTGCGACGAAACCTCAAGCTACGACGGTGAATTATACAAGCTGCCCGAAACGGTTATGTATCCGAAACCGGTGCAAACGCCCCATCCGCCGATCTTCGTTGGTGGAGAGGGGGATGCGGCCCTGCGCCGGGTCGCCGACCTGGGCCAGGGTTGGCTGGGGGCCAGTGTCAGCGTGGAGGATATAAGCGAACGTATCGCAACGTTGCACGGACTGCTGGCCGAGCGGGGACGCAAGCCTGACGACGTGAAAATCTATACTCTGCCCAACCGCCGCCCCAATGCCGACCGTTGTCGCCGCCTGGAGGATGCCGGTGTGGAGCAGGTCATCCATATGGTCCCCATGCGTGAGATCGGCCAGGTCAAATCGGCGTTGGATGATTTTGCCCGCATGGCGCTCGGCTAAGGGCGATCAATCTGAAAGCGGGCCTGCATTCGGTTATCTGACGCGGCGCCCGACCTGGTGCCAAGTAACCTGCTCTCCCGTGATCGGATGCCGCGTGACTGAGTGCCGCGGAATGGCCCTATCTTCGCCACGCTATCGCCACGATCCCGGATCAGGCTTGCCGCTATCGGATCGATGCCGTTGGTGTGAGCAAAACAATTGTCAGATGATGAAAATGTGAAGACTGTTTCCTGGAAATAAAGGAAATGTTCACCAATTAATAGGTAAGGTCGTTATGTCAAAAACAGCTATTATGGAAATAACGAATCAATAGTTAACAAAATATTTATGAAAAACGGCAGGAAGACGCCCAGAGAAGACCCGGAGAGAACTTGGAGATATTTATTCGTAACTGAAACCTAAGGAGATGTGATTCTCATGTGTACGTTCCTGGTTACCTCGCGCTTTGTTCCAATTTTTTGTGCAGGGGGGTGGTCATGAACGTTTTCCAGGCTTTTACAGACGAATATCATCGACAAGCGGCCGAAGAATTGAGCCTGCAGGATTATTTGCAAGGCTGCCGCGAAGATCCCATGATGTATGCCAGTGCCGCCGAGCGCATGATCGCGGCGATTGGCGATGAAGAGCTGCTCGATACTTCGACCGACCCGCGCCTGGGCCGCATCTTCCTGAACCGCACCATTAAACGCTACCCCGCCTTCAAGGACTTTTACGGCATGGAGCCAACGATCGAGCGCATCGTCGGCTATTTCCGCTATGCCGCCCAGGGTTTGGAGGAACGCAAGCAGATCCTGTATTTGCTGGGACCCGTGGGTGGCGGCAAATCCAGCATTGCCGAACGCCTGAAATCCCTGATGGAGCTGCATCCGGTTTATGTCCTGAAGGCAGGCGATCAAACCAGTCCCATCTTTGAAAGCCCCTTGGGGCTGTTCGACCAGGAACGTTTCGGTGAATTGTTGGAGGACAAGTACGGCATCGCCCAACGACGCCTGACCGGATTGATGTCACCTTGGGCGGTCAAGCGCCTGGATGAATTCGACGGTGATCTGTCCCGCTTCACGGTGTTGAAAATGATGCCGTCGAAGCTACGGCAGATCTGCATTTCCAAGACCGAACCGGGCGATGAGAATAATCAGGATATCTCGGCCCTGGTGGGCAAGCTGGATATTCGCCAGTTGGAGCATTTTTCCCAGGCCGACCCGGACGCCTATTCCTTCTCGGGCGGTTTGAACCGCTCCACCCAGGGCATGCTGGAATTCGTCGAGATGTTCAAGGCGCCGATCAAGGTGCTGCATCCCCTGCTGACCGCGACCCAGGAAGGCAACTATGTGGGTACCGAAAACTTTGGCGCCTTCCCCTTCCAGGGCATCATTCTGGCCCATTCGAACGAGGCTGAGTGGCAGCAGTTCCGCAACAACAAGAATAACGAAGCCTTCCTGGACCGGATTTCCGTGGTCAAGGTGCCCTATTGCCTGCGCATCACGGAAGAGGCCGAGATTTATCAGAAGCTGCTAAAAAACAGCGAACTGCATGGTGCCAAATGCGCGCCGGAAACCCTCGACATGCTGTCGAAATTCTGCGTTCTGACCCGGCTGCGGGAGCATGAGAATTCCAATCTTTATTCCAAGCTGCGGGTCTATGACGGCGAAAATATCAAGGAAGCCGATCCCAAGGCCAAGTCGGCCCAGGAATATCATGACGCCGCCGGCGTCGATGAAGGCATGACCGGCGTTTCCACGCGCTTCGCCTTCAAGGTGCTGTCGGAAACCTTCAACCACGATATTGAGGAGGTCGCCGCCGACCCCGTGCATCTGATGTACGTCCTGGAGCAGGCCGTGAAACGGGAACAATATGGCGAGGAGACCGAGAAGAATTACCTGGAATTCATCAAGGCCGAGTTGGCCCCGCGCTATGCCGAATTCATCGGCAACGAAATCCAGAAAGCCTATCTGGAATCCTATACGGATTACGGCCAGAACCTCTTTGACCGGTATATCGCCTATGCCGATGCCTGGATCGAGGAGCAGGATTTCAAGGATCCCGATACCGGCCAGATCTTTGATCGGGAAGTCCTGGAAACCGAACTGGGCAAGATCGAGAAGCCGGCCGGCGTGGCCAATTCAAAGGACTTCCGCAACGAGGTGGTGAAGTTTGCCCTGCGTCACCGGGCCAACAATGACGGCAAGAATCCGTCCTGGACCTCATATGAAAAACTGCGGGACGTGATCGAGAAACGCATGTTCGGCCAGGTCGAGGACCTGCTGCCGGTGATCAGCTTCGGTTCCAAAAAGGACAGCGAAAGCGACCGCAAGCACGGCGAATTTGTCGATCGCCTGGTGGAGCGTGGTTATACCCAGCGTCAGGTCCGTCGTTTGGTCGAATGGTACATGCGGGTGAACAAGGCCGGGTAGGAGTTCACAGATGGCCATGCACCACTTTATCGACCGCCGGCAAAATCCCAGTGATCGAAGCCTGGGCAATCGACAGCGTTTCATCCGCCGGGCCCGGGCACAGATTAAAAAGGCGCTGGATCAATCCATTCGGGACCGCAAGTTGGGTGACGTCACGAATGGCGAGGATCTGTCTATTCCGACCAAGGGAATTTCCGAACCCCGCCTGCGTAACGCCGGCAACGAGGGGCGACGGGCGCGGGTGCTGCCGGGTAACAAGGAATTCGTTACCGGTGATCATATCAAGAAGCCGCCCCAGGGCGGTGAGGGTGCCGGTAAGGATGGCGCCCAGGACGGCGACGGCGAGGATGAATTTCAATTCACCTTGAGCCGGGACGAGTTTCTGGAGCTGTTTTTTGAGGATCTGGAGCTGCCGGACTTGATCAAGACCGATCTGAAGGAAAGCCCGACCGTGACCTATCAGCGGGCCGGGTTTGCCCGCGACGGTACGCCGGCGAACCTGGATGTCATGCGCACCATGCGCAATTCCCTGGGCCGGCGCATCGCCCTTAATCGTCCCGACAAAAAAGCGGTGATCGCGCTGGAGGCCCAGATCACCGCGTTGGAGGAAAATTGCGAACCTGAATCCGAGGATCGCAGCCGCCTGGATGCGCTTTACGAGGAATTGGAAGGGCTGCGACGGCGACAGAAAATTGTTGGCTATATTGATCCGGTCGATGTCCGCTATCGCCAGCGTGAACCGGTGCCGAAACCCAATACCAAGGCGGTGATGTTCTGCCTGATGGACGTTTCGGGCTCCATGGGCGAGCGGGAAAAAGACCTCGCCAAGCGCTTCTTCGTGCTGCTGCACCTGTTTCTGAAGCGCCGATACGAACATATCGACGTGGTCTTTATTCGCCATACTCACGAAGCCCAGGAGGTGGACGAAGAAACATTCTTCTATAGCCGGCAAAGCGGCGGCACGGTCGTGTCCACCGCGTTGACCAAGATGATGGAAGTGGTCAACGACCGCTATCCCACCGATACCTGGAATATCTATGCTGCCCAAGCCTCCGACGGCGAAAATTTCTCCGGCGACAGCCAGACCTGCTCCTCCCTGTTGGCGGAACAGGTAATCCCGGTTTGTCAGTATTACGCTTATGTGGAGATCCTGGACGAACGGGAGTTCGAATTATTCGGCAACCCGGAGGCCGGCGCCGCCCTGTGGCGATCCTATCGCGAGGTCGCGCAAGGGCGGGAAAATTTCGCCATGAAGCGGGTGACCAAGCCTGGTGATATCTACCCTGTCTTCAGGGAGCTGTTCCTGCCGCAAAACGTGGGTGCCTGATATGCCGCGGGCCAAGAAAACGAAAACCGATACAGATGCCAATACGGATGCCTCAGACCTCTTATTTGACGGCGCCGATTGGAGTTTCAAGATCCTCTCGAAGACCTATGATGCCATAGAGCGGGTGGCGCTGGATGATCTGGGACTGAACGTCTATCCCAACCAGGTGGAAATCATTTCCACCGAGCAGATGCTGGATGCCTATTCCTCGTTCGGGATGCCGTTGATGTACCGCCACTGGTCGTTCGGTAAACATTTCGCGCGGGAGGAAAAATCCTACCGCCAGGGGCACAGCGGTCTGGCCTACGAGATCGTCATCAACGCCAATCCCTGCATCAGCTACAATCTGGAAGACAACACCATGCCGTTGCAGGCCTTGGTTATGGCCCATGCGGCGTTCGGCCATAACCATTTCTTCAAGAACAATTATCTGTTCCGCCAATGGACCGATGCCGATGGCGTGCTGGACTATTTCCAATACGCCAAGGAATTCATCATGGGGGCCGAGGAGCGCCATGGGTTCGGGGCGGTCGAGGAAACTCTGGATGCCGCCCATGCCATCATGGATCAAGGTGTTTTCCGTTATCGCCGGCCGCCGGAGCTGACCACGGAACAACGCCAGACCCGCAAGCGCGAGATCGAGGAATACCGGGAACGGACATTCAATGATCTGTGGCGCACCGTGCCCGACAAGGGCGGGGCGGAGGAGGCCACGGAGGCCGAAAAGGAACGCCTGGCCCGGCGTCAACAGCTGCGCCTGCCGGAGGAGAATTTACTGTTCTTCCTGGAGACCAACAGCCCCGTTCTGGAAGGTTGGCAGCGCGAAATTTTGGCCATTGTCCGTAATGTGGCGCAGTATTTTTACCCCCAGCGCCAGACTAAGATCATGAATGAAGGCTGCGCCACCTTTACCCATCATTACATCGCCAATGCCCTTTATGACCGGGGGCAGATCAGCGAAGGGGCCTTGCTGGAGATACTGCATTCCCACTCCAACGTACTGTTCCAGCCCGACTTCGATGATCCCCGCTTCAATGGCCTGAACCCCTATGCCATCGGCTTTGCCATGATGGGCGATATTCGCCGCATGTGTACCGAACCCACTGACGAGGACCGTGAATGGTTCCCGGACATTGCCGGCAGCGAGGATTGGCGCGGCGCCTTGAAATATGCCTGGGCCAACTACCGGGACGAAAGTTTCATCCGCCAATACCTCAGCCCCCACCTGATCCGAAAACTGAAACTGTTCGACCTGACCGACAATGCGGAAGACAAGCACTATACCGTTGGCGCCATCCACGACGAACGGGGCTACCGCAAGGTCCGCGAAGCCATGGCCAACAATTACGACCCGGCCCATACGGATGCCGATATCCAGGTCGTGGACGCGGACCTGCGCGGCGACCGGCAGTTATTGTTGGAACACAGCGTCCGCAACGGCATCGGCCTGGCCGAAGACAGCCGCACCAAGGTGCTGAAGCATATCCGCCATCTATGGGGCTATGAGGTCACCCTGTCCGGGATCGACCACGACAACGGCAAACAGCTTTATCGCACATCCACCATCGATGTGGATGAGGCGGAGTAGCGTCCTGGTTTTCGCTGACGATAGGCTTGTTTAGCTCGCCTTCTCGTAGGGCGCGGCGACGCGGGCGACGCCGTTCATGATCGATGAAGGCACATCCTGGAGCAGTTCGTCCACGGTGAACAGGCCGTCGCCGCCTTTATGCAGAGCTTTCATTTCCTCGCCGAAGTAATAATTGTGAATACGGTTGCGCTCCACATGGAAGACGTGGCCGTTCACGTCCTGGGCTTCGTCGGTGCATAGATAGGCGACCATGGGGGCGATGTATTCCGGGCCGCGGGGGCGGGCGGCGCGGTTATATTCTTCCTGGCTGATCAGGCCGTCTTTAAGCTTGCGCTCGCGGTTGGCGATGACGGCGTCGTTGATGGTCATGCGGGTATCGGCGGCGGGACAAATGGCATTTGAAGTTATGCCGTAGCGTGAAGTTTCCTTGGCAATTGAACGCGTCAGGCCGATGATGCCGGCCTTGGCTGCGCTGTAATTGCACTGCCCGACGGAGCCCTTGAAGGCATCGGAGGAAAAATTCACGATGCGGCCGCCGCCCATGGTGCGCATGTGCTTGATGGCGTGATGGCACATGTTCCAATGGCCCTTCAAGTGCACATCGATGACCAGATCGAAGTCCTCCTCGGTCATGTTCCAGATCATGCGCTCCCGCAGCAGACCGGCGGAATTGACGATGATGTCGATCTTGCCGTGATCATCGACGACCTTTTGGATCATGCGCCCGGTGGCGGCATAGTCGGCCACGGAATCCATATTGGCCTCGGCCTTGCCGCCGTCGGATATGATTTGCGCGGCGACTTCCTCGGCTGGCGTCTCGCCGATCTCTTCGCCGCCGCGCCCCACGCCGGGGTCATTGACCGTGACGATCGCGCCTTCCTTGGCCAACAGATATGCGACTTCCATGCCGATGCCGCGTCCTGCGCCGGTGATGATGGCTGTTTTTCCCTCTAGATGCATGTCGATCTCTTTCAGTTTCTTAGTTCAACAATGATGCGGTTCTGGCCGCCAATAGCAGCCAAAATCATATCACGCATTACTCGGGTGTAACCACTTTCTGAATGCCGGGAGTTTCACTATCAGCCGGAGATGAGACCCCGTTCCTTTAACTTGGCTTTCATGAAGGGTTCCAGCCCGCCGGCCATCAGGATCTCATACGGCGGGGTGCCTTCTTCCCAGGCTTCCGCCTGCAGGGTGGCGTCGGTGTCGAGATTTTTCACTGTGCCGGTAACGATATCGACTTCCAGGCTCTGGCCTTCTTCGACGAAACCGGAAATGCCGGGCGCGACCAGGGTGGGAAGCCCGGAATTGACCGCGTTGCGCAGATGGATGCGGGAGACGGATTCTGCCAGGACCACCGCGATGTTGAGTGCCTTGAGCGACTGCGATGCGTTGCGGCTGGAACCGCAGCCGAAATTTATCCCGGCGACAAGTATATCACCTGGTTGCACCTCGCTCTCCGCCCAGCCGGGGCGGTTGGCCTCCATGCAGAACTTCGCCGCATCCTCCACCGAGAGATCAGGATTGGCCAATACGCGATGGCCCGGCATCATGAAGTCGGTGCTGATGTGATCGCCGAATTTCCAAACCCGGCCCACTCGTACGGTTTCCATTGCCATGTTTATGCTCCTGCTTCTATTGGCGGCGTCACAGATATTCCCGGGGGTCCACGATCTCCCCCGCGATGGCGGAGGCGGCAACCGTGGCCGGGCTGGCCAGCCAGACATCGGCCAATGGGCTGCCCATGCGGCCGCGGAAATTGCGGTTGCTGCTGGAGATACAAGTCTCCCCATCGCCCAGCACGCCAAGATGCCCGCCATAGCAAGGCCCGCAGGTGGAATGTTCGACCAACGCGCCGGCGTCGACAAGGGTTTCCAGATATCCGGCCCTCAAAGCCTCACCGAAGACTTCCTGGGACGAGGGGCTGACCAGCATGCGCACGTCCGGGTGCACCTTTTTGCCGTCCAGAATTCGGGCCGCGACTTCCAGATCCTCCAGGCGCGCATTGGTACAGGAGCCGAGGAAGGCCTGATCGACCTTGACCCGCTCCGGCCTGACGCTTTCCACCGGAACACCGTTTCCGGGGTCGCCAGGGCGGGCCACCATGGGGGTCAGATCGCTCAAATCGAACTCATATTCGGTTTCATAAACAGCATCGGCATCCGCCGTGACGTGCTCATACGGCCGGTTCACGCGGCCCTTCAAAAAGGCGTCGGTTTTCTCGTCCCCCTCGAACAAGGCGAACTTCGCGCCGACCTCCACGCCCATATTGCAGATGGTCCAACGCTGCGCCATGGTCATCTGACTGGCCACCGGGCCCACATATTCCACTGATTTGTACAGCCCGTAATCGGTGCCCAGTTCGCTGGCCACCTTGAGAATAACATCCTTGCCAACGCACCAGGTGGGCAGGGTGCCGTTCAGTACAACGCGCACGGACTCCGGCACCCGGAACCATAATTCGCCAAAGGCCAGAACATGCACCGCGTCCAGGTTGGCGTTGGTGACGCAGGCGTTGAATACGCCGCCGGCGGTGGAATGGGAATCGCACTGCGCGACCAGTTCGCCCGGCGCATACATGCCGTTCTCCGCGAAGACCTGATGCAGGATACCGCCACGGCCATATTCGAAGTAGTTCTTGATCTCGTACTTTTTGATCAGGCGGCGCAGATCCTTGACCTTGTTGGCGGCGACAATTGTTGGCGGCGGCGCCTGATGATCATCAACCTGGAATACTTTCTCTGGGTCCCAGACCCGGTCCACACCCAGGGCCTCCAGATCGGCAAGCCGATGCCCGCTTGTGGCGTCAACCTTGCACCACAGATACTGCCCCGGTTTAGCGGTATCGATGCCCGCATGGGCGGCGAGGATTTTTTCGGCAATGGTCTGTCCCATGGCGCTCTCCTATTCGGTGCTGTAGCGTTGTTCCAACTCGTAGATCTCGGGCAATCCCAACAAATTTGTTATGGTGTTGAACTGATCCAGATCCCGGCCCAGGCCCTGACCACTGCCTTGCTTAACTTCCAGCAGCGCCTGACGCACCGCCGCATAAGATAGCGCGTGGCCACCGCCGGTGATCATGATCTTGAAGCCCCGCGCCGCGATTTCCGGTGCGGGCAACAGTTGGCCATTGTAAAGGCAGGGCAGGCCCTGCTCGACCAGACGGCGGGTATAAATGTCCATGTCATCATTGGTTTTTACTCCATCGACGAACACCACGTCCGCACCGGCCTCGCGGTACGCCTCGGCGCGCCGGATGGCATCGTCCCAGCCGTTTGGCGCCACCGCATCGGTCCGCGCGATGATAACAAGGTCCGGATCGACGCGGGCGTCCAGGGCGGCACGAATTTTCTGTACATGTTCGGCCATGGGCACGCATTGTTTGCCCTCGAAAAAGCCGCAGCGTTTGGGGAAGACCTGGTCTTCCAAATGCATGGCCGCCGCGCCCGCCGTCTCGTATTCCCGCACCGTGCGCTGGGTGTTGATGGCGTTGCCATAGCCCGTATCGGCGTCGGCGATCACCGGAACGCCAACCGCATTGGCGATGTAACCCAAATTGCCGACCATTTCCGCCAGGCTTGTCAGGCCCACATCCGGCAATCCGATCTGAGCCGAGGTGCCATGGCCCGTCATGTAAACCGCTTGGGCGCCTTGCCCTTCCGCGATCAGCGCGGTGAAGCCGTCATAGACGAATGGGGCCAGGACCATGCCATTGGCCATTGTTTCTCTTAACCGGGCGCCGGGGCTGCTCATTGTACCGTCTCCTCATCGCCGGCAACGTCATAGCGTTGCTCAAGTTCGTAAATCTCCGGCACGCCGAGAATATCGTTTACGGTCTCGCCCTTTTCGGGCGGGCCAAACCGGGCAATCGTTTGGCGGGTGGAGCCGCTGCTGTTCAATTCCTGCATGGCGGCCGTGGCGCTTTTGAAAACCGCGCCCAGGGCCAGGCCCGCCAGAATTTGTATTTTAAAGCCCATCCGGTCCGCATCCTCCGCCGTCACCAAACCGCCGTTATAGAGGCAGGGAATGCCCTTTTGCGCCAGCTCCCGGCTGTAGATGTCCAGCTCTTCCAGCGTGCGGATGCCATCGACAAATATCAGGTCCGCGCCGGCCTCGCGATAGGCCCGGGCGCGGGCCAGGGCATCTTCCCAGCCGTTCGGGGCCAAGGCGTCGGTACGGGCGATGATGACGGTGTCGGGATCGGTCCTGGCATCAAGGGCGGCGCGAATTTTCTCCGCGTGCTCTTCCAGGGGAATGACGGCCTTGCCTTCCATGAAGCCGCATTTCTTGGGAAAGACCTGATCCTCGATATGGAAGCCCGCGACGCCGGCGCGTTCATATTCGCGCACCGTACGACGGACGTTGATGATGTTGCCGTATCCGGTATCGGCATCGGCGATGACGGGAATAGTGGTCGCGCGGCAAATATGGCGCAGGTTTTGCACCATCTCCGTCTGGGTGATCAGGCCCACGTCCGGATAGCCATACCGCGCCGCTGTCCCGAAACCGGTGATGTAGACCGCATCGAACCCGGTCTGTTCGACCGTCTTTGCGAACAACGCATTGTAAACACCCGGCGCCAGCACGACACCTTGATCCATCAGCTGCCGCAACCGTTTCGAACTTCGCATATCGATGTCTCCTCAATCAGGTTCTGGAATATCTTAGCGTGGAATGATGGCGTGGCAACACACCGTAACAAGAACGGCGGCGGATCGATAACGTCGATCCG
>JABIRL010000365.1 GCA_018667855.1 Rhodospirillaceae bacterium
CGACCGCGCGGTGATGATCGGTGACAGCGCCAACGACCTGAACGCCGCCCGCAACGCTGGAATTCCGGTGGTTTTGGTCACCTTCGGTTATACGACCGTTCCGGTTCAGGAACTGGGCGCCGACGCTCTGATCGATCATTTCGACCAATTGCTGCCCGCGCTCGACAAGCTTGCTTGACAGCGCCCGCCAGCAGGATTAATTCCCCTTCCCGGAGGGCGCATAGCTCAGTTGGTTAGAGCGCTGTGTTCACATCGCAGAGGTCCCAAGTTCGAATCTTGGTGCGCCCACCATTATTTCGCCACGATATTTTGTTTCGCCACGATATTTCCGGTTTCCGTAGTTAATGGCGGACAATAAATATCCTCCGCGATTAGGCCTTGGATGCGTGCAATGTAACACAGGTCATTTGGTCGGCATTTAAGGATGAACCGATGGGCGGAAGTTCATGCTATACCGAAGTTCCAAATGACCAAATTTTGCAGTTGCAAACGTAGAATCCTTTGACCACAATGAGAAGCATTCGCAATAAGCTATTGTGTCGCGCGATTCTGTATTTGAAATGACAAGGAAATTCAGCAACATGAAGCCTAAAAACAGCAGAAATCTGATCATCCTTGTTCATCCGGGCGAAGTAACAAATTGGCTGTGGGAGGATAATTTTCCTTTCATGCCCTTCGAATCGCTATTTCTCGCGCGCTATCTCGAAGAACACGGCTATGACGTGATGATCGTTGATCAACGGGTTGATGGTGAGTGGAAGCAGCGCGTGCGCGGTGTTGTGGATCAGATACTTTGGGTCGGTGTGACGGCCATTTCGGGTCCTCAAGTCACCGACGCTTTGAAAGCCGCGGCGGATATCCGCGAGATCGATGCGGATCTGCCAATCGTTTGGGGTGGCTGGCATCCGTCTTTCTTCCCGGAAAAAACAATCAACCATCCGCTCGCCGATTTTGTTGTCACGGGTATTGGTGAATTGAAGGTCGTGCAGCTTTCGGAATTCATTGCTGGCGGCATGAAGGGTGAACTCGATGTGCCCGGACTACTGAAAAAGGGTGTGGTGAAGCCGGTCGTCCCGGTGAAGGAGAAATTCACCGATCTCGTGGAGATACCCGCCTACCACCTGATTGATCCGGATAAGTACCGCACAAGAACAACATGGCGGGATTGATCACAGCCCGCGGTTGCCCGTTCCGTTGCAGTTTTTGTACCATTGCGCAAATCGCCTACATCAACCGCCCGATTGAGTCGGTGCTTAATGAAATTCGACATCTGATTGGCGATCTTGGCTTTGAGTATTTGAACTTCGCCGATGGCCATTTCTTCGCGCAGCGGGCCCGGGTCCTGCAAATTATTGATCGGATGCATGAAGAAAGCCACGATTTCAAGTGGAATGCCGGGGCTCGTCCGGAAACACTCGGCAAGTTCCGGCCACACGAGCTTGAGCGTATTATGAACTCCGGTTTGCAGCAGATCATGATCGGGGCCGAGTCAGGTTCCGACGTCATGCTGGAACGCATCGTCAAGGATGCCAAACCGGAAGACATCGTCGAAACGGCCCGAATTACGGGTGAATATGGAATTCGCCTTTCGCTATCTTTCATGTCCGGACTGCCTTACGAGACGACCGAGGATCTGCGCAAGACAATCGATGTGGTTGAAAAGGTTGTCACGCTCAATCCGCAGGCCAAGGTGATTAACCCAATCTATCAGCCAATTCCGGGCGCGCCGTCCTATGATCAGATGTTGGAGCTTGGATGGACACCGCCGGAGACCCTCGAAGCGTGGGGCGAGTCGATCTCCTGGAACCAGCAGATCGAAGATATCGAATGCTTCCCATGGATGAAGCCGGCAGAGTTTGACGAATATGTTGAGGTCTTTCAGAATTCAATTTTCGGCAAGGTCCGAACGATCCATTTCACCGGCCAGGAACGAAGTGCCGATGTTTCCGTAAGCGGCACATCGGGTGAACTTGGCGTCAGCGTTGCCGAGGCGGCAAAAAATGAGGGAACAGCGGCTTCTGACTAGAACTGCTTCCCGCAACCGGCGCCGCATTAAAACAAAGCCGCGTTTGGGGCGATCATAGCGGATACGGAAAATATTCCGGCAAACCAGTAACTTGATATGTGCCTCTCTTGTCGTCTGATAATTGAATAAAAGTTGCGTAGCGCGATCGAGTATGGAGAGTTGGCCATGGGAGAACATCGCGGCGAACAAGTGCCACCCATGTCGAAAAAGGAAATCCTGAAAGGTGTACTTGGCGGGTTGAGCCTTCTCCTCTTCGTCGCTGCCATAATCGGGGGCGCGGTGCTGTGGCGGGCATCTTGGTACTTCGAATAGCCAATTGGGATCTGCCTGCAAGCTGCCGATCGCGCTTGGTGATCATCTGAAAATAGTTGTGTCAGACGGTGCGCAAAATCGTTGGCAAGCGCGGGGCAGGGGGCTACAACTTCAGGCAAATTGAAACCCGTTCTTGGAAAATCTAGTAGGTCTCATTATGCGTGTTATTGCCTTTTTTCTGTTCACCCTGTTATCGGGTCTGCCGTCGATGGCGATGGCGACGGATGCCGCAAAGACCTTGGCCGATGCCAAGTCCTTGCTGTGCGTCTTTAAGTCGGCGATCGAAACCAGTTGGGAAACCGACAGCTTTCAAACCCGCCCGCGAAAAGGTTTTTCCTTCAATATCGAGGCGATCAATACCGCCAGGGGCAACGCCAAGGCCGTGGCTAGGGGCGGGGCCTCGCATCTGGAGATGATTGCCCTGCCCAATGTGCGGCATTTTCTGGGCTTCACGGCGACTGGTGATTTGAATGCGACCTCGGTACACGGACAGTTCGGCAACAAGGATGGCGATCTGCTGGCCAGCCATTCCGTCCATATGGCGTCCGAACCGCCTACGACCTTCCAGAACTACGGCGTCTGCAAGGCCGGAAAGTAAACACCGGCAAGGCCGCCGCTCGGCTGGACAGGCTACCGCCGGGGGGCTATTTTCCGCCGGCCCGTAATCATGGGCGATAGCAAAGGTGACGGCACGACATGCAAAGCGCGAACGATATCCGCAAGGCGTTCTTGGATTATTTCCAAGCGGCGGGGCACGAAGTCGTGGCCTCTTCCCCCCTGGTGCCCCACAACGATCCCACCTTGATGTTTACCAACGCCGGTATGGTGCAGTTCAAGAACGTCTTCACCGGCGCTGAAAGCCGACCCTATCAGCGCGCCGCCACCTCGCAGAAATGCGTGCGGGCGGGGGGCAAGCACAACGACCTGGACAATGTGGGCTACACCGCCCGCCACCACACGTTTTTCGAGATGTTGGGCAATTTCTCCTTCGGCGACTATTTCAAGGACCGCGCGATCGAGCTGGCCTGGAACCTGATCACCAAGGAATACGGCTTGGATGGGGACCGTCTTTTGGTCACGGTCTATCACGACGACGACCAGGCGTTCGATTTGTGGCGCAAGATCGCCGGCCTGCCCGAGGACCGCATTATCCGCATCGCAACGTCGGATAATTTCTGGGCCATGGGCGACACCGGGCCCTGCGGGCCCTGTTCCGAAATTTTCTTTGATCACGGCCCCTCCATCGCCGGCGGTCCGCCGGGCAGTCCGGACGAGGATGGCGACCGCTTTATCGAGATCTGGAACCTGGTCTTCATGCAGTTCGAGCAGATGAGCCCGGATGAGCGGGTGGAGCTGCCCAAACCCTCGATCGATACCGGCATGGGGCTGGAGCGGATCACCGCACTGCTGCAGGGCACCCACGACAATTACGAAATCGACCTGTTGCGCAGCATCATGGATGCCTCGGCCGAGTTCACCAATATTCCCGTCGAAGGGCCGCACAAATCAGGCCATAAGGTCATCGCCGATCATTTGCGCGCCTCGTCCTTTCTGATCGCCGATGGCGTGCTGCCGTCCAACGAAGGGCGCGGCTATGTGTTGCGGCGGATCATGCGCCGGGCCATGCGGCATGCCCATATGATGGGCGCTTCCGATCCTCTGATGTGGCGCCTGGTACCCACCTTGGTGGGCAAGATGGGCCAGGCCTTCCCGGAATTGATCCGGGCCGAGGCTTTGATCACGGAGACCTTGCGGGGCGAGGAAAGCCGTTTCAAACAGACCCTGGACCGGGGTCTGCATCTATTGATGGGCGAGGTGGAAAAATTGGGCGAGGCTGAGGCGCTGCCGGGCGAGGTCGCCTTCCGTCTGTACGATACCTACGGCTTCCCGCTGGATCTGACCCAGGATGTACTGCGCGGCCAGGATCGCGGTGTCGATACCGACGGATTCGACGTCGCCATGGAGCGCCAGCGGGCCGAGGCGAGGGCCAGTTGGGCCGGCAGCGGCGCGGCCAGCACGGATGCCATTTGGTTCGAGTTGCGCGAAGAGTGCGGCGCCACGGAATTCCTCGGCTATGACAAGGATCAGGCCGAGGGGGAAGTGCGGGCACTGGTGGTTGACGGTGACAGGGTCGACGAGGCAGCCGCGGGCACGGAGGTTTCGATCCTGGTCAACCAGACGCCGTTCTATGGCGAATCCGGTGGCCAGCAGGGCGATGCCGGCACCATGCGCGGCGCCGACGGCCTGGTGGTGGAGATCGCCGATACCCAGAAGCGGGTCGACGAACTGCATGTCCATCGCGGCACCGTCACCGCCGGCACATTGAAGATCGGCGATGCGGTCGAGATGGCGGTGGCTAATGGCCGGCGCAACGGCCTGCGGGCCAACCATTCCGCGACCCATCTGCTGCATGCGGCCTTGCGCAACCGTTTGGGCGCGCATGTGACTCAAAAAGGTTCGTTGGTGGCGCCTGATCGTCTGCGCTTCGACATCAGCCATCCCAAGGCGGTGGACCGCGAAGAGCTGGCCTTGGTCGAGCGGGATGTGAACGAGCAGATCCGCGTCAACACCTCTGTCCGCACCGGCCAGATGACACCTGATGAGGCGGTCGAGCAGGGCGCCATGGCCCTGTTCGGTGAAAAATACGGCGATGAAGTGCGCGTCGTCTCCATGGGGGACAATGGCGGCGAAGGTTATTCCACGGAATTGTGCGGCGGGACCCATGTGCGCCAGACCGGCGATATCGGCGCTTTTACCGTGGTCAGCGAAAGTGCGGTGGCGGCGGGCGTGCGGCGGATCGAGGCGCTGACGGGCGCCGCGGCGTTGGAACATTTCCATGCCCAGGACAGCCAGCTGCGGGCGGCGGCCGATTTGTTGAAGACAACGCCTGCGGACCTGCCTGAGCGCATCGGCGCCCTGCTGGAAGATCGCAAGAAGCTGGAGAGGGACCTGAGCCAGGCGCGCCAGGCGCTGGCTTTGGGCGGCGGCGGGGCGAAAGACGCCGATGATGGCGCCAAGGAGGTCGCCGGCATCAATTTTTCCGGCCGCCGTCTGGATGGCGTGCCGGCAAAGGAGCTGCGCGGGATGGTCGATGCGGCAAAACAGAAATTAGGCTCCGGCGTGGTGGCCTTTATCGCCGTCAACGAGGGCAAGGCGGCGTTGACCATTGGCGTGACGAATGATCTGACAGAGCGCCTCAGTGCCGTTGATCTGGTGCGCGTCGGCGCGGCGGCGGTGGGCGGCAAGGGCGGCGGCGGCCGCCCGGACATGGCCCAAGCGGGCGGGCCTGACGGCGATGCTGCCGATAAGGCGTTGATGGCCATCGAAGACGCCCTTCGCGAAGCCGCCGCGGACTAGGGCGCGGAGGACATGGGGGCGATGGCGATCAAGCAGCGGCTCTATGATCTGCTCGAGGGCGGCAACCGCGCCAAGGCCAGTCAACGCGTCACGGATTTTCTGCTGGGCCTGTTAATCATCGCCAATGTGCTGGCGGTCGCTTTGGAATCAGTGGCCCGGTTTCATAATCAGTACGGCATCGCTTTCGCTGTTTTTGAAGTCTTCTCACTTGTGGTTTTCAGCGCTGAATACGTGGTCCGCCTTTGGGTTTGTACCGAACATCCGCCCCTTAAGCTGTTGGCCCCGGCCGAGGCGCGGCGGCGCTATGCCCGGTCTCCCTTCATGGTCATTGATCTGCTGGCCATCCTGCCAATTCTAGTGGTCAGTCTGATCGGCCTGGACCTGCGCTTCCTGCGGATATTCCGTCTGTTGCGACTTTTGAAGCTGGCCCGTTACTCCCCCACCATCATCACCTTGGGCAGGGTCCTGTACGCGGAACGACGGGCGCTCGGCGCCGTGGTCATCATCATGTTCGGTTTGCTGATGCTGTCGGCATCCATCATGACCATACTCGAGGCCGAGGCCCAGCCGGAGGCCTTCGGCTCGATCCCCGCCGCCATGTGGTGGGCCCTGGCGACACTTTCCACCGTGGGCTATGGCGATGTGGTGCCAATCACCGCGTTTGGACGGATCTTTGGCGGCGTGGTGACGCTGTTGGGTGTCGCCATGTATGCCCTTCCCATCGCTATCATCGCCGCCGGTTTCACCAACGAAAGCCGGCGCCGCGATTTCGTCATCACCTGGGGCATGGTGGCCAGGGTGCCGCTGTTCGCCAAACTGGATCCGGTGGCGTTATCCAAAATCGGCGGCCTGTTGCGGTCAAAATCCGTGCCGTCCGGGTACGAGATTGCCCATCGCGGCGAACCGGCGGACAGCATGTACTTTATCGTTTCGGGCGAGGTTGTGGTGGATATCGGTGACCACCGCGTCACCTTGGAGGAAGGCGAATTCTTTGGCGAGATTGCCCTGTTGCAGGATACCCACCGCCGCGCCCATGTTTTCGCCGTCACCGAATGCCGCCTGATGCAGCTTATGAAAAGTGATTTCCACGGCCTGATGGAGACGGAACCAACCTTGCGCCGTGAAATTGCCGAGGTGGCGGCGGAACGCCTGCGCCAGGGCGATTGGGCCACCGCGGATGTTGGCGATATACCGGACGAGGAAATCCGCGAGCAAACCCGAAACGAAGAATAGCCGATAAGATGGCGGCAGGCGCCGCGTCGATCATTGGGCCAGCTTCTACCCACCAGTGCGGTATCAAGAAAATATTCACGGATATTTTACCATGTATGCCTAACTTCAGCCTCGCCGGGTTTACCAGATTTGGTTCCGCTGCCGGCTCAGAATCGGATCAATCCATGTAACGGTAAGTTTGAACTGCTTGCTCTTTAAAGGTTTGTGCGATGACCTGCGATGATGTGTCCCAACATATATTGGGCCAAATTGAAGCTGCGACAGTCGAGATTGATCCATTCTCACATTTTGTGGTGCGAGACGTGTTTCCCGAGAACTACTATGTGGAAATGCTGAGAAATTGGCCGAATGGCGCCCAATTCGAACTTCAACCCAATCGCCGTTTGGTGCTACGCGATTGGGATCCGCAAGTGTCTGACGAACAACAACAGGAATTCTGGAAGACCACGCGGCAAGATTACATAAAACAATTTATGATGCCGGCTATTTATGACAAATTCATGCCGCACATGAGAGAGAAATTCGAGCCCATATTTTACGGAGATTGGGAGGAGAAAGTCGCTCTTATGGAGCCGCGGTTTTCACCAGGAGCTTTGCTCTGCGATATCGATGGCTTTATTCTTCGTCCGCACGTGGATCACCCTGGCCAGATCGCCAAGATTGTATTTTATGCGGCATTGGATGATGAAAATAGCGAAGTCGGTACGGACATTTATGAAACGTACCTACAGGGCTTCAACTGCGTGAACACATTCTTATTCTCGGAAAAAGATTCCGAACAATTGTTTATCAAAAGAAAGACCGTGCCGTTCCTGCCCAACTCCATGTTGGTGTTTCTCAATACGCCGCGGGCATTTCATGGTGTTTCTCAATTGGAGAATTCCAAGTTTGTCCGCACGTTGATAACGTCGTCGGTGGATCTGACGGCGGAATCGGCGCTGGCCATATATGGTCAGGATATTATTGAAAGAACCCAGGGCGCGCGGTGACGACGTCGGTCAATTGTGTGCAGCTCTAATAACCAAAGCAGGTTTTGGCACTGCACTCCGAGGAGGCATTACTCTCCGCCCCGCGGGCCCACAGTTCCTGATCGAAATTACTTGTCGTAATGCCACAGGCGCCTAACCCGGCGGCCAAGGCGAATAACAGCATAAAAATACGCATTTTGACGCCTCCCATCGAAGTATCGACGTTCAATCGGGATGGATAGAGCCTATCCGGTGGGCACTTGCGCGACCGCCGGATGTTTATTGGCAGGGCACCATTCCCAGTATTGGCCACAGTACGCTGAATAATCCTGTATCGGCATCAAGAAGCGATGACATTGCCGTGACAAACCCCTTTTTCAGTCCTGGCTCAACCCTCGGTGCCGGTGATCCGTCGATAGGGCGCGGTCTTTAGGGTATCGCCCCCGAAGGCCTTTACCTTGGCGGCGAAGGTTTTGAAGAAATCCTGTTCGAACAGATGCGCCTGGGTCTCAGCCTCATCCCAGCGTCCGATATGAACACGGCCCGGGCCCTCGCCCTTGATATTGACCTGATAGGAAAACCGGCCCTTCAGGCGGGGGTCGGCGTCGATAGCCTTTACAAAAGTATCGGCCGCGGCCTTCCATTCCTCTTCGTCGCCCGAATAGTCGTATTCGATTACGATTCCCAACATCCGTGTTCTCCCCTGATCGGTATCACCCCACCACGATTGGTGAAATGTTCTGCAATATCCAACGCGCAATGGCTGTCATGCGCGCATCCTGATGTTGTTGTCCCATCATTTGGGCGCCGAGGGGCAGGCCGCCGACGGCCATCAGCGGCATGGTTACGCATGGCGCGAACAGCATGGAACTGGGGGTGTTGAAAATGGCATCACCCGTGGGTCGGGCGGCCAAGGGTTCACCCTGGATGTCACCGGGCCATAACGGGGCCGGTCCGGGACAGGACAGCGTGATCGCGGCATCTGCCAACGGTGCCACCGTTGCATGACAATGC
>JABIRL010000259.1 GCA_018667855.1 Rhodospirillaceae bacterium
CTGTCATATGTTCGGCGGCAGCCTGCAGCAGGCTGCCGTCGGCGCCCGGCAGATGGCTGCGTTCACTGATATAGCGCCGCCAGGACCGCGCGCCCGGCTGGCCGTGGTAAAGGCCCAGCATATGGCGGCTGATGGCATTCAGGCGAACGCCTCTGCGCAGTTGGTCGCTGATGTAGGGCTGCATGGCGTCAACCAGGTCCGCACGGCTGGCCCGGGGCGCCTGGTCACCAAAAATGCCATGGTCCACGCCGGCTAGCAGAAAGGGCGATTGATAGGCCGCCCGTCCCACCATGACGCCGTCCACATGATCCAGATGGGTTTGGCATTGCGCCAAGGTATTGATGCCGCCGTTGATTATGATCTCAAGCTCCGGAAAGTCGCTCTTCAAGCGGTAGACGCGGTCGTAATCAAGGGGCGGAATCTCCCGGTTCTGCTTCGGGCTCAGCCCGGACAGAATGGCCTTGCGGGCATGCACGATAAATGTTCTGCACCCCGCCGCCGCAACGGTCTCGACGAAGCTAACAAGGAAGTCATAGTCGTCCCGGTCATCAATACCGATGCGGGACTTGACGGTGATATCCAGATCCGTTGCCGCCCCCATGGCCCGGACAGAGGCGGCGACAATATCGGGCTCCGCCATCAGGCAGGCACCGAACCGCCCCGATTGCACCCGGTCACTGGGGCATCCGACGTTAATGTTAACCTCGTCATAGCCGTATTCCTGGCCAACTTCCGCCGCCATGGCCATGCGCCCGGGATCGGCGCCGCCCACTTGCAGCGCGATGGGATGTTCTTCGGGCGAAAATCCCAACAGGCGCTCCCGATCACCATGAATGACCGCCTCCGCCGTCACCATTTCGGTATACAGCAGGGCATTACGGCTGATCAGGCGCAGGAAAAAACGCTCGTGCCGGTCCGTGTACTCCATCATCGGGGCGACCGAAAATTTATGGTTCTGAAATTCGTGCATGGTCAGTAAGCCAGGTTTCGATCAGGCCGCGATTGCGTACGCCGAAGACGCCGCCAAAATGCTTGATTTGCTGCGTATGTATATACAGCACATCATCGAGTGTTAGATAGATGAAGGCCATGCCTGATGCTCAGGTTCGGCCGTTATTCGGCCAGAGCTTCATAAACCTTCACCCATTGCGTCAGGCTTTTCATATGCAGCACTTCGACGGCGGGGTTAACCTTGCGGGCGCCCTCCGGAAGCCTTTTGTAATCTTCCGGTGAAATGATCACCGCTACGTCCCGCCCGTTTTTCTGTATACGGACAGGTTCCGCCTGCGCCATATCCAGCAGGCGGCCAATCTTATTCTTGGCGTCAGAAGCTGTAATCGAACGCATGGAATCCAACCCTATCGAACACAATACGATGAAATTTCGGCTAATTTGGCTAAAATGGTCGTTTATTTGCACCTTTGCAACTATCACCCATCAAAAGCTGATCGCAAGGCGCCGGCTGCATGGGTCAAGGCCACGACACCCTGGTCCACCTTGCCGCCCATGCGGGCGAAGCCGTGCACCATGCCGGCATAGCATTTGTATTCCACCGGTACGCCGGCCTTGCTTAGGGTTTCGGCGTAAATGCGCCCCTCGTCGCGCAGGGGATCGAATTGGGCGGTTTGTATCCAGGCGCGGGGAAGGTCGGTGTGATGGGAGGCCAATTGTGGTGAGGCACGGGGATTTGATCTGGCTTCGCGATTGGGCAGGTACAGATCGGCGAAGGTTTCGGTGGCGTCGCGGGTCAAAAGATACCCTTCGCCGTTTTCCTCTTTGGAGTCTGTATCGGCTGTGAAGTCAACGGCCGGGTAGATCAGCACTTGCAAGCTCAACGAGATTCCCTTGGGCGCATCTCGAAGTTCAATGGCGACAGCGGCGGCGAGATTGCCGCCGGCACTGTCTCCCGCCACTGCCATGCGGGCCGGGTCGCCGCCGAAACTTTCCGCATTGGCCGCCACCCATCGGGTCGCGGCGATGCAGTCTTCCAGTCCGGCGGGGAATTTATATTCCGGCGCCAGGCGGTAATCCACCGCGACCACGATGCAGCCCGCACCCTGGGCCAAATACCGGCACATATGGTCATGGCTGTTCAATGAGCCGATAACCCAGCCGCCGCCATGAAAGAACACCGCCACGCCGAGGGATTTGCTGGCGACGACGGGGGTGTAGATGCGGATGGCGAGATCATCGCCGTTGGCACCGGGAATGGTGCGATCCTCGACGCTATCGAGATCACCACTGCTATGGCGATAGACCACGGTGCTCGCCTCGTACGCCTTGCGGGCGCGGGTATGGTCGGTTTCCTCCAAGGGAGAGCCGCCGGCGGCGGCGGCCGCGGCGACGATTTCGGCGCATTGTGGGTCGAGACTCATGAAAGTTCCTCTGTCATTGCTTTTTCGTCACACCTTCATCACACCTGTATCGTTGCGGCCCAACAGGTACCAGGTCGACATCTGACCCTTGCCCTTGATATCGATTTCACCGCGCGGCGTCAGCTCATACCGGGCATCCAGGCGCTGGCGTACATCGTCCGAAACCTGGATCCGGTCCGGCTCTCCCATGGTCTGCATGCGCGAGGCGGTATTGACCGTATCGCCCCACAAATCATACATGAAGCGGCGCTGGCCAATAACCCCTGCCGTCAGTCCACCCACGTGAATGCCGATGCGCAAATGGAGGGGGACGCCGTCGGGGGTGGTTATTTCGCCGGCCGCCCGCTGCATGGCAAGGGCCAGATCAGCCGTGGCGGGCAGGTATTCGGCCTGCTCCCCCGATACACCGCCCGCGACCATATAGGAATCGCCGATTGTCTTGATTTTTTCCAATCCATGTTCCGCCGTCAGGGCATCGAATTTCTCGAATATTCGGTTCAGCATGGCGAGGATCTGATCGGGCGGGAACCGCGCGGCAATGGCGGTGAAACCGACGATATCGGCGAACAGGACAATGGCGTCGGCATATTCATCGACCACCGTTTCGCCCCGCTGCAACCGATCCGCGACGGGCGCCGGCAGGATCGAGGTCAGCAGCTCGTGGTAGCGTTGCCGCTGTTCGTCCAGGCGCCGCCTGTTCAAATGCTCCTGTCGGCGAATACGCTCGGAGCGGTGCAGGGCGGCAATGCCGATAACGTTGGCGACCACCATTTGCAGCGTCAATTGTCCCAGGATTTCGCCGTCAACCGCATCTGAAAATGCCATGATGATCAGGAATACGACCGTCGCTGTGGTCACCGTGCCAATGCAGTAGGCAAATATCAAAGGCACCACAAGATAGCTGGCCAAAATAACCAACATGAATCCGGACAAATACGATGTGGGCACATCGGCGAGGACATTTGTCAGCCCAGTCGAGATGGTCAAGGCATGCACGGTCAGGCTCATCAACAAGGGCCAGCGTGTACGGAAAAAGGGCGCATAGGTGAAGGCCAAAAGGATAACCAGGACGAGCGTCAGTATAGTTGC
>JABIRL010000348.1 GCA_018667855.1 Rhodospirillaceae bacterium
CGTGGTGAAAATAGGTGTCCAGCATATGGTCCATGGAATCATAGAAAAACAGCGATGACACCAAAATTGCCACCGACATGGAAATTCCCAAGGTGGTCAAGCTCGCCCTGACGGGCCAGCGGCCAAGATGGCGCAGGATCATCATGGTCGGCTGGCTCAATATCGCGGCGAGACCGATCAGGCTGAAAACGCCCTTTCGGTAGGTCGTCGGTATTGCCGGCTGCATGGCGACGGCGGGGGCGAGCCGAATAGCGCCGCGGATCGCGCCCAGGGCGCCAAGCGCGCCGGCTAGAAGGGCAACCAAGCCGGCGGCGGCGAAAATCCGGTAATCAAGATGGAAGTACAATTTTGGAAAACGGAAGAAATCCGTATACAGCTCCGTGACCCCACGGCCGAACCAGGCGCCGGCCAGAAATCCCACGGCAATCCCGATCGAGGTGATCAGCAGAACCAGTTTCAAATAGTGGCCGCCAACCCTTAGATCCGAATAGCCAAAGGCTTTCATAAGGCCGATCTGCTCCCGCTCTGTCGCGATGATGCGGGAGATTACGACATTCAATAGAAATGCCGCCACGGCAAGGAATATCGGCGGTACGACATTGCCCAGACCCTTGAGTTGTTCCATTTCGTTGGAGATGAAGGCATGGGAAATCTGATCCGCCCGTCCATAGGCGCCGGCGCCACCATATGGCGCTAAAATTTCGTCCAGTCGGTTGATGACCGCGGCTTCGTTTCCGGACCGCATCATGGTCAACGTTACATCATTGAAGGACGCCGTCAGATCGTAGCTGGCCGCCATCGCATTGCGCGGCATCCAGACAATGCCAAAACGTTTGTCGTCGGGCATCAGGACACCGGGACCAATGGCATAAATGAACTCCGGTGAAAGCGCGATGCCGGCAATTTGCAGTTTGCGTTTGTGGCCGTTGATCGTGGCGGTAACATGCCCGCCCGGCGAAAGACCGTGCGCTTCCGCGAAGGGTTCACTCAGCAGAATTTCATCTGTCCGTTTCGCATAGGGCAGACGCCCCCGCCGGACTACAGGGCGGTTTAGCGCCGTTCTGCCCGGTGCCGGTAAGGATATCAATTGGCCCATGATAGGCTCTATCATGCCCGCGACATCCAAGGTCGCGGTTTCAACGATGCGATCCTCGACCCATTTTACGCCCCTGATCCTTGCGATTTGCCGCACGAGAGAAACCGGCGCCCGTTTGAGGTGGGCAAATACATCCGCAAAGCGCTGTTGTTGGTAGTATGCCTCCCGTGTCGCCTCCAGTGAACCCAGCGTGCCAAAGGACATCACCACCGTAGAGATGCCGCAGGCGATGACCACGGCGACCGCCAGGGCTTGCCCCCGTATATGCCACAGATCCCGGAACAGTTTCCGGTCCAACGATCCCATTACCAACTCACGTCACCGGCCAACGCGGGAGTCTTGTTCGTCCGTATTTCAATCAGCCGGCCATCGGCGAATTTGACCACCCGGTCGGCGATATCGGCAATGGCGGCATTGTGGGTAATCACGGCGGCCGTTGTTCCGAATTCCCGGTTAATTTTTTGGATGGCTTCCAGGACGGAAACGCCTGTCTCGCTATCCAGGGCGCCGGTCGGTTCATCGCACAGCAATACCCTGGGCTTTTTGGCGATAGCCCGGGCGACGGCAACCCGTTGTTGCTCACCACCCGATAGCTGTGCCGGGAAATGATCCAATCGATCGCCCAGTCCGACAATATTGAGTGCCTCTTCCGGGGTCATGGGATTGACGGCGATCTCGGTGACAAGGGACACATTTTCCCGTGCGGTCAAACTGGGTATCAGGTTATAAAACTGAAAAATAAAGCCAACGAATTCGCGGCGATAGCGGGTCAGTTCGCCCGCGTCCAGGGCGGTAATATCTTGATCGTGAAACCTGACAGTGCCGCTGGTAGGGCTATCCAGCCCGCCGAGTATATTGAGAAACGTCGATTTTCCGCTACCCGACGGACCCAATAATACGACTAGTTCGCCCTCGAAAAACTCAAGCGAAACATCACGCAGGGCATGCACCGCCGTGTCGCCTGAACCGTAATCTTTTGTCAGACCTTGGACCAGGAAGGCCGTCGGTGGGTTATGCGCGGCGTCGATACTCATTGCACCCGCCTCTTTAGCGGCCAGCAGTCATTTCAGCGTAAGCCTACTCAAACCCCTTCCCAATGGAAATGGGAATTTGGAATTGCGGCTTCCGACCAGCCTATGACTTGTGCGCCGCCGCCAGGGAGGCAATGGCCGCTGGCAGGGCGCCGTCGCCGTAGGGGATGCCGAGGATTTCGAAGACCGCTTCGACGCTGGCCAGGGTGCCCAGGATCATCGGCTCGTTAATGTCGCCCATGTGACCAATGCGGAAGGCCTTGCCCTGAAGCTGGCCGAGGCCGCCGCCCACGGCGACATTGAAATTTTCCCGCAGGACATGTTGGAAATTCATCAGATCGAAGTCTTCACCCATAATGATCGTGGTGACCGATTCCGATCGTTCCTCGGGCACCAGGGCGTTGATTTCCATCGCTCCGCCCGCCGACCAGGCCTCAATCGCCGCGCGGGTGGCGGCGCCCAACCGTTGGTGGCGGGCAAAGGTCGCTTCCAGACCTTCCTCCTCAAGCATGATCAGGGCTTCCGCCAGGCCGAACACCATATGCTCCGGCGCCGTGCCCGCGAACCAGCGGTAAACCTCCGGTCGGGACATGCTGCGGCCTTCCCAATCCCAATAGCTGCGCGGACTGCCGCCGTTACTGGCCGCCGCCCGGGCCCGTTCGTTGACCGCGTTGAAGCCAAGGCCGATGGGGCACATCAGGCCCTTTTGGCTGCCGCCCACGGCGATATCGACGCCCCATTCATCCATGCGGAAATCGCTGCACGCCAGCGAGGCGATGACGTCAACCACCAAAAGCGCCGAGTGCCCGGCTGCGTCCATGGCCTGGCGCACGGCCTGTACGTCCGAAGTAATTCCCGTGGCGGTTTCCGTGTGCACCATGAGTACGGCGCGGTATTCCCCCTTATCGTCGGCGCGGAGGCGTTCCTCGACCTGGTTCGGGTCGATGGCGTGGCGCCAGTCGTTGGGAATGGTATCGAAGGTCACGCCCAGTTGTTGCGCCATTGCCGACCAGGCAAATGAGAACAAGCCGGTTTCGGGTACCAGCACCTTATCGCCCGGCGAGAGGATATTGGACAGGGCGGCCTCCCAACCGCCATGGCCATTGGAGGCATAAATGAAAACCTCGCCTTCCGTCTTGAAGATGGGGCGCATGCCGTTTAGGCAGTCGCGGGCCACTTCGATGAAGTCCGGGCCGGAATATTCCCAGGCCGGTTGATGCATGGCGCGCAGGATTCGATCCGGTATATTTGTCGGCCCCGGTGTTTGAAGAAAGTTGCGTCCCCGGCGTACATTCATGATCGTTTTCCTATCTGTCTCACAATTGGAAAAGCCCGCCTTGAAATAACCAGGCGGGCTGTTAATCCAACGGGATTGCCCTGAATTTAGCGGGCAGCGCCCAGCATTTCCTGCAAGACGCCGACCTTACCTTCGGCCAGGCGACGCTGTTCGCCCTCTTCCGCGTTTGAAAGTTCTTCGTTGGCATCCTGAATGCGCTGTTCGATATCCGCCCGGTCCATGTCGGCCACGGCCACGGCTTCTTCCGCCAGAACAACCAGGCGGTCCGCCGCCACTTCTGCGAAGCCGCCGGCAATATAGACCCGGTCGGGGCCGTCGGAAGCGCCTTCAACTTCGATGACGCCGGCGCGCAACGCGGACATCAGGGGGGCGTGACCCGGCAGCACGCCGAAGTCGCCCTCCATGCCCGGCATGGCCACAGCGTCAGCTTCCACCGACATCAACAGCCGGTCGGGAGACACCAGTTCGAATGCGACCTTATCCGCCATGACTTATCCGCTCCTTAGGCCGCTTCCGCCGCCATGCGTTTGGCTTTCTCGACCGCTTCCTCGATGGTGCCGACCATCAGGAAGGCCTGTTCCGGCAATTCATCGTGTTGGCCGGAGCAGATTTCCTTGAAGCCGCGAATGGTGTCCTCGACACTCACGAAGACACCAGGCGTGTTGGTGAAGATTTCCGCCACGTGGAACGGCTGGGACAGGAACCGTTGAATTTTTCGCGCCCGGGACACCGTCAAGCGATCGTCCTCGGACAATTCGTCCATGCCCAGAATGGCGATGATGTCCTGCAGCGCCTTGTATTGCTGCAGGATGACCTGCACTTCACGGGCCGTGTCGTAATGGTCCTGGCCGAGAATGCGCGGATCCAGGATGCGCGACGTTGAATCCAGCGGATCAACGGCCGGATAGATGCCCATTTCCGAGATCGCCCGGCTCAACACCGTGGTGGCGTCCAGATGGGCAAACGATGTTGCCGGCGCGGGATCGGTCAAGTCATCGGCGGGGACATAAATCGCCTGCACCGAGGTGATCGAACCCTTGGTCGTGGTGGTAATGCGCTCCTGCAAGGTGCCCATGTCCGTCGCCAGGGTGGGCTGATAGCCCACGGCGGAGGGCATGCGGCCCAACAGCGCGGACACTTCGGAACCGGCTTGCGTGAAGCGGAAAATATTGTCGACGAAAAACAGCACGTCGCGGCCTTCATCGCGGAACTGCTCGGCCACGGTCAGGCCGGTTAGGCCCACGCGGGC
>JABIRL010000317.1 GCA_018667855.1 Rhodospirillaceae bacterium
GAAGTCCTCGACACGGCGATTGCCAGGGCCGAAGCGGTGAACCCCGACATCAACGCCATCGTCCATACGCAATATGATCAGGCCCGCCAGACCATCGCCGATGACAAGGCCGGCGATGGCCCGTTCAAGGGCGTGCCCTATCTGTTGAAGGATTTGGGCGCCTTTGATGCCGGCCAGCCCTGTACCTCCGGTAGCCGCCTATGGGCGGAATTCGTGCCCGACCATGACGCCACCTATACCGAACGCTGCAAGGCCGCAGGCCTGGTCATCATGGGCCGCACCAACACGCCGGAAATGGGCCTGAATGCGACTACGGAGCCCACCCTGCACGGGGCCACGCCGAACCCGTGGAACAACGCTCATTCCGCCGGCGGATCGTCGGGAGGATCGGCGGCGGCGGTGGCGGCCGGTATCCTGCCCATGGCCCATGCCACGGACGGCGGTGGTTCGATCCGTATTCCCGCCAGCAATTGCGGCCTGTTCGGGGTCAAACCGACCCGGGGCCGCAATCCCGCCGGCCCTGATGTGGGCGAGGGCTGGAGCGGCATGTCCACGGGCCATGTGGTCAGCCGTTCGGTGCGGGATTCCGCCCGCATGATGGATTGCACCCATGGCGCCGCACCCGGCGATCCCTACGCCGCGCCCGCGCCCGCCCGGCCCTTTGCTGAAGAGGTCGGGGCCGATCCGGGGCAATTGCGCATCGCCCTGATGACCGACGGCTTTGATGGCCGGCCGCTGGATGGGGAATGCATCGAAGGTACGAAGAATACCGCGAAACTGTGCGAAGACCTGGGCCACAAGGTCGAACCGGCCCAGCCGAAGCTGGACGTCGGCGCCCTGGACCGGGCCTCCCGCACCATAATCGCCGGCAATGTCTGGAATGCCGTGCGCCTGCGCTGTCAGGCCCTGGGGCGGGAGCCGAGCGGCCAGGACGTTGAGGCCGTCACCTGGGCCCTGGCCCAGGAAGGCGCCGCCGCCAGCGCCGGCGACTATGCCGAATCCGTGATGATCATGCACCAGCAAGGCCGGCAACTGGCCGCGTTTTTTCAGGACTATGACCTGATCCTGTCATCCACCCTGCGGCACCCGCCGTTGCCTTTGGGCGCCATCGATATGCAGGACAATGACCTGGACCACTATTGGCGGCAATTGTTCGTGGACGAGATCGCCATTACGCCGTTCTATAACAACACCGGCTGCCCGGCCATGAGTGTGCCCCTGCATATGAGCAGCGACGGCCTGCCCGTGGGCATCCATTTCGGCGCATCGTTTGGCGACGAGGCAACCCTGTTCCGCCTCGCCGCGCAACTGGAAGCCGCCGCGCCGTGGTTTGATCGGGTGCCGGATTAGGAGAACGCGTCCCCGCCGGGACGGCATTCGATCAGTTTTTGATGATCCAGACCAGCTTCGCGGTGCACATGTGCCGCACGATATTCCGGCATCGAGAGCATCGCGACAAAGGCCTCGCGCGAGGGATATTCCACAATCGCCACTTCGTCCCACAGATCCCCGTCGTCGCCGACCGCCACCACTTCCGGCGTCCCCGACCAGATGACGCACCCGCCCAGACCGGCGACAATTTCGCCCACCAGCTTGCCATACCGGCCATAGGCCTCGCGGCCGGACACATCCGAATTCTCAACCTCGCCGTCATTATATTGGGCCCGGTCGCGAAATTTCAGCAGATTTATCATCTGGATCGGTCCCTTGCGGGGATGATCGCTCAGTTCTCTGAACTGCGCCGCCGTTGGTCGCCGCTTCTTGGCCATGGTCGCGCTCCTGTTTTTGCCCTTGGATACAGACTATACCATTGCCCCCGCGCGGTCTTTTGGCGATAACTGGGGCATGGAAAAAGTTAGTGTCATCGGCGGCGGGGCCTGGGGCACGGCGCTGGCGCAAATGCTGGCGGCGGCGGGACGGACAACCCTGATTTGGGCCCTGGAGGAAGAGGTCGTCGCCTCCATCAATGGCAGTCATGTCAACGAGCTGTACCTGCCGGATGTCCCCTTGCACACGGATCTACGCGCCACGTCCGAGCTGGCGGAGGCGGCCGCGGCGGACCTGACCCTGCTGGTCACCCCGGCGCAGTTTCTGCGCCCGGTGACGGCGGGGCTGTCCAAACATTTGAAACCCGGCGTTCCGGCGGTTATTTGCGCCAAGGGTATTGAGCAGGGCAGCCATGCCCTGATGAGCGAGGTGCTGTCGGACACCCTGGCCGAGGCGCCACAGGCGGTATTGTCCGGACCGACCTTCGCCATCGAAGTGGCCAAGGGCCTGCCCACGGCGGTGACCCTGGCCTGTAGCGACGAAAATTTGGGCGGGAAAATTGTTGAAGCCGTCGGCCAACCGCATTTTCGGCCCTATTGGACCGACGATGTGATAGGCGCGCAAATTGGCGGCGCGGTGAAGAATGTCCTGGCCATCGCCTGCGGCATCGTCGCCGGCCGGAACATGGGTGATAACGCACGCGCGGCCCTGATGACCCGGGGCTTGGCGGAGCTGATGCGCTATGGCGGCCTGCGCGGCGGCCGGCCGGAAACCTTGATGGGCCTTTCGGGTATGGGCGATCTGGCCCTGACCTGTAATTCCCTGCAATCGCGCAACATGTCACTGGGTGCCGAACTTGGTAAAGGCCGAACGATGGCGGATATCTTGTCGGAACGGCGCTCCGTGGCCGAAGGCGCCTTGACCGCCGGCGCCATCGCCGATCATATCGCGCCCCTGGACATCGAGATGCCCATTTGCGATGCCATGGATCGCATTTTGAACCAAAACGCTAACGTGGATCGAACGATACAGGACCTGTTACAACGTCCCTATCGGGCGGAGCACGGATAATTCACGAAAACTACCTACGAATAAATGGGGGAGACGGCATGGCCTATTGGCTGTTTAAATCGGAACCGGGTGCCTGGAGCTGGGACGACCAGGTCAAGGAAGGCGACAAGGGCGCCGAATGGGACGGCGTGCGCAATCATCAGGCCGGCAACAACATGAAGGCCATGAAAATCGGCGACAAGGGTTTCTTCTATCATTCGGTCAATGAAAAGTGCGTGGTCGGCATCGTTGAAGTCTGCAAACTATGGTACCTGGACCCTACCGATCCCAAGGGTAAATTCGGCATGGTCGATGTGCGCGCGATGGAGCCGTTTCCCAAACCCGTCACCCTGGCCGACGTCAAGGCCGATGAACGCCTGGCCGAGATGCCCCTGGTCACCAATACCCGGCTGTCGGTACAGCCCGTGGATGCCAAGAGCTGGAAGATCATCTGCCGCATGGGCGGCCTGAAAGTTTAAGCCACCTGTATTTTGGAGTATCGCCATGACCATCCCCGCCAATGATTGGATCGCCCATCACGCCCGCTTCACGCCGGAGCAGGAGGCGATGCATGACCTGGCTTCGGGCCGTCATTTCACCTATCAGGAAATGCACGACCGGGTGGAACAGGCGGCGTTGTATCTGCGCGACGGCCTGGGCGTTGGGGATGGCGACCGGGTGGCGGTGTTGTGCCACAACGATACCGACATGTTCGAAATTCAATTTGCCTGCCGGCGCCTGGGCGCCATCTTTCTGCCGCTGAATTGGCGCCTGGCGGTGCCGGAGCTGGAATATATCTGCAACGATGCCAGCCCCCGGGCGTTGCTGTACGGCACCGAATTCGCCGACGAAGCAGCCGAAATTCAGCGCCTGTCAGGCGTTCCCGCCATCGCCAGCCTGAACAACGGCGGTGCCAGCGATTACGAGGCCGGACTGGCGGACGCCTCGGGTACGATTGTGGTGCCGCCACGGGAGCTGACCGATATCTGGACGGTGATGTACACCTCCGGCACCACGGGCCGACCCAAGGGCGCCAAGATCACCTATCAAATGGCCGTGTTCAATTCGATCCAATGCGCCATGACTGTTGAAATCTCCGCCCGTTCGAAGAATCTGGTGTTCCTGCCGATCTTCCATACCGGCGGTTTGAACGTTTATGCCAATCCCATGTTTCACACCGGCGGCACCAACGTGGTGCCCCGCGGCTTCGATCCGGCCTATTTCCTGGATCTGCTGTCGGACAAGGAGATGAACCTGACCCATGGCCTGGGCGTGCCGACGAATTTCCTGATGCTGGCGCAGGAACCGAACTTCGCCACCGCCGATCTGTCCCATATCATCTGCCTGAGTGTTGGCGGTGCGGCCGCGCCCTTGTCCCTGATCGAGGAATACGGCTCCAAGGGCATCAAGCTGCAGCAAGGTTGGGGCATGACAGAGACCGGGCCCCTGGGCCTGATGCTGTCGGGCGAACAGGCCCTGGCCAAGGTCGGCTCCTCCGGCCTGCCGCCGCTATACGTTGGTCTGCGCATTGTTGACGAGGCGGGCGACGAGGTCACCCCGGGCGAGACCGGTGAACTGCTGATCAAGGCGCCCACGGTAACGCCGGGTTATTGGAACCGGGAGGCTGAGCACGGCGATTTCTTCACATCGGACGGCTGGTTCCACACCGGTGATGCCGCCCGCCAGGACGAGGACGGCTATTACTATATTGTCGACCGCACCAAGGATATGTTCATATCGGGTGGCGAAAACGTCTATCCGGTGGAAGTCGAGAACGTTATTTTCCAGCTGGACGGCGTCCTGGAAAATGCCGTGATCGGCATGCCGGATGAAAAATGGGGTGAGGTCGGGCGCGCCTGCGTGGTGCTCAAGCCCGGCTCCAACCTGGACGCCGACGCGGTAATCGACCATTGCCAAAGCCAGCTGGCCCGTTTCAAGGTACCGAAACAGGTCCGCTTCATGGACGAACTACCCCACAACGCCACGGGTAAGGTTCTCAAACACGAACTCCCTCGCGACTAACAATCAACTATGAAACGAGCGCAAAATATGAGCTATCCCGCCGAAGACTGGATCCAGCACCACACCCGCTTTAGCCCCGACAAACAGGCGCTCGTCGATCTGGCCTCCGCCCGCTCGTTGACCTACGCCGAGCTGGACGACCGGATTAGGCGGGCCGCCCTGTACCTACGCGACGGCCTGGGCATTGGGGAGGGTGACCGGGTGGCGATCATCTGCCACAACGATTCCGATGTGTTCGAAGTCCAGTTCGCCTGTCGGCGCCTGGGCGCCATCTTCATGCCCTTGAATTGGCGTCTGGCCGTGGCGGAGCTGGAATTTATCTGCAACGACGGCGGCCCCAACGTTCTGGTGCACGGTATGGAATTCGCCAGCCAAGCGGAGGAGATCCAGGGTCTGTGCGGCATTCCCCATTTGATCAGCCTGAACAACGGCGGCGAAAGCGACTATGAAACGGGCCTTGCCGCCGCCGATGGCGAGTTGGTGGTCGTGGAAAGGGACCTGTCCGATACCTGGACCATCATGTACACATCCGGCACCACGGGCCGGCCCAAGGGTGCGCGCATGACCTATGGCATGGCGGTTTACAATTCCGTGCATTGCTCCATGACCATGTCCCTGACCGAGGCCTCGAAAAATATCGTTTTCCTACCGACTTTCCACACCGGCGGCCTGAACGTCTATGCCAATCCGATATTTCACACCGGCGGCACCAATGTGGTGTTGCGGGAATTCGATCCGGCCTATTTCCTGGAACTGCTGTCGGACAAGGAATTGCACATCACTCACATGTTCGGGGTGCCCACCAATTTTCTGATGATGGCCAATGAACCGGGCTTCGCCGAAGCCGATCTCTCGCACATCGAATGCCTGGGCATCGGCGGCGCCGCGGCCCCGCTGGCCCTGATCGAGCAGTTCGGCGCCAAGGGCATCAAGCTGCAACAGGGCTGGGGCATGACCGAGACCGGGCCCTTGGGCCTGATGCTGTCGCCTGATCAGGCCCTGGCCAAGGTCGGGTCATCCGGCCTGCCGCCCATGTATGTCAGCCTTAAGATCTGCGACGAACAGGGCAATGAGTTGGCGAAAGGTCAAGACGGCGAATTGATGATCAAGGGCCCAACGGTCACGCCGGGCTATTGGAACAAGGAAGGCCAGCACGACGAATTCTTCACCGATGGCTGGTTCCATACCGGCGATGTGGCCCGCCAGGACGACGACGGCTATTACTACATCGTCGACCGCACCAAGGACATGTACATCTCGGGCGGCGAGAACATCTATCCGGCGGAGATCGAGAACGTCATCTTCGAAATGGATGGCGTGCTGGAAAACGCCGTGATCGGCGTGGCGGACGAAAAATGGGGCGAAGTGGGCCGCGCCTGCGTGGTCCTCAAAGACGGCTCGAACCTGGATGAGGAAGCCGTCATCAGCCACTGCACCGACAAGCTGGCGCGCTTTAAGGTCCCGAAACAAGTCCGTTTCATGGACGAATTACCCCACAACGCCACGGGCAAGGTGCTGAAGCATCAAATTCCCAGGGATTAAACCTATCCAAAGGCCACGATATAGTCGCCGTGGACCCAGCCCGTCAGAAACGGCTCGTCGTCATCGTCCAGCACTTCCACATAGCACCAGTTGCTTTCACGGGACTGGAGCAATAGTTGCGAGCCCCTTGGCAATGGATCTTCCTGCAGCCGGTCAAATTCCAAGCCCGGGCCGTTGCGGATATTCAAGCGGCTGCGGGTAACGAAACGATGCGGCGCATCGGCGTTTCGCCCCAGGATGCCGGCGCGAAAACTTTCCATGGGAAAGGCCGGGCCGGGATCCTTCTTTCGGTTCGGCGCGATGTCATCATGCCCCAATACTTCCGCCAATTCATAACGAGCCGCGATCGCCAGCGCGACGTCCGCCGCGGCCGTCAATTGTGCCTCCGCGTAGGTTTGCCAGCCGAATATAGCGCCGTCATGCTTGTGAGCCGCGGACAGGACTTGTTCATCGGGATAGGCGCGGCCAAACCAAGACGTCCATTGGCCGCCCTGTTGCGTCAACTTACCGGCATTGTCCAATTCGATACCGATGGAATACTGATTGAGACCTTCTGTGCCATGCCATCGGCTTCGACCGGCGTGCCAGGCCACTTTGTTAAAGGGCACGAGTTGTGTAATGGCGCCGTCACGCCCGATGACCAGATGCGCCGAAGCCTTTGCCGCCGGTTTTAACATATGGGCAATGCTGCTCTCGGCGCTGGCACCCGCCGTGTAGTGCATGATCAGGAATTCCGGAGAAAGATTGCCGCCCCTGTTGGGACTGCGCTGATATTTTATCTGGGTCCCATCATCATGATGCAATAGATGCCTGACAATTTTCATCTCGCCTCCGCGAATGACCAATATCAACTCAGATCAAATACGATCTATCCCTTTTAGACTCCTACATGACTTCAACACATAATATTAGATTGCAAGAATACACGATTTTGGCGGCATGATAACCATCATGACGAGACGGGACCGTGTCTCCGCGATAAGTTCGCTTAGCCGTCCGAGGCGACCAGAAGTCGCCCTTCGACACCATGTTTCAAAATGAACTCGGCAACCAGTCCGCTTTGCTTTGCTTCCGTTACAAATTCCTGCAAAAAAACCGCGGCGGCTTTGTTCTCCGGTTTCGTCCCGATGGCCTGCTGCACGGTGGTGTAGCTGCCATCAAGAATGGTGGTGCCGGGCAGTTTCTTGACGTCTTCATTCAGGGCCGGCCGCAGGCCCGCCAGGGCATCCAGCTTCTCAGCCGTGAACAAATCCAGGGCGCCGCCCAGGCCCGTGGCGCGGACCAGTTCGGCATGCTCCAGTGTGCGGGCGAGGTAAAGATCATAGGCGGAACGGGCGGAAACCGCGATCCGGATGCCGGGGCGGTCGACCTGGTCAATGGCTGTCAGGGGCGAGCCGGCGGGCACCAGATAGGTCGCCTCGATCTCCACATAGGCGGAGGTGAAGGCGATGGTCTCGGCGCGGGCCGGTTCGGCGGCGATCAGGCCGATATCATAGGCGTCCTCGGCCATGGCATCCGCCAAGACACCGGGCGATGGGAACGGTACATATTTCACCTGAACGCCTAGACGATCCGCGATCGCGGCGGCCATGTTGGGTGAGACACCATCCGGGTCACCCGCCGGCGTCTCGCCGGTGACCAGCAATGGGTTCGACATATTTATGCCCGCACGGAGCGTTCCATTCGGAGCCAGTTCAGCGATGATGCCTTCGTACATGATTTCCTACCTCTTAACCTTGGCTTTACCGTGGCCAGGCCCGCAGCGCGCACAGGCCGCCATCCACGGGCAGCATCACGCCGGTGACCCATTTTGCTTCGTCCGAGGCCAGATACACCGCGGCCCAGCCGATATCCCAGCCGGTGCCTTCGGTCTGCATGGGCACCATGGCGATGCGCCGCTGGCGGTATTCCTCGCCGTAATGAGCCACCAACGGAGTGGAGACGGAGCCGATGATGATGCAGTTACAGCGGATGCCTTCGGTGGCGTAATCGGCGGCCGTCGACAGGGTCAGGCCATGGGTCGCCGCCTTCATCGAGGCATAGGCGGCGGCGCCCGGGCTGCCCATGAGACCGACCGCGCCGGCGACGGAGGAGACATTGATAATCGATCCGCCGCCGCCGCTCTCCCGCATTAAAGGCACCGCAACGCGACTACATTTCATGGCCGTGGTGATGTTGACATTGACCAAATCATCCCAGGTTTCGTCCGAAACATCCTCCACCCGGTTGGGTCCGCCACTCGCCCCGGCGCCGACGTTGTTGCAGAGGATATCCAGGCGGCCATAGCGCTCCTGAACCGCCCGCCCCATGGCCGCGACATCTTCGGTGTCGGTCACATCGGCGGCAAAGGCGGAAGCCTCCCCCCCTTCCGACGCGATATCCACCGCAAGTTTTTCGGCCCGCTCGGCGGAACGGTTAACCAGCAATACCTTGGCGCCTTCACGGGCCATGAGTATTGCCATTGCCGTGCCGTTGCCGATGCCTTCGCCCCGGGCGGCCGCACCGGTGACGATGGCGACCTTGCCGTCTAAACGTCCCATGGTCGGATCATCGCTCTATTCGACCGGATAACGCCAGGGCTGACTGGGCTGTTCGGCATCCCCGTCCAGGGTGAACTGGGGGATCGCCAGGCCGTCCGCCACATCCGTGAAGACCATGCGCACGCGGCTGCCGATGCCGACGCTGGCAACCACTTCCGGTGGCGCCAGGACGCCATCCGCGGTAACCAGATTGGCAATGATCCGCAGAGCCTCGTGCTCCGTCGGTGCGCCCTTTTGGGTATCCAGATCCACCACCAGAACCATATAAGGCGTGTAAGCCTTGAAAGCCGGCTGGATGGCGTGATGGATTTCCGTGTAGCTGTGCACCGCGCCCTTGCCTTCGACGGCGGTCCAGGTCGCGTTGCCGCTGCCGCACCAGGAACAGCCCTCGGCCACCGGATAGCGGATCAGGCCGCAGTCATCGCATTTTTGCAGATGAAAATCGTGTGCGGCGCAATGCTTGAAATAAGCCAGGTTGGAATTGTCCAGGCTATCGACCTGCAGGTTCATGCCCAGATATTCGGCGTTGATTGTTTCTGACATTATTCGTTTCCTCCCTATACGCCGCGCCGCATGACCATGGCCGAGCCGGTACCCGGCGTGGCCCAACCCAGATTGGCGCTGATTTCCACGTCCTTGACCTGGCGGCAGCCGCCTTCGGAATAGTCAAAGGTATGTTGCCGCTTGCCGTCCGGTCCGATGGGGCAGCTGTCGTCGGCCTCGTGACGCAGTTGGCGCACGTTCTCCACCACCATGGCGATGCCATGGGTATAGCCTTCGCAGAGATGGCCGCCGGAGGTGTTGTTGGGCCTGGCCCCGCCAAGGAATGTGGTGCCGTTGGAAACATAATCCCCGCCCTCGCCCTTCTTGCAAAAGCCATAGTCTTCCAACTGCAACATGGTGGTGAAGGTAAAGGCGTCATAGGAACCGGTAACGTCCACATCCTCCGGCCCCACGCCGGCGTTGCGCCACAGGCGCGGGCCGGCGTAATGGCCCGCGACGGTGGAGATCGGCCCCGTCTCGTAATGCAGATCGGCGCGGGGCTTGGAGACCCGGCCCACCACGCCCCGGATCAGGGCGGGAATCTGGCGCATGTCCTTGGCCCGCTCGGCCGAGGTGACGATGATCGCCGTGGCGTTATCCGTCTCCACACAGCAATCCAGCAGATGCAGCGGCTTGCAGATCATGCGGCTGTTGACCACGTCTTCCACCGTGACCCGGTGGTTGTAATAGGCCTTGGGGTTGTTGGAGGCGTGATGGCTGTGCGCCACCTTCACATGAGCCACCTGTTCCGGCGTGGTGCCATAGTCATACATATGACGCAGGAAGGTGGGTGCGAATTTTTGCCCCGCGCTTTGCCAGCCGTAGCTGCGTTCGTGCAGGAATTCGCCGACCACGGGGGCCACGGCGCGGGCGCCGGTGCCGCCGATGCGGGTCTGGCTGTGACCGTTCATGGAGCGGAAGATAGCCACGGTCTGGCACATGCCGGCCTCGATCACACCCATGGCGATACCGGTCAGCGCCTCGGTCGAGGAACCGCCGCCCATCACGTCCATGTAGAAATTCAATCGAATACCCAGATCGGCGGAAACGAACGTGGACAAAGTGGAATCAGCGCCCTGATAGCTCAACATGCCATCCACATCGCCCGGGCCCAGGCCCGCGTCGGCCATGGCATTGCGTATGGCGTTGACCGCCATAGCCCGCGTCGTGGTGCCGGAGCCACGCAGGTATTCCGTCTCGCCCACGCCGACAATGGCATATTTTTCCCGTAACGAAGCGCCCAATTCAGGGTCCAGTTGATCGATTTGCGCCATCTCCAGATCTCGCTTTTGTTGTTATCACCAAGCCCCATTGTCGCCTGTCAGAACCCCGGCGTCTATGGGCGAAGTCGCATGGAAAGCAGGATCAACACGGCGCAAATACCGCTGAGCAGATAAAGGCCGACAGAAAAGCCGCCCGTCAGGTCCGACAGGGCGCCCAAGGTGATGGGGCCCAGGACCCCGCCAACCTCGGCGGCGGAGAAAAACATGCCCCCCGCCGCACCGGCATGGCGGCTACCCACGCCCGTAGTCTCAACCAGGCTCAACATCATCACCGTCATCAGGGAACCCCGCGCCACGCCTTGCAGGATCAAACCGAGGCCGAGCGGCAGGGCATATCCGGCATGTTGCAACAACAGTGTCGACAGACCGGCGCCCAGGATCAAGGCGATGAGGATTTTCTTGCGGCGTGCCGGGGTGGCGAGGCGGGGGATCAACAACGAGCTGAAAACCCCCATTGCGGTAGGAATGGCCGCCCAATAGCCGGCCTGGGCCGCCGTCATGCCACCCCGGCGCAGGATTTCAGGCAACCAGTTGTTCAGACCGTGATTGAAAAAGAAAGCGCCCATGGCCATGACCAGGGTCAGCCGCACCGCCGGTATCTTCATGAGATCAAGGAATACCGCGCTCTGTCTTTGGCCATGATTTACGGTCGCCCGTTCTTCAAGCGCGCGCGCGGACGGATGCTGGTTGAGCGCCAGCCAAACCAGACCGATGGCCAGGGCAATGGCGGCATAAAGGAAAAGAACCTGGCGCCAATCGCTATCCAACAGGGGCATGGCGACACTGTTGGTCAAGGCCAGGGCGGAAATCCCGCCCAGGGCCGGCCCGGTGATGTAAATGCCCATGGCAAGGCCGCGGTCAGGTCCTTCGAACCACAGGCTGACCAGCTTCGGCGCACCAATGGAAATTAACGGCCCGCCGATACCGAACGAGGCTACGGCCAGGAACAGGCTGAGTTGATCGTTGGCGAAACCCCGCGCGGCGGCCGAAAAGGCGAGGATGGCAGCCGCCACGAACAGCGCCTTACGCGGGCCGACCCGGTCGAGAAAGGCACCGCAGGGCATGGCGGAAGCGATATAGACCAGGGGCCAGGCGCCCAGGATCAGACCCATTGCGCCGTCACTCAGACCGAGATCGATTTTGATGACGCCCACCAGGGGCGCCATGGCCACTTGGGTCAGGCCAAATGCGAAATAGACCAGCCAGACGCCGAACAACAGCACCCATCGATAGCGGCCGGCCGGTTCTGTGCTTGGAACTTCAACGCTAACGGACATGGACGGTGCTCAAAATTGTTCGGACATTTGAAGGCGCCAAAGGCGGACCGGGAGGGCGACACCGCGCAGGTCCGCGGTTTCCTCCGACGGCATGCCGGCGCCCGCCTCGACCAGTGCCTCGCGCACCCCCGTCGCCGACATAAGATCGTCCGAAAACAGGATATCGCCGCCGGCGCTTTCCCCCTGCACGCGGGCGGCGACATTGACCGTGGAGCCGAAGTAATCCAGTTGGCCGCTGGTGGTGACGGCGATGCAGGGGCCTTGGTGCAGCCCAACCTTGAGCACGATGCCGCCGTCAACGCGTCCCCGGTTGAATTCGCCAATGCCCAGCTGCGCCTCCAGTGCCGCGCGGACGCCCTCATCCGGCTCGGCGAAGGCGGCCATGACCGCATCGCCGATGGTCTTGACCAAAACGCCGCCGTGGCGTTCCACCAGATTGGTGAGATAGTCAAAATGATCGCGCACCAGATTATAGGCCGCCGCATCGCCCAGGGCTTCGTACATGGAAGTCGAACCTTTCAGGTCCGTGAACAGCAGCACCACGTTTGCGATGGCCACATCATCGCCGGGGCGTAGAATTTGCTCTGGGCAATATTGCTGAAAGGCCGGCATGACGATGGCGCGGTCGCCGGTCAGGGCATCCTTGCGCCAGGCCAACTCCTCGATCACGAAGGTTAGCGCCCGGTCCGTCCGGTTGTCCAAAAGGATCTGGCCGGGTGGCGATGGCGGCCCGGCCGCAACGGTGTCCCCCTGGGCTATCACCGTCGGAAATCCGGTCTGTCCATCCCAATTTACGTCAATCTGATCACCGGCCTGGGCCGTGCGCAGGCGATAACTGCCGGCTTCCAGGGGTGGGTCAATAGCTAAAGTCTCGCCAGGGTTCACATTCCGCTGCACCTTGACATGGGGCACCGACGGCGCGCCCATCATGCAAAAGGCGCCATCCGGCAAGGGGCGCAACCATGGCTCCGGCTGAAATATCAACTCCACATTGGCGGAAAAATCCTGCTCGAAATCGATGTTGCAGGTGGTGCAATGGACTGACTTTGGTAAATCGGCCAAATTGTCGGGTACATCGGAGGCATTGCGGCAACGCGGGCAAAGCACTTCCCAGCGCAGTCGCAACAGGCCATGATGATGCGCGGCAAGGCAGATGGACACAACCTCGCCGGCGTCCGCCCGCCATTTCCGGGCCAACACCATGGGCCGGATACGCAACAACCAGGTTTCCGGTGCGCCGCCGAGGTATTCCGCCAACAGCGGCAATGTTGGGCTATCGCCCCGTTCGTCGGCAATCGCGGCCAAGGCCTGGTTCATGCGCGTTTGGACTTGCGAGGACAAGGGCTTGGGGTCAAAGGCGGCGGCCAGAATCATGGTTTCATCATCCGCCGCCGGTGCCGCCAGCTCCGCTCGCAACACCCGATCAAGCGTGCCATTGAAATTTTCACCGGCCCGCCGGATTAACCCCAGATATCGGCCGATCCATCCAATCAATCCCCGGGTCACCATGTCGATCCGAATATTCAGGTTGAAGCCGCCGTCGAAAGTCGTAACGGCAACTTGGTAATCGACCGAAAGAAACGCGCCCTTTGTAAACTGGCGGAATTGACGGACGTAACGGTGAAAGACCCATTCGCCCAAATCCTCTGTCCATTCCGCCGCGACGGACGGCCCGAATTCTCCCTTGGCACGGCGGATCACGCTGCCATCGGGTTGTAATTCGTCCACCGCCTCATAGGCTGGCCGGCCGTCCAGTTCGGCCAGCAAACTGCTGTTGGAGAGCAAGGGCCACAAGCGGGTAAGCGAGGCATCGTAACGCAGGGTTTGTTCAACAACGACCCGGGGCATGGCGTCTCAACCGCCGTGGGATCCGGCCACGGCCCCGGCCACTGTGATCAGGCTGGCGGTTAACAAAACCCAATGCAGACGCTGGATCAGGGCCATGGTGCTTGCCGGCTTGTCCCGGGCGCGCGCTTCGAACCATCGATGCAGGAACAGCGGCTCGAAAACGAACAGCATCAACGTGAATATCAGCCAGATTACGGTCATGGCCCACAACCACCATTGGCCGGGGTCACCGTATCGGTCCCAGGCGTCCAGAACATACAGCATATATAGGCCCGAGGCGCCCGTCAGCAATGTCGTGAGGCGGGCCTGCCAGGCAAAACGACCTTCCAGGCGTTCAAACAGGACTGCCGGATTTTCAACATTTTGGCCTGCTTGTAGCTGCCGCCGCAATGCCGGCAACAGAACCAAGGTGACGAAAGCAACGCCGCCGATCCACAGCACGACGCCAAGCACATGAACGACCCGCGCCAGCACGAAATCGTCCATCGTCACCTCCATCCGCCGGTTTATTCGTAGCTGCGGGCGTCCTCGATCGCCAAGCCATCATCGGGCAGGCTATCGGCCTCCACCAATTCGGCGGACCCGCGCAGTTTCAGGACTGTCTGGATCGAATCTTCCACTGCCTTCACCAGGGAAGGATCGGCGCCGGGCGCGGCGAATTTCAGGGTCATGAAATCGTTGTTGTCCTGGGAAGTAATGACCATGCGGGCTTTCACGATTTCCGGGTGGCGCCCGGCGATTTGCATGATGCCCGAGGGATGCACGAACATGCCCTTGAACTTGGTTGACTGATCGGCCCGGCCCATCCAGCCGCGAATGCGCATGTTGGTGCGCCCGCAGGGGCTGGTCCCCGGCAGAATGGCCGACAGATCGCCGGTGGCGAAACGGACCAGGGGATAGGTCGGGTTCAGAGTAGTCACCACGACTTCGCCGACCTCGCCTATCGCAACCGGCTTGGTGCCCAGGGGTTCGACAATTTCCACGATCACCCCTTCATCGATGATCATGCCCTCGATCGCCTTGGATTCGTAGGCCACGTTGCCCAGATCAGCCGTGCCGTAGCCCTGTAACACCGAAACCCCCAGGTCGGACAGCTCCTGGCGCAAGCTGGGCGGCAGCGCCTCCGCCCCCACCAGACCGTTTTTCAGGTTGGACAGATCATGGCCCAATTCCTTGGCCTTGGTCAGGACAATGCGCAGAAACGAAGGCGTGCCAATGAAGAAATCCGGTTTCAAATCAGCCATCAGTTGAATCTGAATTTCCGTATTACCCACCCCGCCGGGCACCACGGGACAACCAATGGCACGGCAGCCGCTTTCCACCAGCATGGCGGCGGGCGTCAGGTGATAGGAAAAGGTGTTGTGGACGATATTGCCCGGCCGCACGCCCGCGGCCCAAAGGGCGCGGGCATAGCGCCAATAATCCTTGCGGGGTGCATCCGGCTCGTATAACCCGCCGGGAGAGGCAAAAATATGGGATAATTCCGATAGCGGAACGGTATTGATGCCGCCCAGGGGCGGGTTTTTCTTTTGCAGCGCGGCCAGATCAGACTTGCGGGTCGTCGGTAACGCGGCCAAGGCATCGCGGCTGTTGATACTGGCGGGGTCAAGGTCGGCGAACACCTCTCCGTAATGGGGGGCGTTGGCCTTGGCATGGGTCATTTGGGCGGACAGCGCGGCCATCAATTCATCTTCGCGCTGTTGCGGATCGCGAATTTCCAAGTCGTCGTAAAACTCGTCAGCGCTGCTCATGGCATGCCCTCATTTACAAAATGATTGGTTGGGGCGGAGCGCCGGGGGCGTAGTCCGCGCGAATTATCCCAGCCAGCGTTTCCGCCGGCGGTAGGTTTTGACATCCCGGAAGCTTTTCTTCTCGCCACTGGAAATGCCCAGATAGAATTCCTTAATGTCGGCGTTTTCCTTCAACGCCGCAGCATTGCCTTCCAGCACGATGGCGCCGTTTTCCATGACATAGCCATATTTGGCCAGATTAAGTGCCAGGGTGGCATTCTGCTCAACTACCAGGAAGGTGGTTTTTTCCTGTTCGTTGAGTTTCGTGATGATACCAAATATTTCCTCGATAATCATGGGCGCGAGACCCAGCGAGGGCTCATCCAGCATGACCAGTTTCGGGTCGGACATCAGAGCCCGGCCGATGGCCAGCATCTGCTGCTCGCCGCCCGAGAGATAGCCGGCCTGCACTTCACGCCGTTCATAGAGACGGGGGAAATATTCGTACACCAACTCCATGTTTCTCTTCATCACGGGGGTGCTGACAATGTGGCCGCCGGCGATGAGGTTCTCTTCACCCGTCAGATGTTCAAATACCCGCCGGCCTTCGAATACCTGCACGATCCCCATTTGTACGGCTTCATGAGCCTGCAAATGGTCAATACGTGCGCCTTCGAATTCAACGGTGCCGCGGGTCACCTCGCCGCGTTCCGCCTTCAATTGGCCGGATATCGCCTTCAACGTTGTGGATTTGCCGGCGCCGTTAGCGCCGAGGACAGTCGTAATACTGCCTACCTCCACCTCGATCGAGATGCCTCTTAGGACCAGGATGACGCCATCGTAAATGACTTCGACGTTGTTGAGTTTGAGCACGGCGCTCCCCAATACGGACTAAAATCGATTAACAAAAAGGTTGGCTGGCCCGGCTCAATATCGCGCCGGGCCAGCCGATAGGTTTGTTCTGGCTTATTCGCCCTTGGCGACCATTTCCATAACGGTCTCGCGATAGCCGTGCAGCCATTTGGAGACTGGTACGAAAGCCTCGCCCTTGACTTGGAAGATCTGCACCCAGCCGCCGCCTTCATGATCCTCTGCTGTGATATTCAGAGGAGGCAGAATGCCGCCCAAGGTGAAGTCTTTGATGCCTTCAAAGCCTTTTTGCACGTCAGCGCCGGTAACATCTGCACTGCCGCCCTTGGCCTTAACCGCATTTTCCACGGCCTTGAGAGCCACGGCAGCCCACATCAGACCACGGTTGTAGTACACGGTGGATTCCATTTCCTTCGGCGGGGTTTTGCCTTCGGATTTGTACAGCGCCTTGATCTCGCGCAGCACATCATAATCGGAACCCGCACCAGCCATCTGCAGGACGTAATAGCCCTGGGCCTTGTGCCAGCCGCCGGCGCCCATGATGTTGGATTCGCCGGCCGCCCAGACAAAACCGACCATCTTGTTCAACGGGTAACCCTGACGGGTGAACTCGTTCAAGGCAACGGAAGGCGCTTTGCCGAAGGTGTGGTTGATGACGAAGTCGGCCCGGTAGCGGCGGGCAATATCCTGCACCTGAACCTTCATCTCGACACCTGGTGGGGGAATGGCGAACTCTTTCAGTTGAAAGCCTTCCATATCACGCAGTTTGTGCATGATGGGAAGCGGCTCGCGTCCGGCCGGGTTATCGTAATAGATGTACGCAATCTTTTTTCCCTTCAGCACGCCGCCGAGTTGCTGTTTCGCAAATTGCACGGCCGCCGCGCCCTGTGACCAATAGGTGGCCGCGATAGGAAAGAGGAAGGGATACTTTTTGCCGTTGGCTGCCGCAGCAGTACCAAATCCGGGGCTGGTGCCGGGGATCTTGTCTTCGTGCAGCAATGGCGTCAAAGCCTGCGTATGAGGCGTGCCATAAATGGCAATTACAACCGCGCCGCCTTTTTTCATGCGTTGATAGGCTTCCATGCCCGGCGGAACTTTATATTCGTGGTCAATTTCCATCACCTTGATGGTATGACCGCCGATGCCGCCCTTGCTGTTCACCAGCTTGACGTAGTCATGGTAACCGGGACATAGGAAGGTGCCGACGGTTTGCGTCGGACCCGTCCGGTCGCACTGCAGGCCGACGACGATTTCGCCGGCGGTCGCGGTGCTGATCTGAAAAGAGGCGGCCGCAACCACGGTCGCTGCCATCAGACCGAGTCGTAAATGTCTCATGCCTTAGTCTCCCCTGTTAGGTGCCGCCATTGAATTCAGCGACATTGAGTTACCCTAAACCTTAATAGGACCATTCCTAGTAGGAAAAGGGCCAAACCCGGAAATAGTTCCGGATATTCTGCCAAAGCTTGTTCAATCCTTCCGGTTCCACCACCAGGAAGAAGATAATTAGGCCGCCGAAGATGATCAGCCGCATCTGCGCGATGACTTGCGCCAGATAGACCCCTTCGACGAAAAAGACGCCGACCGTTTCCATGAAAATCCGCACGCCAAACGGCAACAGCGTGATAAAGAAGGCGCCAAAGACCGAACCCAGCACCGAGCCGAGACCACCGATAATAATCATCGCCAGGTAATCGATCGAGATCGGCAACTGAAAGGCTTCGTAGTTGGCGACGCCGTAATAATAGGTCGCCATCACGCCCGCCACGCCAGCATAAAATGATGAAATCATGAATGCCAAAAGCTTGTAGCGATAGACGTTGATGCCAATGATCTCGGCCGCGATTTCCTGATCGCGAATGGCCACGAATGCCCGGCCGATGCGGCTACGCACCAAATTCAAGGTTGCGATAATCGCTAACACGGAAATTGGCAGAAGGAACAGGTACATTTCCGTCGGCGTGGTGATCGTATTGCCAAACACCACCGGGCGCGGCATCTCGATTGAGGCCTGCACACCACCCGAAATCACCGGCGTATGGTTCAAGGTCCACTCAATGATGAACTGCGCCGCCAAAGTCGCGATAGCTAGATACAAGCCCTTGACCCGTAGGGACGGCAAACCGACGAGCAAGCCGACGGCAGCCGCCAAGATGCCACCCGATGGAATGGTAATCCAAAACGGCAAATCGAAATGCACGGCGAAATTGGCCGCTGTATAAGCGCCGACCGACATGAAGGCCCCGTGACCAATAGAAATCTGCCCGGTGTAGCCCAGCAGAATGTTTAGGCCCAGGGCCCCGACCACAGCAATCGCCGCTAGATTAACCAACGTCAGGTAATAGTCGTCCATGACAATGGGGAACACGACAAAAAACAAAACTGCCAAGCCGGCGATCGCCACCCTGCCGATAGGCAACGGAAACAGCGCCATATCAGCCTGATAGGTCGTTTTGAAGTAACCGCTCTCGCGATGAAACATGATCCTCTATTCCCCGCGATCAGATACGTTCAATGATGGGTTTGCCAAAGATCCCGTATGGTCGAACCATCAATACGAGGATCATCAGAACATAGGGTGTGAAATCCTTGGTGCCGCCACCCACAAACGGGTCGATATAGCCGGCGGAAATTGCCTCGACGACACCGACGATGATGCCGCCGACGATAACGCCGACGATGGAATCCAGACCGCCCAGGATCACTACCGGAAACACTTTCAGGCCCAACGCCGCCAATTGCGTATCCACGCCAATGGCGCTGCCCCAGACCAGGCCACCCAAGAGGGCGACAAAGCCGGCCAGCATCCAGGCCAGAACGAAATAACGCTCGACGTTGATGCCCATGGCCATGGAAACCTGATGACTGTCCGCCACCGCGCGCATGGCGACACCCTTGCGACTTTTCATGAAGAACCAGCCGAACACGGCCATGAAACCGATCGATATCACGGCGCCCAAAACGTCGATTGGCGCCATGAAGAACGGCCCCCAAATAATCGGCTGATCGGGGATCGGAAGAGGAATGGGACGTGTTTCTGCGCCAAAGACCAGGGGTCCCAGGCCCCGAAACATCAGTGCCAGACCGATTGTCGCCATGATAATCGCCACCACCGGGCGACCGATCATGGGCCGCAGGACGACCCGTTCCAAGCCCCAGTTGAATACCAGCATGAACAGCAGGCCGGTGCCAATGGCGACCCATACGGGAAAACCGTAAAGTTTTATGGCGCCCGCGACGACGATGGCCGCGATCATGCAAAATTCACCTTGCGCGAAATTGATGGCGTCCGTTGATTTATAGATCAGGACAAACCCGACCGCGACCAGGGCATACATCAGCCCGGTCAACATGCCGTTGGTCACCAATTCGACAAAAAATTGCCACTCCATAGCAGGGTCTCCCTAGGCAGCCAATAAAGGTCTTACGCCGCTTCCTGAATTGTCATATGGGCGTCAACAAAAGATTCGCTGCCGTCCTCGAATGTCACGGCAAGACGCAATTCCACGTCTTTCGCGCCGCCGTAAAAGGCCTTGATCACGGGGCCGTACTTTTCCGCGATGAACCCGCGCCGCAGCTTACGCGTGCGGGTAATCTCGTTGTCATCGGCGTCCAGATCCTTGGTCAGCAAGACGAACCGCTTGATCCGGGATACATCCGGCAGGCCCTGGTTGATCTTCCGAACCTCATCCGTGATCAACGCGACCACCTCCGGCTTCTGGCTCAGATCCATGTAGTTGGTATAAGGCAGCGCCTGTCCTTCGGCCCATTTTCCGACATTTTCAAAGTCGATCGCGACCATGGCCGAGATAAAGGGATGGCCGTCACCAAAAGAGACGGCCTCATTGATGTACGGGCTGAACTTCAGTTTCAGTTCGACGAACTGCGGCGCGAACGGGGTGCCATCGCCAAGCTTACCCACATCCTTGGCCCGATCGATGATGACCAGATGGCCATTTTTGTCGATCAACCCCGCATCACCGGTACGATACCAGCCGTCCTCCGACATCACTTCGGCGGTTTTTTCCTCCTCACGGAAATATCCGGTGAAAACACCATCGCTTTTCAACTGTACTTCGCCATCCTCGGCGATGCGAATTTCCAGGCCAGGACAGGCCACGCCAACCGTATCGGGACTGGCCGCGGAATCCGGTTGCAGGGTGGCCAGCCCCCCCACTTCCGTCATGCCGTATAGTTGCTTCAAATTGACGCCAAAACCTCGGAAAAATCCGAAGGTGTCAGGCCCCATGGGGGCACCACCGGTTACGCACCAGCGTGCCCGACGCAGACCCAGTTGATCACGCACGGGGCCATAGACGATATGTTCACCCAGGGCGCGGGCAAAGGACAGACCGGCGGAAACAGCCGTGCCCCCGGCCTTATACTCCTCGCAGCGCCGGGCGACGGCGCTGAAATACTGAAAAACCTTGCGCTTCAAGGGCGATGAACTGGCACCTTTCAGCTGCAGATCCGAGAGCATGCCTTCCCAAATCGCGGGTGGCGCGATAATGCCGGTCGGACCCAATTCCCGCAGGTCCCGCATCACGGTCGATGGACCCTCGGGGCAATTCAAGGTCGCGCCCACCAGCAGGCTGATGATCAGGCCATAGGCGGTATCGCCAACCCAGGCCATAGGCAGATAGGCGAGAAAATCGTCGCTGGACTGAATGCCTTCGGCGGCAATAAAGACCCGGCTGCAATACAGCAGGTTTTGATGGCTCAGCATCACACCCTTGGGATCACCCGTAGTGCCGGAGGTGTAGCACATCAGGGCAACGTCGTTGGTCGTGCCCTTATCGACTTCAGCTTGAAAGTGGCCGGAATTAGCGCTGTCGAAGGCGCGGCCATCGGTCTGCAAATCGGCAAAGGATTTCAGGATAGGTTCATCGTAATCCGTCATGCCACGGGGATCGCAGTAAATCAGCCATTTGAGATTTGGCAATTCGTCCCGTATCGAGAGGATTTTGTCGACCTGCTCCTGATCCTCGGCAATGATCACGCTGACTTCCGAATGCTGCAGGACAAACGCCAATTCCTTGGCGATGGCGTCCTGATAAACCGGTACCGGTACGCCGCCCATGCACTGGGCGGCAATTTGCGCCCAATATAGCTGCGGCAAATTGTTACCAATGATGCCCAGGTTGTCGCCGCGGCCGAAGCCCACGCTTGCCAGCCCCAAAGACAAAGCACGCACCTGATCGGCATTATCCGACCAAGAGTAGGTTTTCCAAATGCCAAGATGTTTTTTGCGCATGCCTGGCTGATCGCCCATATCGCGGGCATTCTTGAGCAAAAGCTGCGGCAATGTATCGAGATCCGCCATGGTCTATGCCACCTCCTTATGATCCGTCGTGCCCAGATAAGCCTCAATAACCTTGGGGTCGGCGCGGACCTCATCCGGCGTGCCCTGGGAAATCTTCGCGCCCATGTCCAGCACCGCCACATGGTCGGAAATGTCCATCACAACGCCCATATCATGCTCGATCAACGCGATTGTCGTGCCCCATTCCTGGTTCACATCCAGGACATAGCGCACCATGTCCTCTTTTTCTTCCTGGTTCATGCCCGCCATGGGCTCGTCAAGCAGCAGCAGCCGTGGTTCGGCAGCCAGGGCGCGGCCCAACTCGACACGTTTCTGCAAACCATAGGCCAGCGAACCGGTCGGTGTTTTGCGCAAGTCGGTGAGGTTCAGGAATTCGATAATTTCCTCAACCCGTTCCCGATGCGCGATTTCTTCCCGTTGCGCCGGGCCCCAATATAAAAAAGCCGAAAGTACGCCGGTTTTCATCAGAACATGACGCCCCAGCATCATGTTCTCCAGCACCGTCATGCCGCGGAACAGGGCAATGTTTTGGAACGTCCGGGCCACCCCCAATGCGGCAATGTCCGCCGGGCGCATGTTTGAAATGTCATGATTTTCAAACATGAGGCTGCCTTCATCCGGATGATAGAAGCCTGAAATCATGTTCAGCAGGGTCGTCTTGCCGGCGCCATTGGGGCCAATGATGGCAAAAATTTCACCTTCTTGGACGTCGGCGCTTACCTCCGTGACAGCGCGCACGCCACCAAAGCTTTTCGCGACGCCCTGAATCTTCAACTTTACGCTCCCGCCGGAGCCAGCGGTATTGGTCATGCTGCCGTCACCCTTGTTCTGAAATTTGAGAGCCCGCCGCGGGACCGCGCGGGCCGTGATGTCTCACCACGGCGTACCGCGACCGATGAGGCCTGCAACCATGGCAAAATTTTACTCTTCATATTGGGAGATCCAAATCGCCCGACCCTGTACGACAATTATGCCAAGGCATGCTCAGCTCCGTGCCGGTTATCCGGCTTATCAGAACTTACCTACGCATAATCGAAACGCAGTAAAGCGTTTGAATGTGGCCTGGTCAAGGGCGCATCCCAGCAAAAATGACCTTGACAGTTGGCGGTCATTATTCCTCCCCCTAGGGGCGGGCGCCCAAACCGCCATCGATGGTCAGCACCACGCCGGATATGTAGCTGGCCCTGGCGGACGCGGCAAAGACCACTAGATCAGCGCATTCCTCCGCCTTGGCGGCACGCCCCATGGGCCATTTCTTGGTCAGTTCGCGCCAGCGCTCGCGATCGCCGAACTCCGCCTCGGCCCAGGTCTTCAGCAAGGCGGTGATGCGGTCTGTTTCGACCGGGCCGGGGTTGACCGCCAACACCCGCACACCGCTGTCGATGGAGGTGGAGCCAATAGCGCGGGTAAACGCCATCAGGGAGGCATTGCCGGCGGATCCGGCGACGTAATTAGGGTCGGGATTCTCTCCGGCGGTCCCGGTTACGTTGATGATGATGCCGTCACCCCGCGTCGTCATGGCGTCCAGATACAACCGGGTCATGTTGATGTAACCGAAGACCTTCAGATCCCAGGCCTCGCGCCACCGTCCCTCGTCAACGCTGAGAACATCGCCGCCGGGTATGGCGCCGGCATTGTTGATCAGGATATCAACTTCGCCAGCCGCCTGCCGCAGATTTTCGGCCGCGCCGGGTTGGGCCAGATCCATGGGGTGAATTTGCACCTTCACATCATGGGCCTGCTCGATGATACCCTTGGCGGCCTGTAGATCCTCCGCCGTGCGCGAAGTTAAGTGTAAATTACAGCCCTCGGCCGCGAAGCCCTTGGCCACCGCCAGCCCAATACCTTTCGAACCGCCCGTGATCAGGACATTTTTCCCGGTCAATTCCAATTCCATGATCGCTCTCCTCCAAATTTGCGAGCGTAGCCTAGATCGTTGAACGGGCATCTGCCAGAAGAGATCGAATCTTTGCCATCGTGACAGGTGATTTCCGTGGCAAAAGGCGCTATGAAGCCCGTGTGTTTGTTTTTACGGCAACCGGAGTTTAGGTCGCGCCGCCGGCACACCGCGCCGCGCGCCACTCTGGAACACTTGCAGACGATACTTATCAGCGATACATAGCCGGCAGATTTCCGCCCGCGCATTTGAAGATCAAAGAGGAGATGGCCCATGACCTCCATTGGCAATGATTCCCTGAACACCCGCCGCACGCTTTCCGTGGACGGCAAGGATTATGACTATTTTTCCCTGCCCGCCGCCTCCGAAGGGGGTCTTGGGGATCTGTCCCGCCTGCCCTATTCCCTGAAGGTGCTGTTGGAGAACCTGTTGCGCCATGAAGACGGCCGCAGCGTCACCACCGATGACATCAAGGCCGTGGCCGCCTGGTTGCAGGACCAGCGGTCGGACCAGGAAATCGCCTACCGGCCGGCCCGGGTGTTGATGCAGGATTTCACCGGCGTCCCTGCTGTGGTCGATCTGGCCGCCATGCGCGAGGCCGTGGTCAACATGGGCGGTGATCCGAAACGCATCAATCCGCTGTCTCCCGTGGATCTGGTGATCGATCATTCGGTCATGGTGGATCATGCGGGCACGAAGGATTCCCTGGCCAAAAACATCGAGTTGGAGTTCGCCCGCAATGGCGAACGTTATGCTTTCCTGCGCTGGGGTTCCCAGGCCTTTGACAATTTCCGCGTGGTGCCGCCCGGCACCGGGATCTGCCATCAGGTCAACGTGGAATATCTGGCTAAGGTGACCTGGACCTCTGACAACGATGGCAAGACCATCGCCTATCCCGATACCCTGGTGGGCACCGACAGTCACACCACCATGGTCAATGGCCTGGCCGTCCTGGGTTGGGGCGTCGGCGGCATCGAAGCGGAGGCGGCCATGCTGGGCCAGCCCATTTCCATGCTGCTGCCGGAAGTGATCGGCATGAAATTGACCGGGAAATTGCCCGCCGGCACCACCGCCACGGATCTGGTTCTGACCGTGACGGAAATGCTCCGCGCCCAGGGCGTGGTCGGCAAGTTCGTGGAATTTTATGGGCCGGGGCTGGACAATCTGCCCCTGACCGACCGCGCCACGATCGCCAACATGGCGCCCGAATACGGCGCCACCTGCGGCTTTTTCCCCGTGGACAAGGAAACCCTACGTTATTTGGAATTCACCGCGCGCGAGCCTGAGCAGGTGAAACTGGTCGAGGCCTATGCCAAGGCCCAGGGCATGTGGCGGGACGCCTCCAGCCCCGAACCGCTTTTCACCGCCACCCTGGAATTGGACATGAATACCGTGGTGCCCTGCATATCGGGGCCGTCACAGCCAAAAGACCGCGTCGATCTGGACAAGGCCAAGACAGCTTTCGCCGAGGCCCTGCCGAAATTGATGGCGGGCGCGGATACGGATACGTCCATCCCCGTCGCCGGCGCCGATTACGGCCTGCGAAGCGGCGATGTGGTGATCGCGGCGATTACCTCTTGCACCAACACCTCCAACCCCTCGGTCCTGGTGGCCGCCGGTCTGGTGGCGCAAAAAGCCGTCGAGAAAGGCTTGCAGACAAAACCCTGGGTGAAATCATCCCTGGCGCCGGGCAGCCAGGTCGTGGCCGATTATCTGGCCGCCGCCGGTTTGCAGGATCCCCTGGATGCCCTGGGCTTCAACGTGGTCGGCTTTGGCTGCACCACCTGCATTGGCAATTCCGGTCCCTTGGACGAACCGATTTCCGATGCAATTTCGGAAGGCGATCTGGTCGCCACGGCCGTTTTATCCGGCAACCGCAACTTCGAAGGCCGGATCAGCCCCTTCGTGCGGGCCAACTATCTGGCCTCCCCGCCTCTGGTCGTGGCCTATGCCCTGGCCGGCAGCCTGAACCGGGACATCACGACCGAGCCTTTGGGCAAAGGCAGCGATGGGGAACCGGTCTATCTGAAAGATATCTGGCCAACGCAGCAGGAAGTCGCCGATACGGTGGCCAAGGCCCTGACGCCGGCCATGTTCGGCAGCCGCTACAGCGATGTCTTCACCGGCCCGGAAGAATGGCAGGCGGTGAAAGCCAACGACAGCCTGACCTATGATTGGGATGCGGTTTCCACCTACGTTCAGCACCCGCCTTATTTCGATGGCATGGCGCCGGATGCCGGAACGGTTTCCGACCTCATGGGTGCAAGGGAATTGGCCATTTTGGGCGATTCAGTGACCACGGATCATATCTCGCCCGCCGGTTCCATTGCCCAGGACAGCCCGGCGGCGGGTTATTTGAACGAACGGCAGGTGCCGGCGCGGGAGTTTAACTCCTACGGCTCTCGCCGCGGCAATCATGAAATTATGATGCGCGGCACCTTCGCCAATACCCGCATTCGCAATGAAATGGCGCCGGGTACCGAGGGCGGCGTCACCCGCCATCAGCCCAGTGGCGAGGAAATGCCAATCTATGATGCCGCCATGCGTTATCAGGCCGAGGGGGTGCCGTTGGTGATCGTGGCCGGCAAGGAATACGGTACGGGTTCATCCCGTGACTGGGCCGCCAAGGGCACGCAGCTTTTGGGCGTAGGCGCCGTGATCGTGGAAAGTTTCGAACGTATTCACCGCTCCAATCTGGTTGGCATGGGCGTGTTGCCGTTGCAGTTCACGAATGGCGACAGCCGTGGTTCTTTGAACCTGCAGGGCACGGAAACTTTTGATATTACAGGGATTTCGGATGGCATTGCGCCGCGCATGGACGTCGCCTGCACGGTTCACTATGCCGACGGCGGCAGCAAGGATATCACCCTGTTGTGCCGTATCGACACCCTGGACGAGGTCGAATATCACCGCCACGGCGGCATATTGCAGTACGTTTTGCGCAACTTGATGAATGCCGCGGCCTGAACCGTTCATGATTTGATTGGCGCCATCACCGACAATTGACTTCCCGGTGATGGCGCCGGTCACTAAATTTCCAGGCATGGAAATATTGCGATCCAAAATGTTTTGGCGGCCGCGGCCTTTTTTGTTCGGGATCGTGGGCGCCCTGTTATTGGTGCTTGGTCTGCAGCAACCCGGCTTGGCGCAATCCGGGGGCCAGGTCGTCCCCCAGGTCGTCCCCCAAGTCGTCGTTGAACTTTTCACCTCGCAAGGGTGCAATTCCTGTCCCCCGGCGGACCGACTGCTGGGTGAACTGGCCCATCGCGATGACGTTATCGCCCTGACTTTCAATGTGGATTACTGGGATTATCTTGGTTGGAAAGATACCCTGGCCCAACCCGCCAATACCCAACGGCAACGCCACTATGCCGCGGCCATGCGCAACCGCTCGGTCTATACGCCGCAAATGGTCATCGGCGGCCGCCAGCACGCTGTCGGGTCTGATGTCGCGGCCGTTTCGGCTGCGATCGAGGCGGAACAACGCCGCACCAAGGAC
>JABIRL010000261.1 GCA_018667855.1 Rhodospirillaceae bacterium
CCGCAGATGTATTTCGCCATCGAGCGGCTGATGCACAAGATCGCCGTGACGCTCGATCTCGATCCGTTGGATGTCATCCGCAAGAATTTGTTGTCCGCTGATGTGTTCCCCTACAAAGCTCCCGCCGGCGCGCTCTATGATTCCGGCGACTACCCCAAGGCCGTTGAACTGGCGGTGGAAGAAGGTGGCCTCGACGAGCTTCTAAAGCGCCGCGAACAGGCCCGCGCCGAGGGCAGGCTCTATGGCATCGGTTACGCCTCTGTGGTGGAACCGGGTATGTCCAACATGGGCTATCTCAGTACCATCGTGCCGGTGGAGGAACGCCGCAAGCGCGGCTCGCAGGACGGCGCCATTTCCATGGCGACGGTCAACGTGGACCCGCTGGGATCGGTCAGCGTCACCAGTGACACCACACCGCAGGGCCAGGGCCATGCCACCGTGCTGTCGCAGATCGTCGCCGACGAACTCGGGCTACGCCCCACCGATATTCGCGTAAATACCGAACACGACACCCACAAGGACCCGTGGTCCATCGCGGCGGGGACGTATTCCTGCCGGTTCTCGCCGGGTACCGCCGTGGCAGGCCAGTTAGCGGCCAAGAAAATCCGCGACAAGCTGGCGCGCATCGCCGCCCAGAATTTGAATATTCCGGCCGATCAGGTTGAATTCGGCGGCGGCCAGATTTTCGATCGTGATAATCCCGACAACTCCTTAAGTTTCCGCCGCGTCGCCGGCGGTACCCACTGGTCGCCCGGGTTATTGCCCGAGGGCATGGACGCGGCTCTGCGCGAGACCGCCACCTGGGCGCCGACCCAACTCACTTCGCCCGATGACGACGACCGCATCAACACATCGCTGACCTATGGTTTCGTGTTCGATTTTTGCGGCATCGAAATCGATCCGGATACCGCCGAGATCCGCATCGACAAATATGTCACCATGCATGATCCCGGCCGGATGATGAATCCCAAGATCGTCGACGGCCAGGTCTATGGCTCGTTCGGTCAGGCCATCGGCGCGGCAATGTATGAGGAATTCTGCTACGCCGATGATGGCAGTTTCCTCAGCGGCACGTTCGCCGATTATCTGGTGCCCACAGCCATGGAAGTACCCGAGCCGCAACTGGTTCACATGGAAACCCCGTCGCCCTTCACCCCGCTGGGAGCGAAAGGCGCGGCCGAGGGCAACTGTATGTCGACGCCCGTCTGTCTTGCCAATGCGGTGTGCGATGCGCTGGGGATCGACAATATCGTCGTGCCCCTGACCCCGGCCAAGATCAGCGCGGTGCTCCATGGCGATGAACCAGCCCGTCCGGAGACTTCCGAAGCGCCCGCGGCGAAGACAGAAGGTTCGGCCCTGACCGGCGCGGGCGACGCTTTTGTGCCGGCGGCGCCCATCGAGGTCTGGCGCACCATGCTCGATCCCACAGCGCTGGCTGCCGTGATCCCCGGTTGTCATTCCCTCGATCTGGTTGAGGAAAACTCCTACCGCGCCGAAGTCAGTCTCGGTGTTGGCCCTGTGCGCGGTCGGTTTATCGCCAACGTCGGCCTGACCGATCTGGAAGCACCACAGTCGGCGACCTTGTCCGGCGGGTTGGATGGACCGTTGGGGTCATCGCAGGGATCGGGCCATGTCACTCTCTCCGAGGAGGGCAACGGGACCCGCATTCGCTACGATTATTCCATCGAGATCAGCGGCAAGGTCGCCGCCATCGGCGGCCGCATGCTCGAAGGGGCTGCCAAAATGGTCGTCGGGCAGTTTTTCTCGAGGCTGGCGGCGCAAGTGGGCGGTGAGGCTGTGCCCGCCGAAGGATTTCCGTGGCCCTGGTGGAAACGGGTTTTAATGTCTCTCGGTATTGGCAAATAGGTTCATCATGGCGATCCCCGATCTCAGACACGTTGATGCCGGTGATTATCGAATTAGCTATCGCGAGAAGGGTGACGGGCCGGCGCTGTTTTTTGTCCACGGCATGGGCGGTGGTTCCGGCAATTGGGAAACTCAGTACGAGCAGTTTTCCGACCGCTACCGGGTGATCGGCTGGGACGCGCCGGGCTATGGTGAATCCACCGCATTTGAGACCGATCTGCCGTCTGTCGGCGATTACATCATGGCCATGGCTGATTTTCTCGATTCGCTGGGAATCGAAAAGGCGCATCTGGTGGGTCATTCCTATGGCGGCATCATGGTCACCGCCTTTGCCCGCGCCTATGGCGACCGGGTGCTGTCATTGACCCTGGCGCAGCCGGTGGTCGGTGGCGGGATCGTCAAGGCCAAGGACCGGGAAGACGGCATCAAGGAACGTATCGCCGAGTTGGACAAGCTCGGCATGGAAGCCTTCGCCAAACACCATGTGCCCCGTTCCTGCTCACCCGATGCCAGGCCCGAGGTGGTGGCCAAGGGCATCGAGATCACGGCGGCCATGAACCAGACAGGCTATGTGCGTCAGTTCCGTTCGCTGCGCCACGCGAATATCCACGAAGGGACCGCGAAAGTCCGGGTGCCCGCCATGATCGTCTCCGGTGAACACGACAAGACCGCCGGCAAGAAGATGGTGCGGGAGATCGCGGAGGCCATGCCCGGCATCCGCCATCACGAGATACCCGGCATCGGCCACATGATCTACCTCGAATATCCCGAGCGTTTCAACGCGTTGCTGGAGGAGCTGCTGGCCGAGGCCGGGTGACAGAAAATCGCCACACGACGTGGTCAGATCTCTGTGGTAAAGCGTGCACCATAAATTCTTTTCACAGGGAGAACCCTTATGAGATTCAGGGGATTCGTTTTCGCCTCATTGGCCGTATCCGCACTGCTGCTTGCCGCCCAGCCGGCCGCGTCGCAGGGCTTTTTTGACCGCGGCAAGGAGCTTCTCAAGGGGCTTGGCGGCAGTGATTCAAGCACCGGTGGCGGGGCTATGTCGGCCCTGTCCAGCGGTGACATCGCCAGGGGGCTGAAGGAGGCGCTGCGGGTCGGTTCCGAGCGGGTGGTGGGGACTCTGGGCAGGTCGGACGGCTTCAACAAATCGTCGGATGTTCATATCCCGCTGCCGGAGTCGCTGAAGACCGTCCAATCCATGCTCGGCAAGGTGGGCATGAGCGGGCTCGCCGATGATCTTGAGCTCAAGCTCAACCGCGCCGCCGAAGCGGCCGTGCCAAAGGCCAGGACGCTGTTTGGCAACGCCATCTCCGAGATGAGCATCGTTGACGCCAGGAAGATCCTCAACGGGCCAAAGGATTCCGCGACCCGGTATTTTCGCGGCAAGATGTCGGCGCCGCTGGCTGGAGAGATGAAACCCATCGTCAACGACCAGCTCGGCCAGGTTGGCGCCATCGCCTCCTATGACAGGATGATCGGCCAGTACAAGAGCATCCCATTCGTGCCCGACGCCAAGGCGAATTTGACACAATACGTGCTGGACAAGGCCATCGCCGGCGTCTTTCTCTATCTCGGCCGCGAGGAAGCGGCCATCCGCGAAAATCCCGCCAAGCGGACGACGGAATTGCTGCAGAAAGTATTTGCTAAATAGATGTCCGACGCTTGCTTGTTGTCCGCTCCCCCCGGCGCTGGCCGGCGCGCCCTGGAAGCGCACCTTGAGTCGTTGCGGGCGATGAATGCGGACGATCCGTTGGTCAAAATGGCCATCGATGATACCGAACAGCGTCTCAAGGAGATGGTCTCGAATTAGCGGCCGTTGCGTGGCATAGTATCCATCAACACACCGTTCAATGGAGGAGAGAAATCATGGCCTATACGCTGGAACAGATGGCGGACGAATGCCGGGTGGCACTGGCGTCGGATAGCGGCGCGGTGGGGCGCAACGCAGTGCGCCAGATCGTCGAAAAAGCCTGTCAGGATGATGCCTTTGTCGCCACCCATCTGGGGCCCGATAACGATTTGCCGCGTCAGGTTCTGTATGAGAACGACGAGCTCGGCTTCTGCATTCTGGTCCACGTGGCGGCGCCGGAAACCGGTCTGCCCCATGGCCATGGGCCAACCTGGGCGATCTACGGTATCGCCGCCGGGATCACCGAGATGACCGACTGGCATTGCACCGAGCCACCTGATGGCCGCACGCCGGGCAAGGTTGTGAAGGTGAAATCCTATGAACTGCCAAGGGGGACGGCGCAGCTCTACAACGAGGGCGATCTTCATTCCTCACGGCGTGAAAACGAGGTTCGCATGGTCCGTGTCGAGGGCAAAAATCTGATGGGGGTGAGACGGCCACGTTATGAGGCGGTTGCCTGAAACGCGATCCGTATAATTCCCTATTCCGTTTTTGCCCATAGATGGCATAATCGGGGCAACCCTGTCTTATCATCACTTTGGAGGTGAACCATGGCTTATTCTCTCGAACAGCTTTCCGCCGATTGCCACGCGGCAATGGCAGAAGATTCCGGTGACAAAGGTCGCGAGAAAGTGCGCGATTTCGTAGGCAAGGCTTGCGCCGACGCGGATTTCGTCGCGGAACATTTCGAAAATCCCGGCCAGCCCGAACGGCACGTTCTTTATGAAGATCCGGATTTTAGTTTTTGCATCCTGGCGCACACCTATAACGGCCCCAAGGGCAGCAACCCCCATGATCATGCCGATAGCTGGGCGATTTATGGACAGGCGGTGGGTGAAACCATCATGACCGACTGGGAATGCGTCGAAAAACCCGAGGACGGGAATCCTGGCAAGGTCAAGAAAGTCTGCGACTACTCCCTGACACCGGGCATCGCGCATTACTACAAGCCAGGCGCGCTCCATTCGCCGCGGCGCGAAGGCGACACAAGACTGATCCGTGTCGAAGGCAAGAACCTCGCCGGCGTCAAACGCGACAAGTACGAAGTCGCCGCCTGAACCACATCATTCGGCTAAAGAAAAAGGGCCGGCATTCGCCGGCCCTTTTGTTTTCAGGTTCCGGAAATGTTGAGGCGTCTGCGCCAAACCGCAATTCCGGCCAGCCCCAGGACAAAGAGGAATGCCGCCGGCGGTGCGGATATGACGAAGGCGTTGGCGCTGAAAGCGGCGCTGCCGGCGATCCAGTCAACGAGGTTCAAGGCCAGCGGATTATTATCCGCACTTGCCAGGTTGGCATTCTGAAACAGGTTCGAATCCTGAATAGTCAGTACATTCTGGCCTGCGCCCCATAGATTGATGAAGTCGTACGCGAACAGCGACGTCCCTCCAGCCGCCGCCGATCCACCCAAAAGCTCAACCGACCCGACACCGACGGTTAGCGGATGGCTGACCGACGATGCCGTGATGACACCCGACTGGCCTCCCCCCAGATTGGTGCCGCCCGGCACTGCCAGGATACTGGTGTTCCAGGTTCCCCAGCCGCCATGCTCGCCGAACAGGACAACGCGCTTTCCTGTCGCCGCGAAGGTTTGGATATTGCTGATTTCCGTTGCGGACATGGTTTCAAAATAATTCCGGGCGGTGACCCACAGAGCGTCCGCCGCTCCAACCTGGGCCGCGTCGGAAAGATTGGACACCACCTGAACGTCATTGCCCGTGGCCGCGCCAAGATAGCCGAACAGGGTGGTATTCAAGGAACCGCCGGGCCGGAAGTATGACACCGTGGTATCGGACACCAGCACCAGCCCATGGGCCGGGGCGGTCAGGATTGGCCACATCATGAAAAAGGCGGCAAGGAGAGCGTTCCGGGTGCGGCGGATATGCATGGCGAATTCCTTCCGGTCTGGTGTCCGCCGGAATAACGATCAATGATTAATTTCCCATTGAAATCGCGGAAATGCGGTCTTAACGCCCATGGTCTGGCGCAGTCGGGCAGGGGCCGGTTTGACCTGTTGCGGACTAAACCCCCGGTGAAGTTGCCGTCACACCGCCATCGACCACCAGATGGGTGCCGGTGATGTGTTCGGCGTCATCGGAGGCGAGAAAGAGCGACGCGTAGGCCACATCGAAGCCGGTACCCATGCGGCCCGACGGGATCACCGCGTCGCGGGCGGCACGGTATTCGTCGGCTGTCTTGTAGCCCTTATAGGTGTAGCTGGGCTTGCCGTTGACCAGCCGCAGGATGAACGGCGTGTCGATATAGCCGGGCAGCACGCAGTTGGCGCGGATGCCCTTGCCGGCGAGCTGGATGGCAATGTTCTTGGTGAACTCGATCATGGCGCCCTTGGTGGCGGAATAGACCGCCGTCGGCACGTTGAGATGCCTGATACCGGCGATGGACGCGATATTGACGATGGCGCCGCCGCCCTGCTGTTCCATGATGGGCGCCACAGCGCGGCAGGTCAGCATGCAGGTGGTCACGTTGCGGGCGAAGGTGGCGTTCCAGTCATCGACCGTAATGGTGTCCAGCGCCCGTCCGGTTCCCTGGCCGCCGATATTGTTGTGCAGCACGTCTACCCGCCCGTACGCCTCCATACAGGCATCCACCAGAGCCTGAACCTGGGTCTCGTCGGTGACATCGGCCTCGAAGGCCATGGCCTCGCCGCCGGCGGCTTCGATTAGCGCCACCGTTTCCTGCGCTGCTTC
>JABIRL010000117.1 GCA_018667855.1 Rhodospirillaceae bacterium
CGCCGTAATTTCAATTGATCCATCCGCCATATTGCATTCCCGCCGTTTTGTTCAAGCGCTCCAGCATGCGATGGTAACCGGACAGAGGCAAGCATTAGGGAGTATGCAATCGTGATCGACGCGGACGAAACATTTGACGGTACCTGGCCTTTCGCGCCCAAATTTTTTCACGGTAACGGTTTCGCCATGCATTACGTGGACCAACCCTTCGATAGTGCAACAGGCGGCGGGGAAACCTTTCTTTGCCTGCATGGAGAGCCCACGTGGGGTTATCTTTACCGCAATATCATTCCGCGCCTGGACAAATACGGCCGGGTCATCGTGCCCGATCAGATGGGTTTCGGCAAAAGCGAAACACCGCAAGACCGCGCCTATAGCATCCAGGAGCATTGCGACAATCTGGAAAAGCTGGTGCTGGATCTGGATCTGACCAACCTGACCCTGGTGCTGCAGGACTGGGGCGGCCCCATTGGCAGCACCATCGCCTATCGCCACCCCGACCGGGTCAGCCGGCTGTGCGTGATGAACGCCATGGTCGGCGGCCGGGCGCCGGAAAGTGCCGGATCATTCCAGGTCTCGCCCTGGCTCAACTGGGTCAACGGCCCGGCGTTCGAGCCGACCATCCAAAATCTCTCCGCCACCGCCCTGTCGGTGATGAAACGGGTCGGGTTCGAAAGCACCGCACAGGTGGATGAAACCTGGATCCGAGCCTATGCCGCGCCGTTCCCGACGCCCGAGAGCACCATCGCCGCGCAACGCTTTCCCCAATGTATCGCCGACCGGCAAACCGTCGATTTCCTCAAGACCGTGCGCACGGCCGAGGCCACCGCCGCGATCAAAAAAATGCCCGCCATGCTGATCTTTGGCGAAGCGGACCGCGCCCTGCCCCAGGCCTTCACCATCGGTTGCTTCAAGGACCTGTGGCCCGACGGCCCAGTGGTCACTCTGCCCGGCGTCGGGCACTTCCTGCAGGAAGACGCGCCCGAGACGGTCTCGGCTCTGATCCAGCAATTTGTTCAGATGACCTAACTTATCCGCCGAATATCGCCTTGTACCGCTCCTGGAACCGTGGCCAGACCTGCGGGTTCAACAGGCGTGGGGGGCGGCGGCCGGCGAAGATGTCGAGCAGTTGCTCGCCGGCGTAGGTCGCGACCTGGTGGCGGGATTCGTGGGTTACGCCGGCCGTGTGGGGGCTGGCCATGACGTTGGGCAGGCTCAACAGGGGATGGTCCTTGCTGGGGGGTTCCACGGCCCAAACGTCCAGGCCGGCCGCGCCCAGGTGGCCACTGCTCAAGGCCGCGAACAGAGCCGCTTCGTCATGGATGCCGCCGCGCGCGGTGTTGATGAATACGGTACTCGGCTTCATCTGATCAAAGGCCCGGGCGTCGAGAAAATTCATGGTCTCCTCCGTGCGCGGGCAATGCACGGTGATGAAATCGGAATTGGCCAGCAGATCGCCCCAGGTGGTGTTGATGGCGCCGCGCTCTTCAAAATCGCTGTCTTCCAGATAGGGATCGTAGGCCAGGATGCGCATGCCAAACAAAGTACCGCACAGTTCGGCCATGCGGCTGCCGATATGGCCCAGCCCGATGATGCCCAGGGTCTTGCCCTGAATATTGTTGCCTATATAGGCATTGCGTTCGATGCCGTCCCTGGCGCGCATGAACTGGTCCGCCTCGCCCACCCGCTTGGATAAACCCAACATCATGCCCAGGGCGTGTTCGGCCACGGCCTCGGCATTGCCACCCGCCTGGTTCACCGCGATCACACCGGCGGCGGTGCAGGCATCCAGATCCACCGTATCGAATCCGGCGCCCATGGAGGAAACCACCAGCATATTGGGGCAACGGGCCATGAATTCCCCATTGGCGAAGAACTGATCGGGCAGTTCGTCCCGGGCGGCGCGGATCTGATAGCCGTGGGCCGCCGATAGGGCCTGCCAGTTTTCCGCATCGCTGTCGCTGAGTTGCAGCATGTCGATGGTAATCGAAGGATCCCGGCCGAGAATATCAGCCGTGACCGGGTGTGCGAATTTTTCAAATACGGCGATACGCTTATCGGCGCTGCTGGAAGCTTGGGACATAATGCTCGACTACTTTTCTTTTATGGCTCGTCACTTTGTGGGTGATTGAGGCGACATAAATACATGACTGGCCGCATATGTCAGCCGCATATGTCATCTGGCCGCTTTTCTTTTTTCACGGGGAATGATTAATTGCCCCTAGCTCTTCGCATCATTCTTCCTCCGTATCTTAAGGTGATTATCGGTGACAGGCCCCCTTGCCGGCGTCCGCGTCGTGGAAATTACATCCGTCGTCCTGGGCCCCTGGGCGGCGCAGATTCTTGGTGATCTGGGCGCCGATGTGATCAAGATCGAGCCGCCCGCCGGCGATACCACACGCAATATCGGCCCGGCCCGCAACACCGGCATGGGCAGCATGTTCCTGGGCGCCAACCGCAACAAGCGCAGCGTGGTGCTGGATCTGAAACAACCCGCCGGTCAGGCGGCGGCCCTGAAATTGGCCGCGGGGGCGGATGTCTTTCTGCATAATCTTCGTCCCGCCGCCGCCCAACGTCTTGGTCTGGGCTACGAAGCGGTTCGGGCAGCCAACCCAACGATTATCTATTGCGGCACCTACGGCTACCGCGCGGAAGGCCCTTATGCGGATTACCCCGCCTATGACGATATCATCCAGGCCAAGAGTTCTGTCCCCGTGCTGCATAATATGGCCCAGGGCGTGCCCAACTACATGCCCTCCGTCGTGGCGGACAAAACCACGTCACTGGCCGTCGTCTATGCCATCAACGCCGCGCTTTTTCATCGGGAACGCAGCGGCCAGGGCCAGGCAGTGGAAGTGCCGATGTTCGAGGCCATGGTCGCCTTCATGATGCCGGAACATCTGTTCGGGCAAAGTTTCGAGCCGCCCTTGACCAATGCCGGCTATGTCCGGGTCCTCAGCCCCCATCGCAAACCCCAGGCCACCAAGGACGGCTTTATCGCCGTGTTGCCCCATACCGATGCCCATTGGCGCTATTTTCTAGGCGTTGCCGGGCATCAGGCTGTGTTGGACGACGAACGCTTCACCGACGTGGCGAAACGCACCCAGTTCATCGACGATCTCTATGAACAACTGGCCGATATTATCGCGGAGCGGACCACGGCGGAATGGCTAGCCCTGCTGGACCCGGAAATATTACCATTCACAGCCCTGAACACGCCTGACGAGCTGATCGATGACCCGCAACTGGCCGCAACCGGTTTCTGGCAGCAGGTTGACCATCCCAGCGAGGGCAGGTTACGTATTCCCGACCAGCCGATTGGGTTTTCGGAAAGTCCCGACGGCTACCGCCGCCACGCCCCGCGTCTGGGCGAACAAAGTATCGAAGTCCTGCGCGAAGCCGGATTGGATGACGGAGAGATCGACGCCTTGCTGTCGCAGGGCATCACCATCGACGGTTCGTCCTAGTGGTGCCTTGCGCACTACGATTCTTTAGAGTCTAACGTCGATTATCCATCAGAAATGCTTTGACCTTGGGCCAATGGTTCAGGGCCAGGTTGTGCGTCGTCGCCTCCGCCTCGAATATTGAAGTTCCTCCATGCCGCAATACGAAGGCGCGGCAATCGGAAGGAAAGTTCCGGAACCAAGCATCCTGACCGCTGTCGAATGTCAGCAGTGCCTCGTCGGAGCTCATGCCGTCTCCCCATAAGTCACTGCAATAGCCGTTGAGGATAATGCGGCCGCGGACCTTCACCCCGCCGTCGTAGGCGGAGACCGGGCCGCCTCCTTGGGAATGGCCGATCAGGAAGATGTTGTTCTGATCCACCCAGGGCAATTTCGCCACTTGTTTCATGACATGATCCAACTCCGAGAGGCGCATGTTCCTGACATCGCCGGAGATGGAAAGGTCAACCGTGAAATTGCTGAAACAATATTCTGGCCGCTTTCGGGCGAAGGAGTCCGGTGCTATCTCGGCAAAATCATCCAATTCCGCCAACAAACCCAAATGCCCAATTGCGGCCCTGATGATACCGGCGCAGCCATGGAAGTAGATAATCAGCGGCAGTTTTGCGCCCGGCGGGACGTTGGCTGCCAAGGCTGTCAAACTGTCCGATGAATATCGCGGCCGATGGCGGGATCTGTAGGCTTCAGCCTCGGCCTCAATCGCGGAAGCATTGATGGCTACGGCGGCATCGCCCAATAGATTGACCGGTGCGCGTACACTGGCTTTTTCGAATGTTTTTGTTACGGGCCCGGTGGTGACACAGGCACCTAGAAAAATACATGTGATGCCCGCATGGAACCATCGCATATCC